>JBBRSG010000027.1:0-52293 GCA_038245615.1 Chloroflexia bacterium | reverse complement strand
TACCCCCCGCATTTGCCACCAGCAAAATCCCGCCGGGCCGAGATGGTACGACTGAAAAATCGGCAACCGGAGCTGGGCCAAGCACGTTCAATGAAACTCCGGCCTGCTGCAATCCCCAGTTTGCGAACAGAAATAGTGCCGCCAGAATAACCAGAGCTTCAACCGTATAACCCAAAAAATTTAGCACCCGCTGTTCGCCCCTCGGTTGTTCGGGGTCGTGTTTAGAATGGGCCACCAAACCGGCTGGCTCGAAGCGTTGGGCTTTCGCCAGGTCGTAGGCTGATGGCCCAGTCGTCCCCGAATTAGCTATTGGCAGAGAATTATTCGAGGCGACAGGGCAGCGGGTCGGGTTTGGAGCGGATTTAGCCTCGGAATTTGGAGATTTCGGGGCGGCGGGCAACTGACCGGGTTGGTTCTGGCTGGCCCGCAATTGGCGATGAGCGCGGCGGGCTTCCTCGCGGCGTTTTTCTGCCAATAGTGCTTCCAATTGTTCAACCGTCAAATCACGGGGAGAATTAGTAGTCGGCGGAGCGGCAATATCGGCCAGCAAAAAGTCCTGAAGTTGAGTCAAATCAAAATTAGACGACTCCTGAGAATTTTCAGAAGAGTCGCCGGAGGCATGATTAATATAGGGTTTTTGCGCTTCGTAATCGGCCAAAGTGGTTGCGCCTCCCGCACCGCCAACCGCTTTCGATTGCCTGGCCTGTTCCTGTGATATGTTCCAAATAAGCGGCTCAAACGAGCGTTATCATTTACATAACTAACTCTGATATACATAACATATCATAGCCCCGGTGGTTTTGCAATAGGCTAAAAGTAACAAAATAGCTTGACTACCAACTTATGCTATAATGCAAGCTATCATATCTGAATATCGGAAGATTTATTATATTATGGGTACAGCACGATAAAACAATCACAATTGATTTTTCCAGCGCCTATATCCGGGCCAGAATTGTTTAAGGTGAGCCAGCCAAGACTCTTAAAAATCATCAGTGTAGCCTCTGCTACTGCTCAAACCCCGGTTTTAGACTATGTTTTTAAAACAGAAATAATAAGCCGCCGCTGCGGTCAGTTTTGCTTTTTCTCCCTTTGCAAATTGGTATCCAGACCGGATAATTGTGATGGCCGTGGTAGTTTTGCGGCAGAAAGGTGTATCAGATGCCATTCGACTCGCCCAAGTACCCAAACCTGCTGCCCGACCAACCACTGACTTTGCTGACCGGCGCTACCGGGGCTTTGGGCCAGGAATTGCTCTATCAATTGCTGGTGGCCCGGCCCAACGACCATTTTTTGGTATTGGCGCGGGGTGGGTCGAAAAAACACGCGGATGGGGCGACCCGGCGGGTCAAGGCTATTTTGCGCCACCAGTTACAGGGCGAGCAACTGGAAGCGGCCTTGCAACGTATAACAGTATTAGATGGCGACCTCAGCGAGGCCCGGTTGGGCCTATCGCCCCAGCTTTACGAGGCGGCAGCCGAGCGGCTTTCGCAGGTGCTACACTGCGCGGCGGCGGTGCGCTTCGACCAACCGATTGCTGAAGCCCGTGAAATTAACCTGGAAGGTACGCGCCGAGTGCTGGAATTGACCGCCAAAGCTTGCCGCCAGGGGCGCGAGACTCGCTTCGACTATGTAGGAACGGCCTATGTCGCCGGAAAGCGCCGTAAGGTTATATATGAAACCGAACTGGAACACAAGGCCGGGTTTCATAATACCTATGAGCAATCTAAATATGAATCTGAATTGTTGGTGCGGAGCTATCGGGGCGAATTTCCGACTACAGTCTACCGACCCAGCATAATTATTGGCAATAGTCGCACCGGGGAAACCAGCAATTTCAAGGCTTTTTACTGGCCTTTACGGGTCTATTCGATGGGTCAAATGAAAGTGGTGCCGGGAGTAGCATCCTGCCGGATTGACCTTGTACCGGTGGATTACGTCGCCTCGGCGGTAGTCGAATTGAGCCAGCGCCCGGCAACCTTTAACCAGTGTTACCATTTGACCGCCGGGCGCGAGAGCTTGATAACCTTGCGGCAGATGATGGATGCCGCGATTAGCTTTTTCCAGGTCAAACCGCCCACCCTGATTCATCCGATGCTGCTCAAGCCGATTGAAAATTGGCCTCTCAAGCTTTTGCTCTCCGACCATTCTCTAAAGACCCTCAAACTGGGCGAGCCGTATTATCCCTATTTTGCCCTCAATCTGGAATTTGACAATCGGCAAGCGGCCCAGGCCCTCGCTTCCGCCGCGATTGCTCCGCCCTCGCCCAAAACCTTCTTTGACCGCCTGTTTCGCTATTGTGTGGAAAGTGATTGGGGACGTAGACCGCCCGGCAACTCGCCTTCGGTTATACCTCCTGAGAAGATTGAGGAGGAAATTCAAATAATCGGCTCTACCCCGCGGGTGGCGGGGGCGATTTAACCGCTAGTCCGTAATATCGCGGGTGGTGAAGATACGAGCCGCCAGCAGAGTAAAAAGGCCCGCCCAGACCAACATAACCAAAACGGCCTGAATTGATGAAATACTGGCTACTCGCGCCGGGTTGCCGGGAGCTAACACCAGTCGAGCATAATTGGTATTAATCGTGAAGGGGCAGACAAACTTGGCGATATTTATCAGTGGCTCTAGCCAGCCGGGAAAATCGCTCCCCAGGTCGCCATTAATCGCCCGTGCGCCGATGGACGAGAGCAACCCGTCCAGGGTGCTATAGATTACATAGGCGATAATGGTCGCGATTAGCGATTTGAAACGCACCGCCATCGCCATCCCCAGCAAGCTCCACACCAGACAGATGAACATTACTCCGCCCAGTTGCCGCAGCCCCTTTCCAAAAGCGGTAGCATCGTCGTCGTTAAAGTCAAACGGCAGGTTATAGACAAATTTCAGCCCGAAGCTATAAATAATCCAGCTTATAAAAATGACGACTGCCAGGGCTAGAATGTATAGTGCCATAAAAGCTGCTTTCGCTAGAATCAGGCGGGTGCGGGACGGCTCGCGGATTGCCAGCATCTTTATGGTACTCCAATTAAACTCGCCCTGAATCACCTGCCCGGCAATCGCCACCAGCCCGATAGTGTAGATTTGCCCAATACCCAGCATTACGACGGTAGCCCCAAAGCCGAATACCCCTTTGCCGACATCCGGGCCGCCAGGTATCGCGGTATCCGCCAGATTGCCATAGGCCACCCCGAAAAATTTCCCAGCCAGCAAGACTACTAGAACAGTTAGGCTGAACCCTAACGGCACAAGCAGCGCCACTCGCAAGAAAACGGAGCGGCTTTGTTTGAGGACTTCGGCGCTGACCAGATTATACATCTCCTTCCTCCGGCGGGGTTACAGAAGCCGAAATAGAGGCGGGCAAGGTTGGATAAGCGGCTTGGAGTTGTCCGGTGACGGACAAAAAGTATTCTTCCAGCGACAGGCTGCGCGGTACAATTTCGGAGGCATAGATACCGGCCTCCCCCAGCGCCCGGTTAAGGGCTTCGCCCTGGTTTAGCGGGCCTTCCACGATGAGGTATTCGCCTTCCTGCCGCAGACTTTTGACCCAGGCTAGATTTCTGAGAATTTCCTCGGCCCGCTCGATGTCGGTGGGGTGAATCCGCAGATGGACAAAGGTGCGTTTTGCCAGTAATTCTTCCACTCGGCCCTGAGTGACGATAGTGCCGCGCTCGATAATTGCCACCCGGTTGCAGACTTGCTCGACTTCGTTCAAAAGATGGCTGGATAGAAATACGGTGCGGCCCTGAGCGGCAAGCTGTTTTATTAGTTCCCGAATGTCGCGCATCCCTGCCGGGTCGAGGCCGTTGGTCGGTTCGTCCAGAATAATAAGCTGAGGGTCGGTCAGGAGGGCAGCGGCGATGCACAGCCGTTGTTTCATTCCCAGCGAATAATTCCGAAAACGGACTTTGGCCTGGTCGAGTAGTCCCATCTGATCGAGGGCCCATTCCAGCCTTTGGCGGTCAGTAATGCCGGACATGCGGGCCATCACCCGCAAATTGTCCCAGCCGCTCAGGTAAGGATAAAGTGCGGGCGCTTCAACAATCGCCGAGGTGCGCCGCAGAATATGACTGCGGTTAGTCTCGATGTCTTTGCCAAAAAGCATGGCCCGGCCCTCGGTTGGCTTGACCAGGCCCAGCAGCATCCGAATAATGGTGGTTTTGCCCGCCCCGTTTGGCCCTAGCAGCCCAAAGACATCGCCCCGCTCGACTCTGAACTGCGCCTGGTCTACCGCCAGTTTGCCCTTATAGCGTTTGGTTAATTGGTAGGTAGCAATTAATGGCTCGTTGTCGCTCAACTATGCCACTCCTTTGGCAGTGGTCGATGGTCAGAGAAATACAGGACTGAGGACTGAGGACTGAGTAAATACCTCAGACCGTTTTCAATCGTAAATCGTAAATCTACTGACCCCTTTTATCTTGTCTATCCTGTACATCCCTGTTAATTTTCATTATAAACCCTTTGCCCGAAATTTGCTCAAAGCCGAAAGAATCGGGATTGACAGTTGGCGCGAGGTTAGGTTATACTAACATTGTGATTAGGGCGTATTAAGTTCAAAATTTGGTCGGCCTAAAGCGAAAAAGCAGCCGAGCCATAGATATAAGTCGTGGAGATTTTGGTCATGATGATGCCGGGCAAGAATTTCTTACCGATCCACCAACGCTACACCCGCCGAATGGACTATCGGGCCACCCCCAACCTTTCTACCAGCCTGAAATTGACCCTATTTATGATAGCTCTCCTGGCGGTATTTGGCGGTATGTCTTTGGCTTACTTGGTATTTTAGGGTTTTATCAGCTTTTAGCCAGAGACAGCGCGAATTTAGAAACAAGAAGCGAAAAGAGGCTGTTGCAGCCTCTTTTCTGGTTTATATTCGGGATTTTATCAAGGTGCGGCCTAAAACTTTAGCTCTTTCCAGTTTACCCCCTTCAAGCCTTTGGCCCGGACGAAATTCGCGCCGTGTAATTGCGCTCCGGTCAGGTCGGTGCCGGTCAAATCGGCCTGGAAGAAATCGCAGCCGCGCAGTTTGGTGCTGACCAGCTTGGCATTGACCAACGTGGAATTCAGGAATTTGACGGCGTGCAAATCCGCCCCGGTAAAGTCGCACTCGCTGAAATCGCTGCCGCTGCCGTTTGCGCCAATCAACTTGGCGTGGCGGAAAGATGCGCCCTGGACTTTCGCGCCGTGCATGTCGCAGCCGTGCGCGTCAGCCTTATCGAGGTTCGCGCCCCGCAAATCCGCCCCGATGAAGTTCGCTCCCATCAGACTTGCCCCACTGAGGTTCGCGCCGCGCAAGTCTGCCCCGGTGAAATTATAGGCGTGCATGTCTCGGTTACTGAAATCTACTTCGCGCAGGTCGGTCTGGGCATAATTAGCCCGCCAGAAAAAGCCGATAGGATTGGTAAAGCCGCGCAATCGGTCTCGCAAGCCCTGGGCATCGAAGCGCGGACGACTCCGCCGTTTGGTTGAACCCTTACCAGCTTTGGCCTCGAAAGCTTCAAATTCCTCGAATTCTTCGGCAGATGCACCACTGACGAATTCCTCTATCGGCTTTTCAGCTTCCAGCTCGTCGCCATCTTCTACCTCAATTATGATTTTATCAGACATAGAATTTCACTTTCAGTTTAGGCTCAATTAACTTTAGATTTGGGGCATTCAGTGATAAAGCTTTTATTTTACCTCTAACTTATAGCACCTTTAGCCAGAATTTCGGGTAAGTTTTGCATTAAGATATCGGTTTGGTCAGGCCTCCCGACGCTAATCCGAAAGGCGTTTTGCAAAAGCGGTTTGTTAAAGTAGCGAATGAAGATCCCGCGTTTCTCCAGTTCCAGCTTGGCGGTTTGGGCGCTGCCGCGCCTGACCCGGCAGAAGATAAAATTCGAGGCGCTAGGCAACGGCTCGATTTCGTCCAGCCCTTGCAATAATCCAAAAAGCCGGGCGCGTTCCGCCACTATCTGCCCAACGCTCTGCCGCAACCATTCCGGGTCTTGCAGCGATGCCAGGGCTGCGACCTGGGCTGCCACCGTGACGTTATAGGGCTGCTTGATTTTCCACAGGTGCTTGATAATCTTTTCGGGGAAGATGCCATATCCCACCCGTAGCCCTGCCAGCCCGCTCAATTTGCTAAAAGTACGCAGGATTATCAGATTATCATATTCATTCGCCAGGGCCGCAAAACTCTGTCCGGCGAAATCGTGATAGGCTTCATCCACTACCACCAGTCGCCCGGTATCGAGCAGACCGCGCACCACCGCTTCCGAACAGGGGTTGGCAGTCGGGTTATTAGGGGTGCAGACAAAGATGATTTTAGTGCGCTGGTCTATTGCCGCCAGGGTCGCAGCTAAATCTATGCTGTAGTCCTCCGCCCGGCGCTGAACCGGGCGCACCTCGGCCTGATAGAGCTTACCCAAAAACGAGTACATTCCGAAGGTCGGCACTAAATCAATAATGTTATCGCCAGGGGTAACAAACAGCCGGATAATCAGTTCCAGCAATTCATCCGAGCCGCTCCCGACCAACAGCCGCTCCTCATCGAAGCCGGTAAAGCGGGCCAGTTCCTCGCGCAAAAACAGACAGGACGGGTCGGGGTAGATATGATAATAGCGGTTGGCGGCTAGAGCTTCCAGGGCGGCGGGCGCACAACCCCACGGGTTTTCGTTGGCATCCAGCTTCACAATTTTCTCAATCGGAATACCCAGCCGTTCGCTCAATTTCTCTAGCGGCTCAATCGGGGTATACTCTTCCAATTCGAGCAAATCAGGCCGCATCATGCTATCCAGGTTTATTTTTGCTTGGTTCAATTCCGCCCTCTTTTCTTGGCTATCTCTTCCGGGCAAAGCTGTTCAAGCTTAACCTCGTGTTTTGCAAGGATCAGGGCGTAATCGGCCCGGTATCTTTCCACGATTTGAAGTTTTGCAGGCGGTATCCGGTTATCATACTTTTCCTCTTACCTCAATCCAATATCAATTCAGCTGGAAAATCTGCTTGTAAGCTTCAATGTGCATATCTATCATTTCAATCACAATTTGTTCATCCGAAAGCCCAGCCTCGCGCATGGAAGGGGCTAAACCTTCGCCGGTCGGGGTCCAGCCTCGCCGCTCGACCACTGCTTGGAATGGCTCATAGTCAAATTTTGTTGAAATCTGGCAGGTACTATAAACCGCTGAAAGAAAGATTTGAACCGCTCGATGGTCGTCGTATCTACCAATATGAATGGCCGGTCTAGTCTTGACCGCCGCCAGGAATTTAATCAATCTTTCAGCTTGTTCTTTATTCATTTTATCCTCCCCTTTCAACAGAATAAATCGGCTCTGTCACTTTCGGTTTGATACAATTGAAGGTGGCCCATATCTCCCTGCCTCAATTTGTGTTTCAAACGTCAAGCGCCATTCTTCCAAAGCTAAACCGTCAAATGTTAGATTATCATACACTTTTCCATTGACTTCGACTCCTACATGAAAGCCTTGGCTAAACGCTATAGCTTCTCTTTTATCTTTCCAACGGCTGGAAACCATATCAGATTGTCCAGCCTGTAAAGTAACAATCTTCTCGGTCAGCCCGCGTTTTGCCAGTTCCTTCACAAACAGTTTAGCAAATTCGACACACTTGTAAAGCATTGTGCCAGATTCGTTTTTGGGACATCGGGTGGCGGCGGCATTCCAGGCGGCTTCTATTTTTTGGTCATCCGAGTTGCTATCTGACGGAGTAGCAGTCGGGCAGGCCGCGCCGCGACACGCGCCACCTGCGCCTGGCTGTGGTTGTGGTTCAGACCCGGCGAGCGTGCTATAAGCTGCTAGTCCGATAAATATCCCTGCCAATATCAGGCTCAAAAGCAAAATCTGCCGACCTGACTTTATTTTGGTTTTCCTATCCATCTGGCAACTTCCTCCGTCCTCACCCCTTATCCCTCACTGCTATTTTACGATTTACGATTTACGATTAGGGACACACCTTTGGCCTCATGGCTCATCCCTAATTCCTCATGGCTATTTTATTCGTCCTCGAAGCGAATATTTATGGCCCGTTTATGGGCCGGTAAACCTTCGATGTCGGCCATCGTTTCGGCACTCTGGCGCAGGGCCGCGAGACCCGCTTTGGTCATGCGCTGCACCTGCATCTTTTTGCCAAAACTCTCGACTGCCAGTGGCCCAAACATTTTGGTATTCATGCCGGTTGGCAAGACATGGTTTAGGCCCGATACATAATCGCCGCTTGGTTCGGGGGTATAGTGGCCCAGAAAAACCGTCCCGGCGTTGTGCAACTGCGGCAGCAACTCCTCAAAATTGTCGGTACAAACCTCCAGATGTTCCGGGGCGTAGTCGTTGGCGAACTCGACGGCCTCCGCCAGAGTATCCACGATTGCCACCATCCCGAAGCGTTCCAGTGAATTGCTGGCCCGGTCTGCCGTCGAAAGCAACGGCAATTGCCGGGCGATTTCCTTGCAGACCGCCTCCGCTAGTTCGGGCGAATCGGTCAGCAGCACCGCCGAAGAGTCGTCGGCGTGTTCAGCCTGGGAGAGGAAATCGGCGGCGGCAAAAGCAGGATTGGCGCTTTTGTCGGCGATAATCAGCACCTCGCTTGGGCCAGCCGGCATATCAATGCTGACCAAACCCTGACTAAAGGCCAGCACTTTGGCGGCGGTCACATAGGGATTTCCCGCCCCAAAAATCTTGTAGACCTTTGGGACGGTTGCCGTCCCGTAAGCCATCGCCGCAATCGCTTGCGCTCCCCCAATCTTGAAAATCCGCAGATTGGGCAGCTTGAGGTGGGCGGCGGCAATCGCAATCGGGGTTTGCAGACGGCCTTCCTTATTGGGGGGCGAACAGACGATAATCTCCCGGCATCCGGCAATTGAGGCCGGAATCGCGGTCATCAGCAGCGACGAAGGTAGCGGCGAGCGTCCGCCCGGTACATACAGGCCCACCCGCTCGATGGCCCGCCATACCCGCCAAAGTTCGACCCCCTCGGTTGTCTGGACGTGTTCTTCTTCTAACCGGACGTGAGTACGGTGGAAGGCCGTAATGTTGCTGACCATCTGATCAAGCGCCGCCAGCATTGCGGGCGAAGCCTGCTGATAGGCTTCCTCAAGCTCTTGAGGGGTCGCCTCGAAAGCCGACAGGTCGGCCTTATCCAGGCTCAAGGTCAGTTCGTGAATAGCGGTATCCCCGCCTTGCTGCACCGCTTCCATAATTTCGCGGGCGCGAGCGGTAATAGTTTCGTTCTCACCTGCCGCCCGTTGCTTGATTCGGGCCAACTCCGGCGGGCTTACCTCTTTAAGTCGTACTGGGCGCATGTTAAATTCCTCTTTGAAATCTAAAATCTAAAATCTGAAATCTGAAATCTGAAATCTGAAATCTGAAATCTGAAATCTAAAATTCCCTTGACTTTCGATTTTAGGTCTTTGACCTTCGGCCTTCGATTTTAGATATTCGATTCCAGATTTTAGATTTCAATAAGTATTCCAAAAACAATCAGCTATCGGCCCATAAAATAAGGCTGATAGCTGATTGTAAAAAGTTAAAAAATGGTTCTAGCGGCGGGGCGCAGTTACAGTCCGTTCAGCCTTTTTGCGGTCGCGCAATTTCTTGGCTTTGACGCGATGCTTACGTAAAGCGACATTCTTTCGTTTGTTCATAACTTATAGTTCCTTTCTACCAAAATCCTGTTTTACTAAATTCCGGTTAATAATAAATTAGCTTCGAGGTGGGCGAGAATCTGGTTCACGCTCGTTACCGGGTTCGGGGCGGTCAAAGCGGGGTGGGCGTGGGCCGCTGTCTCCGCCGCCAAAGCCGGGTCGTCCACCGCCATTGCCGCCACCGGGTCGGGGTGGGCCGCCAAAGCCGCCGGGCCGCCGATCTCCACCGCCACCGGGTCGAGGAGGGCCACCGAAGCCGCCGGGTCGTCGGTCTCCGCCCCCGCCCCCACCGGGCCGATAGCCGCCCGACTGAGGCCGTCCCGCCGGAGGTCGTCGCCGTTCCGGGTCGCTCTGACCGGGTCGCCGGATGGCCCACCATTTTTTGATAGCGTGGCGCTGCAAAATGGTCTTGATGCCGGTATTCAGCTCGACAATCTTGATGATGCTGCTATCCGCGCCATCCACCGTGCCTTGCAAAGTTTCGCCGTTCATCAGCAAAAACCCGACCTGGGGTCTTCGCTCCTTCTTAAGCAAATCCATAAAGCGGGTGTGAGTGCTGCGGGCGTAATCGCTAAAATCTTCGACTGGAATATCAAAATAGGTCGCCAGCTTGGTGCGCGACTCAATATCGCCACCGTGTTTTTCCAACTCAATGGCGTGGATATAATGCTCCGGCATCTCGACTTCCAGGGCCAGTTCACGAGGGGTAAGCCCACCTTTAGCCGCTCGCAAATAGATAATATACGAACCTAAACTCATGGCTAAACCTCTTCCGGCTTCTGCGACATGCGGGCCTCCTCGATAGCATCGGCCTTGCGGTAGTAAGCCATCGCCAGCTTGCGTAAAATCACTTCCTCCCCGGTGGTCTGGTCAATAATATGGACTGTAAAAGGAGTAAAGTCGCTGACGACCCCGGTATATTCCTGTCCGTTCAAAAAAGTGAACTTCAAGGATACCTTCAGGTCACGTTGCTTACGCAGATAGGCCGACTCAATATCGCCCAATTGCTCGGCAGTATATTTCATCACCAGCTTGGGTTCGCCAGAGTTCGCCGGTTTCGGCTCTTTGGGTTTGGGTGGTCGGGCCGGGCGCGGCGGACGGTCAGCCTCATCCTGGGGTCGGCCACCACCTATCCCCGGCCCCCCAGGGCCACGCTGCGGTGGACGGTCATTAAAGCCACCCGGCCCCCCAGGGCCGCGTTGCGGTGGACGGTCATTATAACCGCCTCGGTCTGGGCCACGCTGCGGTGGACGGTCATTATAACCGCCTCGGTCTGGGCCACGCTGCGGTGGACGGTCATTGTAGCCGCCTCGGTCTGGGCCACGTGGGGGACGGTCATTGTAGTTGCCACCGCCCGGCCCATCATAATTGCCGCCGCGAGGCTCGTAGCCGCCGCGTCGTTCCTGGGGCTGATTGTAACTTGGCCCGCCATAGTTGCCCTGACCCTGGCCTTGCGGGGGGCCGTAATTACCCTGGCCCTGGGGCGGACCGTAACCAGGATTGGGGCGGTTATCAAAAGGTTGGGGTTGATAAGAAGGGCCACGCTCACCACCGCCGGGCGACCCGAAGGGACGGGGGGGTGGGCCATCATACTGGTTCAGTTCTTCCGGGGTGATACCAAAGAAATCGGCAAAACGGCGGATTTCCAACTCGGTTGGTTCGCGCTCGTTTTCTTCCAGTTGAATTATTCTTTCTCGGCTGAGTTTAAGTCCGGCGGTCAAATCGGCGTAGGTTTTGTTATAGGTTCGCTTGAGGTCCTTGATTCTCCGCCCAAAATTGAAGGCATCCGGTGGGTTCATTAAGTTGCGCCTCCCTATCGGCTCGCAACTCGCTCCATTCCGAATCTGTAGACGTTGTGACCGGCTTTGACAGTTATAAAACTAGCGATAGCGCACAACTACGCTACCAAGCTCTATAAGCTTACCAAAAACCCTGACAGGTCGGGGTAACAGACCTGCTCCGGTATAATCCGCACGGCGGGATTATCACTCTCTCAAAACCTGCCATAGCCGATAGTTAAAATCGCTTCTGGCAAAGCTGCCAGCTAAACCATCTTACAACAAACCGGGCCGCTTAAATTTAGAGGAGTAATGTACCGATTTCCTACGCTACAGAGTTCAGTCCTAGTCTTGGCGGCTACCGCGCTGATTGGGTCAAGCGCGACGTGGAGTTGCGGTATATTCCTGAACAATTATAACCTGACATCATGCTATCACTGCGATTAAAAAAACCGGCTGCAAAGCCAGCTTTCGCAGTAACCAGTTATCCTTATCATATACTACCCCTTGCCCGGTGTCAACCATACAAGGTTAAAATTTTGTAAGACCAATTCGCCCTGCTACATCGCCAACCGATTTTCCTAATCGCTTACCTGAATGTATAATAGGGTTGAAGGTAAGAGAGTTTTGAATTTTGAATTTTGAGTTTTGAATTAAAATGCCAATCATTAGTCAGACTTTCTCAGTACTCAGCACTCAACAATTTCCTACTGACCACTGACCACTGACTACTGACCACTGTTTTAGAGGAGCAAAATGCAACCACAAGTGCAGCCGGTTGTCCCGGTTAAGGAGCAGCAGGAGGCGATTATTGTCGCTCGTGGGCTGTATAAACGGTATAAGGATTTTGAGGCAGTTAAGGGAATTGATTTTTCGGTCTATCGCCAGGAATGTTTTGGGCTGCTTGGCCCGAATGGAGCAGGTAAAAGCTCGACTATTCGGATGCTGCATTGTTTTTCGCCGATTACGGCGGGAAAGCTGGAAGTTTTGGGCTACCCGGTGACGGGCAATGACCGCTTGATAAAGGCTCAAATCGGGGTAGTATCGCAGGACGATAACCTCGATACAGCTTTGAATGTCATCCAGAATTTACTGGTCTATGCCCGGTATTTCGGGATTGAAAAAGTCGAGGCCCGACGGCGGGCCGAAGAAGCCCTGGAACTTTTTCAGTTGAGCGACAAGCGGAATAACCCGGTGGACGAGCTTTCGGGTGGGATGAAACGACGCTTGGTAATTGCTCGCTCCCTGATAAACAAACCCAAGCTGATTATTCTGGATGAGCCGACCACCGGCCTTGACCCTGCCGCCCGCCAATTGGTCTGGCAGAAATTGCGCTATTTGCGGGAGAATGGGGTGACGCTGGTGCTGACCACCCACTATATGGAAGAAGCAACCCAGCTTTGTGACCGCCTGGTGATAATGGACAAGGGGCATATTCTGGCGGAAGGCAAGCCGCTAGAGTTGGTGCAGCAGATGGTCGGTCACGAGGTCATCGAAATCCGGGCCGAGTCCTTGCCCCAGTTAAACCTGCCCGACCTGATTGGCGAGCGTCCGATTCGGGTGGAGCAAGCCGGGGATACGGTCTATCTTTTCGGGCGTGAACCCTGGGCCTTCCAGAATTTTGTCTTGCCCGAACTAAACTATATGCTCCATCGCCGCGCCGCCCTGGAAGATGTTTTTCTGCTCCTGACCGGGCATAGTCTGGATGAGAGCTAAAAATTGTTGGTATATTTATAGGATAAAGCTAAAAATGAACGAGCAAAAAGAAGTTCCAAGAGAATTTACAGGAAAAGTTATAAGATTTGAGACGACGGTTGAAATTCCTTCCGCCTCCGTCGTTCCTCAATTTTCAACCTTGATTCCGAATCCTTTTTCGCAAGGCGCACGGCGAGTTTGGCAGCGCAACCGAGATGCTTTTTTGCAACTCTGGAAAACCGAGCTATGGCCGCCCTTTGTCGAGGCCGTAATGACTTTGGCGGCTTTCGGCTTTGGGTTGGGCGGTTTTGTGGCGGGTCAGGTCGGCGGCACTACTTATCTACAATTTATCGCGCCAGGCATCATTATGAGCGCGGTCTTATTTGTGGCCTCTTTTGAGTGCATGTTTGGGACTTATATTCGCATGAAAATCGAAAAGATGTTTGATGCGATTATTGCTACCCCAATTAGTCTGGAAGAAGTGGTCAGCGCCGAAATCACCTGGGCCGCCACTCGCGCCGGGTTGACCGGCAGCAGCGTGATGGTGGTACTGGTGGTTATCCAGCTTATCCCGTCGTGGTGGGCGATCTTGATTGTGCCGGTGGCCTTACTGACCGGCTTTATGATTGCCAGCCTCTCGATTATCGTCACCGCCTTTGTGCCGAGCATCAATTCTTATAACTACTATATTACTCTGGGGGTGATACCGATGCAGCTGTTTAGCGGTATCTTTTTCCCGGTAGCCAGTATGCCGGAAGCGTTTCGGTGGGTCGTTTACTTCTCACCACTTTACCCGGCGATGCAATTGACCCGCGCTTTGTTCAACGGGCAAATCTCGTGGGAATTATTGGGCTATCTAGTCTGGCTAATAGCTCTGGCCCTTGTGACCTATACTCTGGCAGTCAACACCATGCGACGGCGCTTAATTCGATAAGTAAATTGGCTAATTTCCTGGGTTTATGACATTTGACAAAATAACCCGTGTTTTGCTAGATAGGGACTACCGCTTGAGCGCACCGGGGCTACAGCTAGTGTGCCTTTTGGCAAAGCCGCCGGGCTAGGACACGAAGCCCGATAAATCGGACTGATGCCCCTATCACCGTTAAAGATACCTGGATTATTTAGTTAAGGTTCATAACCCGGCTGTTACTCAAGTTTACTCCTTGATTTAGCGGGCTGGCGTGCGCTCGCTGACGATATTCAGGCTTTGCAGATTGTCCATTCGGGGCATCCCATCATCCGAGAAGCCGCGCAACATATAATACTCTTGCAGCATCCGGCCTAATTCCGTAACCTGGCCCTGGGCTTTGCCATCATTCAGCCGCTCGTTCAGCAACCGCTTGGGCAGGGTGTCATCAAAGGTCGGGTTCATGCCAAAGCGCAGATTAAACAGCCGCTCGACGGTGCTGATACGCTCGCCAATCATCATCACATCCATTTCCCGGAACGTCGTGCCGATAGCGTAGGTCAAAAACTCGGCAATATCGTTGGGCTTGAGAGCGTAAGCCGTGAAAGCATAATGCTTGCAAATCGAGGCCGAGTCGAGCAGCGCCCCATAATATTCGTGCCAGACCACCATGCTGGCCTTGCCGTGCCAGTCCTGCGGATTGGCGGCGCTACCAAAGACAAACATTTCTTCGGCTTCGGCTTCGGTCTTGTCCAGAATCTCGAACTGGGGCATGTGCAGCCCGGTATCCCCGCCCCGATTGCAGACCGCCATTGCCAGAGCGTGAGCTTTCGCGGCCCGCCCTTCTATGGCGGGCATTTCCAGGCCCTTGACCTCCATTGCAAAATCTTTGCTGCCGGGGAACATCGCCGACATGCGGCGCACCCCCTGAGCTAATAGTTCGCCAACTCCTTGTTTTTCGGCGGTCTCCTTTATCAAATCCAGCAGCAGTTCATCCCGTCCCCATTCCAAAACATCCTGGTCGAACAGGCGACGCTGGTAACATTCCATCAAAAAGGCCACCGATGCCCCAAACGAAATCGGGTCTATCCCCACTTCTTCGCATAAATGATTGGCTTCTATCAAAGTGTTGGCGCTGGAAATGCCCAGGCGTGGCCCCATACTGGCGATTGAATTATAGTCAGGCCGATTGCGGCGGGTCACATTCGCGCCCTTGATGGTCTCAATAAAGGCTTTGCAAGGCATAATACAGTAACTACAGGCCCGGTCTCCCAACCGTTTGTCCGGCCCGCGTGACAGATTATCTATCGTGTTGCGGCTGATACCGATGATGCGATTAAAAACCCCGTCCTGCCCGTTGCGGATACTGAGCGCCCCGGCAGTATGGGCGATATTAAGCAATTCGGTAGTCCCATAGCGGCTCATCGGCCCAAACATGCGGTCATTTTTAACCGCGTTATGGGCCTCTTTCATCTTGGTCAGAAAGCGGTCAGTGTTGGCTAAATTAATATCCTGAGTGCCGTGGACCGCAATCGCCTTGAGATTTTTCGACCCCATGACCGCGCCCAGCCCGGTGCGGTTCAAAATATCCATCTGGTCGCAGACGATACTGGCGTACAGTACCCCATTTTCTCCCGCCGGGCCAATCGCCGCAATCTTGAAATCGTCGCCCAACCGCTCGTGTAGCATATTAATCGTTTCGCCAGTAGTACGGCTCCGCAGCCATTCCGCCGACTTGATTTCCACCCGGTCATCGTCTATTTCGATATAAACCATTTCCTCAGACCGCCCCTGTACAATAATCATATCGTACCCGGCGAACTTGAGTTCGCTTGACCAGAAACCGGAGGTAGTATCCACCCCCAAAAGGCCGGTCAAGGGCGAGCGACTGGCAACCGTCAGACTGGCGGCAGCCGGAGCCATTGTGCCGTTGAGCGGGCCAGTAGCGAAGACCATCAAGTTATCAGGGGCAAACGGGTCAGTCCCTTTGGGCAGCAGTTCGTACAGCATTTTGACCGCGAAACCACGCCCGCCCAAATAATCCCGCTTTAGTTGTTCGGGGAGTGGCATAGTTACGGTTTTCATGGTAGTCAGGTTTACCCGCAGGACTCGGTTAGCGTAGGCCATTTTGTTCTCTTTGTCTGGTAAAGGTTAAGTAATATAGCTCCCGGCGGGGAGCAAAAGTTTGCCACAATCCAGCTTATTTCAGCTTTATGTTAATCTACTTTTGCCCCTAATTCTACACTAATGCCCCCAAAATTACAACGGTTCAAATGTTTGCTTAATAAAAGCTACTATTGGGGCAGGGGCAGGTCTTTTTGCCAGGGGAATTATCAGCTTTTGGGGGTGGCGATAGGGGACTTCGATAGGTAGGTTCTTAGTCCGTTTCAAAAAGCAGCTTGAGTTCCAGCCTAAAGCCGGGTATCAGATTCTCGCCGTCTAAAGCATCGTTAATACTCAAGACCTGAGCTGGTTGGGGTTGGCCCAAACGGTACACCTCAACCGTCTGGTTTGCGGGGTTAATCGCCCATACCAATGGAACACCCGCCTCTAAATAGCGCCGGACTTTATCACGGGCGGCTTGTTGGCGTTTGGTAGTATCCAGGTCGTGTGGAGACCAAATTTCAATTGCGAGGTCTGGTGGGTCGGCGGCGGTCTGGCTACGACTCGGTTTACGGTCAGCTTTCCAGAAAGCCACATCCGGGGCCGGGGTATTCTTGACATTCAGCTTGACGCTAATTTCTTGCAGCATCCGCCCAGATTGTTCATTGGGGTCAAAGCGGTCATAGGCACGAGTCACGATCCGAGCTATCAGGGAATGTTCCGGGTTGGGCATATCTTTCAGTAATAGCCTTCCGTCCACTAATTCATAACCCTCGTTAAATTGAGGCATCAATTCAAAGTCCTGGGCGGTGTAAAGTTGGTCTTGGGGGCGGGCGACTATATTTCTTGCTGGTAGTGCCATAACTTCATTCCTCGGTGATTTCGGGTCGTTTGGCGGGCCTATTAGGATGTATTTTCTACTATTAGATAGAGCCTAGAATACAGCATAAGATTTCTCACGTCAATGCGGATAATTGCTTGCAGCTAACTACATTTGGAGTTATCCTCAATCCCTGATACAGTTTTCGCAAACCCATTAACATTTGTTAGGTGGAGGGCGGATTGGAGGGCCGACAATGACCCAAGTGGAAAAACCGGGCCGGGCGCTGACGGTGCGCGAGGTGCTAAAAAACCGCGACTTTCGGTTATTGTGGGCGGCCCAGGGTATTTCAGACCTGGGCGATAGCCTTACCAACCTCTCCCTTTTTATTCTAATCAATCGGTTGACTGGCTCAAGTGCTGCGCTCGCCCTGATGAGCATCGTGCTGCTAGTGCCACAAGTAGTTTTCGGCTTGTTGGCGGGGGTCTATGTAGACCGACTTGACCGCAAACGGATAATGATTTCGTCGGATTTAATCCGGGCCGGACTGGTGCTAGGGTTTGGGTTGGTCGGCACACCCGATATGGTCTGGTTATTATACTTGCTGGGCTTTTTGCAGGCTGGGGTCGGCACCCTTTTCACTCCGGCGCAATCGGCTATGCTGCCGTTGGTCGTCCCCGTCGAAAGTCTGGTCGCCGCCAATTCCCTCACCCAAACCACTCGGATGATTAGCCTGACTCTGGGTGGGGCGCTGGCGGGATTAATGGCCGGTCTTTTTAAGGTATTCTGGCCCGTCTTTGGGCTGGATGCGCTCACCTTTCTGGTTTCGGTGCTGTTGGTCAGTCGCCTCAAGACTCCGCGCCATCTCCCGGCAACCGCTTCCGATAAAAGTTTCGGGGCGACTATGCGGCAATTGCGCGAGGGGCTGTATATTACCACCCATAACCGGGCCTTGTTGGGAACGTTGACGGCGGCGGGGGTGGCGCTGCTAGGGCTGGGCGCGACCAATGTTCTGTTTGTGCCGCTTTTGGTCAACGAACTAAAAGCGCCCGAAACCTGGCTAGGCGCAGTGCAGTTCGCCGCGACTCTGGCGATGTTATTGAGCGGGAGTATAGTGGCGTTGCTGGCGGCCAGGGTCAGGCCTACCCGCCTGGTGAGTCTGGGACTGTTAGTCTTTGGAGTGGTAATCGGCGGTGTCGGGTTAGTTCAAAGTCCCTGGCAACTGTTGATAACTCATTTTATGATTGGACTATGCGTTACCCCGATTAACATTTCAATCGTCACGATTAATCAGGCGGCGGTGGCTGACAATATCCGAGGTCGGGTTAGCTCGGCCCGCGCTACTCTGGCTTCCTGTATGAATTTGCTTTCGCTGGGACTAGCCGGGGCGTTTGGCGACTTCATAGGAGTGCGAAATGTCTTCTTTTTGGCAGGAGTCTGTGTGGTCGGGGCGGGTCTGGCTTCGGGCCGGATTTTCAAGGGTATTTCAAAGCCCTAAATTATTCAAGGTTGGGGGAAGCCCCGGTCAGGGTCGTTTCTGGCAGACTATCCGCCGTCGAAAGATTTTCTTCCTCGTCCAGTTCGGATAGCTCGATTTCGTCCAGTTGTTTTTTGAGGCCCAGCGCCACCAGTCCATTAGTCAGGGTTAGTCCCGCTTCTGCCGGGCCGTGCAGCCAGTCCACTTCGCCGAGGGTGCGTGCGCCCATCACCTTGAGGGCGATGGTTCCGGCGATAGCGGTAATAAACACAAAGCCAAGCATACACGAAAAGCCAATCAGCGAGGTTTTGTGAATCAGGTGAGGGTCGAGCCGCCAGACCCGATAAATCAGATATAGAAACAGCAAGTAAGGTACAATCGAGAGGCTCAATACGATATTACTCACGTCCGGCCTCCTTCGCCCCTTGTACCGACCCTTTTCGGACGGGCTTGCGCGGTGGAAGTGAGCGGAGCAGCATAAAAGCCCATAGCGCGAAACAGCAACTCCCGAAAAAGGTTAGCCAGGTTTGGGCCACACTAAAGCCGTCCCACTGGTCATACGAAATATGATAGGCGATAGCGCATAGTCCACTTATCCCATAGGGCAGCATCACCAATGGCATCCGCTTGAGCCAGACATTATTCAGCTTCCGACCCACCTTCCAGAAAAGCCACATCGCCACTACCCATTCCACGATGCTACCAATATGGATAATCCAGGTCGGCACGGATAACAAACCAATCATTTGCACCTCTTTTGAGCAGTGGTCAGTGGTCAGTGGTCAATAGGCTAGTTTTGAGTTAAAATACCAAGTCTTTGCTAGATTACTGCTCTTTCCGTATTCCGTCTTGCATTTTACTGACCACTGCTCATTGCTCACTGACCACTGCCAACGGACGCGGCTTGAGGCCGGGAATACTAAAGCGGGTAAAGTTGTAGACCATCTTGCCGACGATGCGTAGTCCGCTGATTGGCGACATCCGGGCCATTTCCTTATGCAGATAGCTATCGAAGGTCAGGCGTTGAACATCCTGGTCGCGGCACATTTCGGTAAAGACCTCAAATTTGCGGTCAGTCCCATAATAAATGTCTTGCAATTTATCCAAAAAGCGGTACATCGTGCCGTATTGCTTTTTCCAATGCTTCTGATACTCCATCAAATGCACTGCGCTGGGAGCATCGGCATACTTCGCCAGGGTTTCCGCCGCCAGCTTGCCGCTCTTCATGGCCCAATAAATACCTTCACCACTGGTATTGACCACCATTCCGGCAGCATCGCCCACCAGCACCGCCCGGTCAAAGGCGATTTGTTTTTGCGGGCGCATCGGCAGGGCGTGGGCTTCGGTGGCGTAAATCTTGCCATCCGACAATTTCAGCCCGGCCCGCACCCGCAGATTTTCGAGATACTGGCGGACGTGGTTCGATTTATCCGGCCCAGTCCCGACTCCAACCGAAACATGGTCGTACTTCGGGAAAATCCAGCCATAAAAATCGGGCGAAACATCCTGGCCCAGATAAAGCTCGGCCCGCTCGCGCCATTCACTCATCTGGCTTTCGGGCAACCGGATACGATACTGCATCGCTACCGCCTGCGGAACTCGTGGCGCTCCCAGGGCTTTGGCGACTATGCTGTATGCCCCATCCGCCCCAATCACCATATCGGCCTCAAGCTGCTTTTCCTTGCCATTTTCGATGTAAGTTGCCTTGACCCCGCCCGGCGCAACCGTGATATTGGTCAACTTGGCCTGAATCACTTCCGCTCCGGCTTTCGAGGCTTGCTGGCGCAAATAATTATCAAAGACCTCGCGCCGTACCATCCCGATATAATCGTGGTCGGTGGGAATTGTCCCTGCCACATCAATATCGGTTTCGCGGTCAGTAGGCGAATAAATCGCGCAGGTTTTCATCCGGCAATCCAGGATTTCGGGTGGTACCCCAAACTCGCTAATGACCAGGGGTGGGACTGCTCCGCCACAGGGTTTGGGCTTGGTGAAGCTGCGCTCGATTACGATGGTTTCGAGGCCATGTTCCGCCAGGGTCTTGGCAGCGGTCGCGCCACCCGGCCCGCCTCCAACAATCAGCACCTTTTTCCTTGCCATCCGAATTCCTCCTGAATTTTCCAGTTTGTGCGGTAAGCGAGTGAGATAAGCATAAAATTAAGAACCTACCTGATTATAGGCTTGGCCCGAAACCCCGCAAGTAGTTTTGACTACAGGATGCTTGACAAGGTTGGGAATTGAAGTATAATGAGGTTATGACGCAATGCGTTATAAATATTATTTAGGATTGGCAGTATTTCAGCCTGGCTTTGAGCAAGGAGCAAAAATATGGATGAGGTAAAAATCAAGGTGAACGAGCCTGGTAGAACCGTAGAAGAAGCGGTTGAGGAGTTTGAGGGCGATTTTGTTGGTACTTCCCGCTCGATTGGCGGGGGTATAGGCAATTTGGTCGGGCAGGTGGGGCGTTTGTATGTGGGCCTTTTGACTTTGCCGATTAACTTGCTGCCCGCCAAGTCCCGCGTCCACGCCAAGAACGCGATCAAAGAAGGCTTTCTGACGGTCAAAGTACTGGTGGATGACATTAACGACGGCATCGAAAACGTCCTGGACCGCTCGCTACAGCGCGACAGAGTGCGGGTGTCACTCGACGACGACGAAATGTAATTTGAGTTAGGCAAAAAAATTGGCGACCTCGCAGGTCGCCAATTTTTTTGCCCACATATTTTAACTCATTATAGTCGGGACAAATAAAAAGACCCGGCCTCACCATTGAAGCCGGGTAAAATATTGCTCGAAAGCTATTTGCGGCCCGACTCCACCATCCTGGGAGCCACCGGCACAGCTAACGGATTGACTTTCAACCCGGTCAACTTGGCCTGTCGCTCAATTGCCTTGATAATCCGATGGTGGCGAGTGGTCAGCAATTCATCTCGGACGATTGGATCCTCCCGATACAATTGCTCGGCCCACACGTGGTTATAATCTGGTAAAACAGAAAGATGAAAACTTGCCGAAAACGGAAAATGGAGATACACGTACTTCCATAACTCACGGTCGGCCCGCAAATTCAAAGTCATTGCCATAGTGTCGTAGCTCCTTTGCTCTCAGTAATCACGGAAGCTTGCAACAGCCTAGAATCGGTTGCTTCCGTATTTAACCCCCCACCAACCCCATTGTTGGTAGTATTGTTGCACAGTAGAAAATGAAATATGGCATCCCGGCTAAAGGCCATCCGGGGTTTCATAGTAGCGATTGCTGATTCAAATCTCATCCTTGAAAGCTGGATCATAAGCGCCACTCTTAACCATAATTTAATTGTACCACAAGTTTCCAAAAAATTTCTACCTCTTGCAGGATGATTAATAGATTTTTAATTAGCCCCTCGCCCTCAAACCGAAACCAGCCTTTTGCTATTTCTGGAATATTGTATAATGCTACCCGTGGAGGTCAGAAGATTTACGATTTATGGTTAGGGGACTTAGGAGTGTATTTTTCTGATCACTGGACACTGGACACCGACCACTGCTAATAGGAGGTAATCCATGCTCGCAACCCGCCCCGAAGATGTGACGGCCCTGGCAGCGTCGCATCCGATACCTGACCCTACGCCGCTGGAAAATTATTATGCCGCCGATAGCCATTTGCAATCGGCTCTGCGCCGCTATTACCGCGACGACCCGACGGGTTGGCAAGAGGCTGAAACCCTGCTTACTCAATGGGGAGCGACCTGCGCCAAAAAAATCGCCCCGCTTTACGAAGTGGTCGAGCGTCACGGGCCGACCTTGTATCAGTACAATCGGCGCGGTGAACGAGTGGACGAACTGGAATTTCACCCCGGTTATCACGAAATCGGCAAAATGGTCTATGGCTTGGGGATGGCGGAAATGTGTAACCGCCCCGACCCGGCCTCGCAACTGCTCAAGTTCGCCGCCATGTATCTATACGGGCAGGCCGAGGGCAGTATCAGTTGCCCGGTTTCGATGACCGATATTCTGGCGCGTGTGCTGAATAAATATGGTTCACCCGAATTGCGGGCCAGCTATATTCCGCGCCTGACCAGCCGCGATTATGACCAACTCTACACCGGGGCAATGTTCATGACCGAAAAGACCGGTGGCTCGGATGTCGGCGCGACAACCACCATCGCCCGTCAGACTAGCGAGGGCTGGGAATTGAGCGGCGACAAGTGGTTCTGCTCGAATGTCGGGGCGGATTTGATTCTGACGTTGGCCCGGCCCGAAGGCGCACCGGGTGGCACTCGCGGTTTGGGTCTATTTTTAGTACCGCGTCTTTTGCCCGATGGTCGCCGCAATTCTTATGTTATCAACCGGCTTAAAGACAAGCTCGGTACGCGGGGCATGGCGAGTGGCGAAGTGACCCTGCAAGGTGCAACGGCTTATCTGATTGAGCCACTAGAGCGGGGCTTTGTGATGATGATGGAGATGGTCAACGGGACGCGGTTGTATAGCGGGGTCGGCGGGGCGAGTAGTTTGCGCCGGGGCTTGGTCGAGGCTATCCGGCACACTCGTGCGCGGGTCGCTTTCGGAAAGCCCCTGGCAGAACAGCCCTTGATTGCTGAAAAGCTGGCGGATATGGTGGCGGATAACCGGGCGACTACTTCCCTGGCGTTGGCGACGGCCCACCGCCTTGACCTGGCAGACCGCCGCGAGAGCCAGAATGCCCCGGTGCTTTCGCGCCTGCTGATAAGCTTGCTTAAACGCTACGCCACTGACCATGGGGTGCAGGGCGCTCAGGCCGCCCTGGAATTACGGGGCGGCAATGGCTATATCGAGGATTGGCCTAACGCCCGGCTGTTGCGGGATGCCTATGTTAATATCATCTGGGAAGGCGGCATCAATATGGTGGCCTTCGATGTCCTGCGTACTCTGGAACGGGAAGCAGCCTGGCCGGTTTTTGTCGAGGTAGTTCAAGAAGAATTGTCGGCAGTCACGAATAGCGCGGTTATTGAGTTACGCGATACAATACAAGACGACTTATCCCTACTGGAAAAGCAGGTGGAACGAATAATGGGCCAAACGCGGGCTGGTCAGGAGATTGCCGCGCCCTTGCTGTCCGAAACGATGGCAGCGCTCTATGCCGTCGCCCTCTTGACCGCCGAGGCCGATTTTGGGCTGCAAACCCAGCCCGCCGACCTGCGTCCGCTCCAGGTCGCCCGCCGTTACCAGACCCGCTTTTTGCGTCCGATGTTGGCGAAACTGGCGATTTTGGATGGGCCATCGCCTGAAGCCGCCGACTTGATTGGAATTGTTGATTAAAATCCTATCACAATAGCTAAATGGTAGGTTTTCGGGTTCTCCCGAACTTTAGTTACCACTCAATGAGTAGCCAAACTTTCATCATATTTTTGGCGGGTCTGTTCCACCTGGTCATAGTGCTGCTCGGCCCATATCCAGACTCCGCAAAAAGCAGCACTAAGACTCAGACCAAGCTCGGTCAGCTTATATTCCACTTTGGGTGGAACAACCGCATACACGGTTCGTGTCAACAGCCCATCACGTTCCATCTGACGAACAGTTTTTGCCAGCATTTTCTGACTGATACCTTTAGCCATTTCACCCAAACGGGTAAAACGCATTTCACCATATTCCTCTAGTACCTCTAAAATTACCATTGTCCATTTGTCTGCAATGCGCCCAATCATCTCGGTGACTAGAGCTTCAATGCGAGGGTCTGTCTCCAGCACGGGAGATGGACACGTTGCTAATTGAGCTTCCGGTTCATCCATTGATATTTTATCGACTACAGAAAACTTGCTCATTTTACACTCTCCTTATAGTAAGTATGGCACTTTCGGGTGCCTACTTTACAATGGTAAGTATGATACCATATACTTAAAAAGTCAATAGACATTAGAAACTCATATCTTTACAGGAGTAAATAACCTTATGAAAATCACAGGTAATACGATTCTGATTACTGGCGGAGGTTCAGGGATTGGTCGTGGCCTTGCGGAAGCATTTCAAGCACTAGGCAATCAAGTCATCATTGCCGGTCGCCGCGAGCAGGCTCTTGACGAAACCACAGCTGCCAACCCTGGTATGAAATCCCTAGTATTAGACATCGAAGATGCAACCGCAATCCGCGCATTTGCAACCCGCGTTATGGAGGATTATCCATCGCTCAACGTCCTGATCAACAATGCTGGGATTATGCGGGTGGAAAATCTGCTGAAGCAAGAGGACAATCTTACGGACATGGAAGCGACGATTACAACGAACTTACTCGGTCCAATCCGTCTAACCGCCGCTCTTTTGCCACATCTACAGAAGCAATCTCAGGCAACGATTATTACTGTCTCCTCCGGGCTGGCTTTCGTTCCACTGGCCCTGACCCCGACTTATAGTGCTACGAAAGCGTCAATTCATTCCTACACCCAAGCATTACGCTTCCAGTTGCGCGATAGCACCACGCAAGTCATCGAGCTGATACCACCCGCCGTTGCCACGGATCTTCTTCCCGGCTCGAAGAAAGACCCGCACGTGATGCCGCTCGAAGAATTCATTGCAGAGAGCATGAATATTTTGAAAACGCAGCCGTTGGCCCCGGAAATTTGCGTCGAAAGGGTTAAATTTTTACGCTATGCCGCCGAAACTGGTCAGTTTGACACTACCTTTAATAGCCTGAACCAGCGAGCTAGATAAAAATAAAATCTAGTGCTGTTCAAGGGCCGCCCCTATCCAACCAATTCTCTTACCATTACATGGAAATGGCTAAACCAGCCGCTGCAAAGCTAGTCGCACCCGACCCAGCCCGGAAAGCGGGCCATCGGGGGCGACAGCAGCCAGGGCGCGTCGGGCCGCCTGGGGCGAGCGGTCTAGTTGCGGCAGAATATTTGCCAGAATTGCATCCTCAAGGGCTTCGGTCGGGTCGGAGTAATAGTCGGTGGCGACGGCGCAGAAAATCAGGCTCTCGATAAGCGGGGCTGTCCCGATTTCTTTACCGCCCGCCTTTGGGTTGGTCGGGTCGGGCCGTACCGCCGCCACAAAATCGCTCAAGCGGTCTGCGGCGGCGTTGAGGGCCGGGTCTGCAAAATCGCCCACCGGAGTAAGCTTTATTTCGGGTAAGCGGGCCTGAACTGCCCTGGGCAAAAATCGCCTTTCTTCGCTGGGGGGGGGCAAACCGATTTCGACCATCGCAAACCGCCTTCGCAAGGCCAAGCCGACATCATAAAGAGTATTGCGGTCATCGGCGTTCAGGGTGCCGATAATCCGAAAAGCGTCGGGAATAAACAGGTCTACCGCCCGACCCAGCCGCGCCCCGGCTAGTAAGGGGCGGTCACGGTATTCCAGCAGGGTAAAGAGTTCCCCAAAAGCTCGCTCCTGGTTAGCCCGGTTGAACTCGTCAATAATCAGATAGTGCGGGCGACGGTTGCGCCGCAAACTTTCCTCACAGGCCAACGCCGCCCGCGCCACTACCCCCGGCTCAAAATAATAGAACAGGCTTTGGGATGAATTCGGGCCGCTCTCGCCCGCCAAACCGGGTCGGATGCCGCCAATCGTATCGTACTGACTCCATTCGGCGGTAGCCGTCGTCAGGCTGTAATTTCCGGCCTCGCTTTCCGCCGACCAACCGGGGTCGGTTGCGCCCATCTGTCCGGCAATCAGACGGGCCAGGCGGGTCTTACCGCTACCGGGTGGGCCAAACAGCAACAAATTGCGTCCAGCTTCCAGGTGGGTGACGACTTCGGTAATCTTTTCAGGGGTGATAATTAGCCGCTCCTTGACAAAAGCAATCAACCCGTCCAGTTGCTCGGCAGTCAAGGCCGGTGGTTTTAGGCTGGCAAGGCGGCGTACCTCGGCATTGGCGGCCTCATCGTGGCGAGGTTCGGGCGCGGGCGAGATTTCGGCGATTTCCGTTTCCACTGGCGCAATCTGTTCAACTGCGTATTCCGGCTGATAAGAGTAGGCGATAGCACTTTCGGCGACTGCTCGACGGGTTTCCGGCTCATCGGCGTTATACTCAAAGCGGTTATGATTTGTATCGTCGCCGATTTCATCCTCAAAAGGAGTAGCCAGACGGCGGACAAAAGGATACAACAGCCGCCACTCCGAAACCAGCGCATCCAGGTTTGCTGCGCCTTGTTGGGCCGTCCAGGGCCGCAGAAGCCAAAACTCCGCCGCCAGGTTGTCCGGCTGCGGTTCGGCTCGTTCCTCAAAACCGGCGGTATAAAAGTGATATTCGGGGCGGCTGGCAAGAAAGCCGCCTATTTCGCTCAGAGTAGCCTCGCCCGCCGGAGTTGCCAGGGCTGCCGGACTAAAGCCGTCGAAACCTGCCCCGGCTCGCCAGCTTCCCGCTCCATCCGGGCAAAGTTCTAGGCGATAACTTCGCTCCGGGGCGGCAAAAATCAAGCGTCCGTCTTCCCCGGTCTGTCCCCTAAAGTTTTCGCTAAGTTCGAGGCGCAAGGTTTGTTCCAGCCAGCCCTGCAAATCGCTGACCGTCCGCGCTTTTTTAGCGAGAGGGCGAGCGGCTGATTTTGAGGGCCGCCCAAACCAGCGGGCGTGGCTGAAATTGCGGCGGGCCAGCCAGTGCAAAAAACTTTCCAGCTCCCAGTTATTGCGAATATCCAGCGCGGCGCTCAAGCGAGTGAAGGTCAGATAAAAAGCCAGATAGCGGGCGGCGGGGCGGCGGCTATTCGGCTCATTCTCCCGACTTGGGCGGCTTAGTTGTTCGCGGACGACTCGTTCATAAACCGGCCATTCGGGTTGCTGTACCGCCCAAAAATAGCTAATTGCGTAAGCCACCAGCCCAACCTGGGAACGATTGTGAGCTACCGGCAGTAATTCTTCCACAAAATCGGCGAAAGTGTCCAGTTGCCGCTCGGCGCTATCCAGGTTGGCGGGCGCGACCAGGACTGCCCGCCACGCGGTTTCGGCCTGATTTAGTCGCCCGCTCTGCTCGGCTTGTTTGTAGAGGCTTTCGAGTAATAGTCGCCCGGCACTGTTAAAGCGCCAGTAGCGATTGGCGGTACGACCTCGCGCTGCCCCAACCTCCCGGCGGCTACCCCCGGCTAATTGGTGCGTGAAATCCGCCAGCCCGGTTCGGCCCGCCAAAAAATCTGCCACCGCCGGACGCAACTCCGCTAGAGCGCGTCCCCGGTCTGCCAGTTCGCTATAATAAAATTGAGGCTGCCCGGCCCGCTCCTCGCGGTAACGGGCCAGCAGCGCCGGGCCAATCTCGGCCTCCATAGCTTAATCACCTTTTTGGGGGACGGGGGTGAGGGGAAATTCAGGACGAAAGACGCAAGAGGGAATTTTCTAATCGTAAATCGTAAATGTTTTGACCCCCGACCCCCGTTTGACACTCACGCCTTACCTAACTATTATACCTCAATAGAATGGCGATTAGCGATACAACTGACATTGAGAAACCGCAGGCGGGCGGCTGGTTACATCGGCTGGGTCGCTTTTTGGGCTGGGAGCCGGTCTGGGTCAGTCTGGTACTGGGCCTGTTTATCGCGGTCTTTATGAGTGGGCCGCTCCTCAAGTTTGGCAGCACTTATTATGCTGCGACTGATATTTTACAGAGCTTCCCGGTTTTTCTAATCGAGGAAAAGCCGTTCTTCCCTCACAATTATACCCTCAGTGATGATATTGTAGTGGTGCTACCCTGGCGCGAGTTTGCGATGCACAGCCTGGGCCAGTTTCAAATTCCGCTCTGGCAACCTTATAACGGCGGTGGGCGACCCTTTCTGGCAAATATCCAGACGGCGATATTTAATCCGGTCAACTGGCTGCATTTTATCTTGGGCCATCGCTGGGGATTTTTGCTGGTACATATCGTTCAGCTTTATCTCATGGGGATGTTTTCGCACCTTTATTTCCGCACCTTGCGAATCCCGGCAGAGGTAGCCCTGATTGGGGCCATCGCCTGTACTTATCTGGGCTTTATGGTGGTTTGGCTGGGCGGCACGCAACCTTCCACCTTTTTACTTTTCCCGCTCAGTTTGGCCTTACTGGAATTGCGGCTGAGTAATCGTTGGGCCAATAGCCGCTTTGCGATTGCTTTCAGTTTGGTGATAGCCTGGGAAGTCTTTGCGGGCCACCCCGAAATCATTTTGCTAAACAATGTCTGCGCCGGGCTGTATCTGCTCTATCGGCTCTTGACGCTGCCTCGTGCCTGGGGAAATTGGGCAGCGCGAGCGCGGCTGATGGGCCTTTTCGTGGGGAGCGGACTTTTCGGGGCGCTGCTGGCGGCGGTGCAGCTTTTGCCTTTTTTGGAATATACCGCCAATAGCTTCGCGGTGGTGGCCCGTTCCAGCGAAAAAGGTGAGCCTTTTGGCAGCCACAAGCTGTTATCTTTCCTGTTGCCCAACCCCTACGGCAACCCGACTTACGGTTTTGACCTCGATTTTGCCCAGCCAGTTTATAGCGAAATCAGTGGCGGCTATGTCGGCCCGACCATCATTTTTCTGGCAATATGCGCTCTATGGTTGGCCCGCCGCAATCTGCTGACCTGGTTTTACGTCGGTGGCACGCTAGTCGGCCTCTCGATTGTCTACGGCTATTGGCCCATTTTCCAACTGGTCGTCCGGGCCTCCCTGATTAGCGTCGCCCAACAGCGCATGATGGGCTACATGGCCTTCTTTCTGGTAGCTCTGGCGATGCTGGGACTACAGGGGTCGGGGGTCGGCGAGAAGACGGAAGACAAGAAATTTACGGTTTACCCCCTAGGGGGGCGAGGCCGCGATTTACCCCCAACGGGGGCGAGGCCGCGATTTACGATTAAGAAATTCAAACCTCAAACCTCAAACCTCAAACCTATTTCTCAGTCCTCAGTCCTCAGTCCTCAGTCCTTATTCCTAGCCCTCGCTGCCGTAGCTTTTCTCGCCGCGATGGGCGGAATATTCTGGTGGTTTAGCGGGTCGGGGCTAGTGCCGTTTGAGCGGGGAAGTGTGCAGCGTTTTGAGATACCGCAATTTTTGTTTATTTGCGGATTGTTTATCGCCAGTGTGGTCGGTTTAGTTGGGGCGCTGCGTTTTCCGCGCTATGCCGGGATTGGCCTGATAGTGGTTGGTCTGGCCCTGTTCGGGCAACTGGGGCTTTTTGGCAGAGTATATCGGGCCGCGACCAACGAGGCGTATTTTTACCCGCGCACTGCGACCCTGGCGGCGGTAGCCCAATCCGGCGGACGGGTGGCGACTGCCGCAAAGGATAATATTTTCCCGCCCGAAGTCAATATAATGTACGGAATCGAGCAAATCAATAGCTACGATGCTCTGGAAGTGCGCTGGATGAATGCGCTGGTGTCGGGGGCTAAAGGGCGCTGGCCCGCCTGGGACAATCCTATTCCGCTCAATTTATTTAATATCAAGCAACTGATAGCCTATTCCAGCGACCCGAATTTTCAGGGCATCGAGGCGACTAATACTAAACAACTGCGCCGGGCCTCCAAGCAGCGCAATATTAATCTTTACGAAAACCAGAACTACCAGCCACCCTTCCGCATGGTCTATCAGGCAGTCGAGCGCGACGAAGCTCAGGCCAGCGCCGAATTGCTGGACGGTACAATTAATCCGTTGGATACCCTGGTATTTATAAAGGGAGTTGCCCCGCCGCTCATGACCGAGCATCCGACCTCATCACCCCCGGTGAAGGTAGTGAGTCGCACCGCCAACCGAATTACCCTGAGCGTCAATAATCCGCAGCCCGGTTATCTCTATCTTGACCAGACCTGGTTTCCAGGTTGGCAGGCTCAGGTCAATGGGCAAAATACCCCGCTCTATCGGGCCAACTATGCTTTTACCGCTCTGCCAGTCGGCGCTGGGGAATTAAATATTGTGGTGGAATATGACCCACTATCGTTCAAGCTGGGTGCGATTATCAGTCTGCTGGCGGCTCTGACCTTATTGGGCTTTGGCTTGGGCCTGAAATACTGGAAGCGTCGGCGGTAAACTCATATAAAAGGCATAACAGCTTCATTGGCAGTGCAATTTCCCATCAGATGAGTTAAAGGGTAAGATGTGGCGCTGTCAATAGATTTTTCGGACGGGAGCTTAACTCAAAAAACTGGGTTGAGCGAAATTAGGCTGGCGGAAGAAGGGATGAGGGCGTTGATTAAACTTGAAGATGCGGAGAGTGAGAATAGCCCGGCTTCTGAACTGAAGACCGGGCTGGCAAACCTCAAACGCAATTTGCGCGATTTACCAAAAAGCCTGATTCCGACTACCTGGCTGGCGGGATTGGTGGCAGTGCTGATTGCCTATAGCAGTGCTTTGGTGCTGGTTTTTCAGGCTGCCACTAACGCCGGAATGGATCACGCTCACCTCTCTTCCTGGATTTGGGCTTTGACGGTGGGCAGTGGCGTTACTGCCATCCTGCTGAGTTTGTGGTATCGCCAACCAATTGTCATCGCCTGGTCAATCGCGGGCAGCGCCTTATTGGTGAGTAGTTTGGGGCGCTATACTTTGGAGCAAGCGGTTGGAGCATACCTGGTGTCCGGGTTAGCGGTAGTTATTCTGGGGGTTTTGGGGTTATTCAGTCGAATGTTGGCGCTAGTGCCGCCGCCGATAGCGATGGGGATGTTAGCCGGAGTGCTTTTGCACTTTGGTACTGGATTGTTCGTGGTGCTACCCCAACAGCCTTTTTTGGTCCTGGCTATGTTTGGGGTCTTTTTCTTGTTGCGCCGTCTAAAATCGCGGGTTCCAGTAGTCGGGGCATTGGTGGTCGGGGTACTTATCGCCGGGTTAAGCGGCGAATTACGGTTTCAGGAACTTTCGCTGGAACTAGCCGTGCCGGTCTGGATTACCCCCGACTTTAATATAAACGCGCTGATTGGGCTGGGGTTGCCTCTGTTTGTCCTGGCGATTGCTTCCCAGAATGCCCCTGGTCTGGCAGTAATGCAAGCCGCCGGATACAAAACCCCGGTGGATGGCCCTATAACCTTTACTGGTATTACCTCGATTCTGACTGCGCCTTTTGGCGGTCATGGCTTGAATCTTGCTACGATAATGTCAGTGATTTGTCTCAGCCCGGATGCTCATCCCGACCCTGACCGCCGCTATGCTGCCGGGATTACTGCCGGGGTCTGGTTTATTGTCTTCGGTTCGTTTGGGGCAACGGCGGCGCTACTGTTTGCCGGATTTCCCAAAGCTCTGATTGCGGCGCTGGCGGGACTGGCAATGCTAGGGTCAATTCTTTCGGCGATGACCGCCGCGATGGTAGACCCCCGGGAACGCGATGGCGCTTTGCTGGCTTTGCTGGTTACGGCCTCAGATATTACCTTGTTAGGTATCGGTGCGCCCTTCTGGGGTCTGGTCATCGGGGTGCTAACCAGCCGCTTTTTGAAACCATTTAGAAGCAAAGGAAAACAAATTTAAACTCATTTCCATTTATCCCTTATACTATAGCTATGAGGTTGGTTTGTCTTAAATCGTCTGTTTAGAAGTTTGGTTATAAGTCTTGATTAGAAAGTTTGATTAAAAGGAGAGTAATTAACGTGAAGATGTCCAAAAGATTTTATCCGGTACTGGTTATTATGCTGGTAAGTGCCGCGTTATTCACTGCTTGCGGTGATCCGACGGCTACTACCGCTCCGGCGACAACTGCCGCCGCAACTACGGCAGCTGCGACGACTGCCGCCGCCACAACCGCGGCCACAACCGCGGCGGCCACTACCGTCGCTCCTACTACTGCTCCCGCAACGACGGTGGCCGCAACCACCATCGTTGCTACTACCGCCCCGGCTACGACGGTGGCCGCAACTACGGCGGCTACTACGGCAGCAGCGACCAGTGGAAGTGGTATTCCGGCGACCTGGAAGGAAGTTACCCTTGATCCAACCGTGATTAAGGCTATCTCCCAGGAAATACCCGGTAATCTCAATGTAAGCCTCAAGTTTTACGGTTCGGCAGAAGATGTGACCACGGCGGCTACTAGCGGGGATAGCGAATTTACCAAAGCCGGTTATAAGTTTGCCATTCCTGGTCAGACCAAACCCGCCCCAGTCCAGGACACGGCCTTTGGGTTGTATACTAAGTCTGGTTCGCCCGACCTCTTTTTCACCGTCACGGATGTAGCAACCGGCACGGCGGGGCTGGCATCAAGCCTCAAAACGGGTGGAGTAAGCCAGATCCTGATTGATAGCACAATTGCCTCGGCTAAGAGCTACAAGAGCCTGGTTACAGTTATAACTGGAAACGGAGTTGTCCAATCGGTACTCGGCGCGACTAGCGGTAGTTCTACTACCACCAGTGCGGCGGCAGGGACTACCGCAGCAACGACGGCTGATAGTAATAGTCTGGGCCTCTACCCTGGCGCTACCGTGTTGACGCTGCCTGATGCAGTTACCAAACAGTTTGAGGGGTCGGTAGGAAGTGCAGTGGTCAATCCCCAGGTAGCGGCTTTCTCCACCCCGGATAGCAGTGATAAGGTCAAGGCTTATTATGTAGACTTGTTGCAGAAGGGCGGTTGGACTGACATCACCACCTTAGCCGGGGCTGGTCTATCCCAGTTAGGAAGTGCCGGGGGCTTTGGTTTAATCTATAGCAAGGCCAAGCAGGTGCTGGTTATTATAAGCCTACCGGCTGCCAGCGCCCTGGCTTTAGGGATCCCCAATGCGCCTACCAGTGGTACGCTGGTATTAGGTTTCGCGGGCGAGGCTAAATAATATATCCCGATAAAAAAGGGGTGACACTGGATACAATACCATCCAGTGTCACCCCTTTTTTATCAGTGCCGAAGCCTTCGCGTATAACGCTATAGTGTAAGAAACCGGGTTATCTCAAGAGGCTTTTGGCAATAACGACCCGCTGGATTTCGCTCGTACCTTCGTAGATTTCGGTGACTTTGGCATCCCGGAAGTATCGCTCTACCGGGTATTCCTTGATATAGCCATAGCCGCCAAAGATTTGCACCGCTTTGGTCGTGACCCACATCGCGGTTTCGCTGGCGAAAAGTTTTGCCATGCTTGCTTCCCGCCCGCAGGGCTGTTTGGCATCGCGCAAAGCCGCTGCCTGATAGACCAGCAACCGGGACGCTTCTATCCGGGTCGCCATATCCGCTACCATAAACTGAATGGCCTGAAAATCATAAATTTTGTGACCGAACTGCTGGCGCTCATTGGCGTATTGCAGGGCAAATTCGTAGGCGGCCTGGGCGATGCCGAGGGCCTGGGCTGCAATCCCAATTCTGCCGCCGTCCAGCAATTGCATTGCCAGCTTGAAGCCCTCGCCCTCTTTGCCCAGCAAATTGGCGGCGGGAACTTCGCAGTCCTCAAAAATCAGCTCGGTAGTATCGCTGGCCCGCATTCCCAATTTGTCCAGCTTCTTGCCGACCCTAAAACCGGGCATCCCTTTTTCGATAATAAAGCAACTAATTCCGTCCGCCGCTTTTTTGGCGCTTTTGTCGGTGACGGCAAAAACCAAAAAAGTATGACCTGATTCACCGTTAGAGATAAACATCTTGGAGCCGTTGAGGAAATAGCGGTTGCCGTCGCGTCGGGCAAAAGTCTGCATCCGCACTGCATCGCTGCCGCTCCCTGGTTCGCTCAGGGCGTAGCCGCCCAACTGGTCGCCAGCAGCCATTGGGACAAGATATTTGCGCTTTTGCTCCTCGGTCCCGAAGCGCCACAGGCCATAGCAAGTCAGCGAATTATTGATAGACATGCAAATACTTAGGGCTGGATTGCCCCGCGCTACCTCGGTCAGGGCCAGGACATAGCTGACCGTATCTACTCCCGCCCCGCCATATTCTTCGGGGATAAGCAGGCCCATGAACCCAAGCTGGCCCATTTTGCGCCACAACTCATAAGGAAAGGTCTGGCTTTCATCGTAGTGGGCGGCAGTCGGCAACAGCTCTTTATCAGCGAAATCTCGCGCCAATTGCTGAATCATCTGCTGTTCCAGAGTAAAGGTTAAATCCATCTTGATTACTCCAAAATAATAACTGAGCTAATTAGCCAATTCCCGCAACAGGTGGCGGGCGATTACGATGCGCTGAATTTCGGAAGTACCTTCCCCAATCGTAGTCAAGCGCACATCCCGATAAAACCGCTCGACATGATATTCCTCGACGTAGCCATAGCCACCGTGAATCTGAATGGCATCGCGGCAGACCTTCTCCCCGACCTCGCTAGCAAAAAGCTTCGCCATCGCCGCTTGTTTGCCAAACGGCAACTTATTGTCTTTGAGCCAGGCGGCTTGATACACCAGCAAGCGGGCGGCCTCGATTTGGGTCGCCATATCCGCCAGCATGAACTGAATGGCCTGGAAATCGGCAATTGGGCGATTAAATTGCTTGCGCTCCTTGCTATAGACCAACGCCGCATCGTAGCCCGCCTGGGCCAGACCTAAGGCCATTGCCCCAATCGAGATACGTCCACCGTCCAGTATCTGCATGAACTGTTTAAAACCCTCGTTGGGCGACCCCAAAATATTTGCTTTGGGCAACCGCACATTGTCAAAGAAAAGCGGACTGGTTACAGAGCCGCGCAAACCCATTTTCTGCTCGTTTTTGCCATAGCTAAAGCCGGGCGTACCCTTCTCAACCACAAAATTGGTGATACCACCCGCGCCCTTGCTCTTGTCGGTCATAGCGGTAAAAACCACCGTATCGGCAATCGCGCCACTGGTTATCCAGTTCTTCGAGCCATTGATGACCCATTCGCTGCCTTCTAGGACGGCGGTAGTCCGAGTTCCGGCGGCATCACTTCCGGCAGTGGCTTCCGATAGGCCAAAAGCTCCCAATTTTTCGCCACTTGCCAACGGCTTAAGGTATTTTTCTTTTTGTTCAGCCGTCCCAAAGTAATAAAAAGGCGAACTGCCCAGCGAAACATGGGCCGCCAGGGTAATTCCGGTGCTGCCACAGGCCCGACTGACTTCCTCGACAGCCATCGCGTACATCAGGGTATCGCCGCCCGATCCGCCATATTCTTCCGGGAAAGGCACGCCCATCAATCCCAGGGCTGCCATCTTTTTGATATTTTCCCAGGGGAATTCGTGGGTCTGGTCTACTTCGAGGGCGTGGGGGGCAATTTCCTTTTGGGCGAACTCTTGGACGGTCTGGCGAAATAACTCATGTTCGGGGCTTAGTTTGAAATCCATGAAAAACTCCTTTGTACTTCAGGATAGGCTGCGAATAGACTGAATTTGACCTTTTGTTCAAATTTTATAACTATTCGAGCCATTTTGAGCTTGAAAAACTGATAAATATCTTCGGCTTAAAATTCTACCGATTGGTATTTTATATCGTATTACCCGTTTTGTCCAGTTTCAATTCTCAATTCGCTATTAGCTCGGCTTAAACCTTTCCATCCAGCGTTCCGGGGCTGAAAGCGGGGTAAAACCGTACTGCTCATAAAGGCCGTGAGCATCCCTGGTAGCCAGACTCCAACGGCGTAACCCCTGCAAATCAGGATAGCTGGTAACTACTTCAATCAGCCATTTACCCAGCCCGTGGCCCTGATACTCTTCCAGAATAAATACATCGCAAAGGTAGGCAAAAGTGGTAAGGTCGCTAATAACGCGGGCCAACCCAATCTGGCGCGAACCGTCATAGACCCCAAAGCACAGCGAATGCTTTAGAGAACGCTCGACCTGTTCCAGAGTGCGGCCTTGCGCCCAATAGGATTGCTGCGACAAATATCCATGAATCATTGTGGAGTCGAGCCTCTGCGGGTCGGTGTTGATTGTAAAATTATCGCGGCTATACATTGGTCTGGAATTATTCCTCCTTAAAGGTGATCTAAAATCTGAAATCTGAAATCGAATATCGTAATGACCTCAGTCCTCAACACTTTCTTGATTTCAGATTTCAGATTTCAGATTTCAGATTTCAGATTTTAGATTTCAGATTTCAGATTTCAGATATGTCCTGCTTAATTTTAACACAGGTTTGCAATTATAGGCGTTTTGGGCTACTTTAGCCTTACTTTAGCTACAGGTGCAAAACAACAATTTTGAAATGTGTTATAATGCGGCTGCATATCTGACCAAACTAACGGGTTGAGAGAAAAGAACAAGTTAAAATCAAGCATAATCCTTCGGGCAAATGTCCCGCCAGGTCGTCGGTGTAATTAGCTATTTCGGCTTTAGCTTGTTCCCGATTTAGATTATTGGTCTAACTACTATATAGATGGGTGGGTTATATTATTACCGCACGCGGTTTAACCCTGCAACCTGCAATTAAGAGTGGATGTCAAGTATTTTCCGAAATCATACTGCCAACTTCCTAATCAGTTTGGGGTCTTTACCAGTTCGGCCTTCTGGCTTATTCAGGTCAGTGTCTTTATCTGAACCAACCAGCCTGGGCCGGACTTTTTGTTATTATTAATTACCCCAACTCCACTCGTCCGGCTCGCTAGTAATTTATGAGCCGGTTGCACATGCGAAAGAGAGGAACTTTGACCGTAATGCTTAGAAAAAAGGTATCTCAGAATTTCCAAACCCTTTTTGAGCGTATTTCCTGGCACAAGACCTCGGCCTTGAGTCTAACCGGGTTGCTAATGATTTTGTTTCTTGGCTCTAATCTGCCCAATGTCCTGGCCTTGACCTGGCAGCCGCAGGTTACGATTGGGGCTTACGGCGGGGGCAACTACGTCTATTTTGAACCAGCAATGCGCTCGCGCCCGACCGACGGGGTGGCTTACCTCTTGGGACGACCTGGTTATCCGGTGACTACTCCACAACTCTATCTATCCTTTTCCAATAGCCTCAATGCCAATATCAACATCAACGATACGGCTAATGCTATTCCGATGAACCCGCACTTGAATTTTGATACTAGCGGTAATGCCTATGTCGTCTGGCGCAAAGAGGGAAATACCGGCTACCTGCGTAAGATTAACCCTAATATTGGGTCGAGCGACCCAGGTAACGAAATCGGACAACAATGGGTGGATGGCGCTGGCGGTGGTCGCGGGCCTCTCAGTCAACCGGATGTCTTTGTTTCTAAGCTGACCGGTAAAATTTACATTGTGGGCTACGAAAGCTATCCGGTCTATGGCATGTCTATGGGAATTTATGACTATCCCAGTCGAAGTTTTGTTTATCGCCATATTGGTCTTGGCGAGAACGGCGGCGGGGATGTTAAGGCCCGAATTTGTATCAACAATAGCCGAGGGGTAGATGATATTCAAATCAGCCAGTTTTCGGCCAGAGAACTATATGGCGTGACCGGCTTCAAAGGCGATAATAATCCCAACAACTATGACTGGAGTTGGACTTCTACCAAGTTGACCAATAGTGCGCCCGACCCGCCTGGGAACGCGGTGGGCAACCTCGGTTTCCCGGATATTGGGTGTGGCGATGACGGTTATAGCTATATTGCTTTCAATAGCCTCAGCTCTACTAATAATGGTTACTCGATTGGTCTGGCCCGTTACACGCCTGGAGCAGGCGGTACGCTGGGGAACTGGGCGCTGGTCAACCGAGGCTATCCTGGCACATCGTTCCCGGAATATGATATTTTCGGCCCAACTTACAGCGAAACCTGGGCCGGAGCTGCGGACGGAGCGACCGGGGCGGCAGTTAAAATTACTCCCGACAATCGGGTTTGGGTCGGTGCTGGGATCAACGCTGGGCCATACAGCGGCTCAGTGGTGGGAATTTTTTCCAATCGCGGTCAGAACCTGGATTCTTTCGATAGGGTTATTAACCGTATTGCGGCGACCCAGGGTAGCGCGATAGATGGAGTGCCAGCAAATGGGGTAATGCACTTCTTTGCCACCTTTAAAGAACCGGGAGTACGCGAGAGTATTTATACTTATACCAATTTCGACCCAGGCCCGCCGACTCTTGCGGGGACGGCTTTCTCTTTCAATCAAATCAACTTGAGTTGGAGTATGCCTTACCTGGGAGATTTGACCAAAATCGAAATTCAGCGTTCCAGCGATGGGGGCGCAAATTGGGTGACTATCACACCAGTAGGTGGTTTACCAATTGCCAGCAATGGCACGTTTAACGATACGAATTTGCCCAATCCAGGGTTTACCTACAACTATCGGATTAGGGCTTACAATACCATCAAATCAACCCCTTACTCTACCCCCTCGTTAGCAATTGCGACGCTTGGTCCGGCCTATTTGACCTACAATACTAATCCAGGTCAGATAGACTTAAATCGAGCTTTTGGGACAAACCCGGTGATTGCTATTCGGGATTCCAAAGGCAATGTTATCACCAATTATAGTGGTAATGTAACCTTGAGTCTGGCAACTTCGCCTAGCGGTAGCGCCCTGAACGGTAACAAAGTTAAGGCTTTCGTCAATGGGATTGCAACTTTTAATAGTGGTGATAATCTTCAGCTGACCAAGTTGGGCAATTATACTCTGCGGGCCAGTGCGCCAGGTATCCCCGCTGGCACGCTTGCTCAAGACATCGGGATTATTGTTCAGGGCAAACTGGAATTTAATCCTGGTGCGCCGAGTGGGGTTACTGCAAATACTGATTTTGCGGCAACAGTCCAGCTAAAGCGAATTTACGAGAATTCGGTCATCACTGAATACACTGGCCCGGTCACGCTGGCTATCAAGAGCGGCACTGGCGCACCCGGCGCTACCCTGAAAAACTCTGGGGTCAGCCCAGTTACAGGGACGCTAACCGCCGGGGTAGCCAATTTTGCCAATTTGCAGCTAGACAAATATGGCGGCGGCTATCAGCTAAGGGCCACTGGCAATGCCAGCGAGCCTATCACGCTTGGGGATAGCGGCGCGTTTAATGTCGGGGCGACCCCGGTAATAACTGCTGTGACCTCGCCGGTAACGGCTAATACTTCATTTAGTGTAACTGCCGAGGTACGGATTGGGGGAACTTTACTGAGCAACTATAACGGCGCAGTCCAGATTTCACTATCCAGTAGTCCGGGCGGCGGCGATATTTTTGGTATCCTCAACGTGACCGCCGTAAATGGGGTTGCCACTTTCAACGACCTTTCGGTAGATGTGAACGGGTCGTACACCTTGAAGCTTACCCTACCTTTGGGTGAGATTTCCGATACTAGCGCACCTATCGCCAGCTTTAATGCCGGGTCATTCTCCGGTTGTAACACCATGCTGGTTTCAGTTAATAGTGACAGCAATGGTGTGGATAATGTTAGTAGCGGCTGTACCGTTCAGCTGCGCGAAGCGTTGCAACGTGCTGCGGTTGGGCAAGTGGTTCGCATCCCTGACTCGATTAGCAGTATTACCCTTGACCCAAGTCGGGGAAATATTACGATTGCGGCTGGTCGGAAACTGGAAGGCCACTGCGGAGCTTCCGGGCCGGTGACGACTATCAGCGCACCCTCGGCGATGATATTCAACCTCAGCTCGAATAGCATTCTGGAGGGGGTCAAGTTTATTGGCCCGACTAACGGTATCCGTATCAAGGTTGATGATAAGACCGTTGCTGGGACCGGCCCGAACAAATTCTTCTGTGTCAAGGTATCTGCCACCTAAAGGCCGATACCTTACTGGAACTGCTTGATTTTAGGTGTTAAGAGGTTTTCTTAACACCGAGTAAAGCGAAATAAAAAGGTTTGCAAGCTTATAAAGTGCAAGCCTTTTTTATTGGTAATTTTCGGTACTACGTCGGGAATAATAAACGAAACCAGCTTGACATGATAAAAGCGGCTTATTGTAAGCCGCTTTCTCTCTCAAACTCCTCCATTAAATTTTTCTTGTAAGCTGAGTGGAACTACTATATCAGCCCAAAACAAGCCCGGAATTAGCCGCGCCCACTAATCGCCGCCACCCAGGGACGTTCCACCCGACAATATTCGGCTCGTTTCCCGTCAAATGAAGGTGGCAGTGGCCCGGCAGTCTCTAAAGTGATTAAGCGCGAGCTATCTACCTGGCGATAAGTTCCCGCCGGAACTTTTTGACCAACCATAAAAATTTCTTCGCCGTAGTCATTGAAAATACGCGGGGTGGAACTAATTGCCTCTCGTCGGTCATTTTTGAAATAGGACGGGGCAAGTTCCGATTTAATAGTTTCCTGGCTACTGATCATCGTTCATAGCCTCCTTGCTACATTTGGTGATCTGCCAATCAAATGGGGAATTACTTAGGCCCAAAAGGTAAAATATATCTAAAAGCGGTGTTCCCTATTTAACTGACGCTTCTGAGGCGAGTTATAGACTAAAGTACCGTTACTCGCCACAAAAAGGATTACAACTCTCTTCCACGTGAGAACCTGGAAAACCATCCGACTTTGGACAGTATATCTTGTACCCAATTTACCAGAAGGGTATTTTGCTAATACATCACAGGTTGTAGTGAATATTTGCTCATGATTAGGCTCAAGAATATTCACAGCTCGTTAATATTCAATGTAACATAAAACGACAGAGATTGTCAAGCCTTTTTATCTGGAAGGAGTAGCTAATTTAATAGCCACTCCTGTGATTAAATCAAAAAAAGGTATTAAATATCCAGTACCGGGCTACGGTCATCCCAGGGTCGGGCCTGCTCGAAAGCTGCTGCTGCTCGTAGAATCGTCGCTTCCCCCAGAGCCTTGCCAACTATCTGAATCCCAACGGGCAACCCGTCCGCACTCCAGCCGCAAGGTACGACTATCGAAGGTAGACCAGCCAGGGTAATACCATAGCTAAGTCCTAACCACTCCACATAATTGCTCATGGTTCGTCCGGCGATGGTAGGCGGCGAGATTACCTCGAAAGGAAAAGGTAAGGTGGCTGCCGCCGGGACGAGCAGCAAATCGTAATCTTGCATAAAACGACGGACGCGCTCGTAATAAAGGCTCTGGGCAGCGACGGCATGGCCTATTTCTGCCGCCGATAGCTTGAGACCCATCTCGATATTCCAGACCAGATTAGGTTGCATCTTGTCGCGCCACTGGGCCAGTTTGTCGGCGTGGCTGGCGACCATCTGAGCTGCTCGCAATACCTGGAAAATTTGGGGCGCATCGTACATATCAGGCGAAGCCTCTGTGATTTTGCAACCGAGGGTATCGCTAAAAACTGGCAAAACCTTCTGGCAAATTTCGATTACTATCGGCTCAACCGGGGCAAATCCCAAATCGGGACTCCATGCCACCCGCCAGCCTTTTATATCCGGGTTTTCTACGGCGGCGGTAAATTCTTGAGGATTGGCAGGTTGGGTCAAGGGAGAACGCTCGTCGCGCCCCGCAATAACCGAAAGCATGAGGGCGGTATCCCGCACATTGCGGGCCATTGGTCCATTTACGCCATAGGGACTCCAGACCAACGAACTAGGATAAGATGAAACTCGTCCGGGGGTGGGTCGCAATCCGACTACGTTGCAAAAGCTGGCGGGAGTTCGCAACGACCCACCCAGGTCGCTCCCCGAAGCCAGGGCGCACAGCCCCGCCGCCAATGCTACCGCCGCCCCGCCACTCGATCCGGCGGGAGTGTGGGTCAGCCGCCACGGATTGCGGGTTGGGCCAAAAAGGTCATTAAAAGTATTAGCGCCTGCCCCAAATTCGGGGGTATTGGTTTTACCTAAAATAATTCCCCCGGCCTGTTTTAGCCACGTTACCAGGGTCGCATCTTCATCGGGTATATTATTTGCGTAAATATGCGAACCGTAGGTAGTGCGGATTCCGGCAGTCGGGTTCAGGTCTTTGATGGAAACCGGCACGCCGTGTAATGGGCCTAAATTCTGTTGATGCATCTGCTCGTGTTCGGCTTGGCGGGCGGCGGCGCGAGCCTGTGCTGCCGCAACCGTGCAATAGGCAGTCAGGGTCGGATTGACCTTTTCGATCCGGGTCAAAAAAGCCTCAACCACTTCGACTGGAGATAATTCGCGCTGGCGGATTAGCTCTGCTAACTTCCAGGCTGGGGTATAACATATGTCGTCTATTTCCACTTGTTCCTTCCTCTGAAATGGGGTCGAAAATCGAAAATCTAATATCGAAAATCGAGAGACAGAAAGCTTGTAACCTTGCCCTTTGCCCCAATTAAATTTCATTGGCGCTCCTGCGACCACCACCTATCTGGTTTCTTCTGAAAATAGTATATAACATTCATGAAAAGAAAGTAGGTAAACTAAATAGAGTCGATCTGAATTTTGGGATAGCATCGAAGCTAGGACGTGCTAGGACGGCTCAAGAGCGGTTAGAGCTTTTTTGGCCTATAACTACTTTACCTTTGCGGCCCTGAAAGACAAGGCGTGCCAGGTAGCAAGGCAATCTGCCCGAATAAAAGAACCCCCAGCAATCCGGTGGGAGTTCTTTTATTTTTAGTTTTAATCCGATTCTTGTTAATGTTGGTTAGCTCAAGCGGTTTTTTGTCCTATGGCCGCTCCACCAGTCCGCCGATAGTATTTAGATAATCGGGTAAGCTCTTCTGTTACGGCTCGACTCTGATTGGTTAAGCTTTCTATCCGCTTGTCAAAGCTTTCCACCTGCTCATAAATTCTTTGAGCTTGACGGCGGTGGGTGAGGTTATCGGCTGGGTCATAAACAGGTTCTGGAATAATATCGCCGTCTTCTTGAGCCGTATCTAACCAAAGTTTTTTAGCAATTTGAACCTCTCTCAGTGCGTCTTCGGGAGTATCCCCCGAAGCAGAACAGGAAAAAAGGTCGGGGATGTCAGCAATCCAGGCCTCGTCATTCTCGCTATAAAAGAGGTTGATAGCGTAATCTTTCATGCTTCTAATCCTCTCCAGTTTCTATTTCCAGGTCCTGAGAGTCTACAATTTCTAAAAAGGCTTTTATTTGATAAAGTTGGGCTTTACCCTTTTTAGGCTGGATAATCATACTAGGCGCAGTAGGATGTTTGAATTTGTGGTGACTGCCTTCAATTTTCCTTAGTGTATAACCGAAATCTTCAAGGGCCTTAACAAAATCATCAAAGTCAATGTTTTTAGAACCAGACCTAAGCTCTTCAAGGCGTTTTAGCTTCTTGCTCATAAGCCTTCCACTCGCGCATTCGTCGTTGAGCTTGTGAATGATAAATCACAATAGTGACAGTCCTCTCAACGGGATTGTAACGCTGTGCTACAATCCTGTCAAGGTTTCAGTCCGCTCTGTCTTAATTAAGCCGCAGATTTAGAAGCAGGGTCAGGGAGGGGTTGACCTTTTCGATCCGGTGGAATTGGGGATAGGGCGGGAGTCAGGGGTTGGGGTTTGCTACGTCCTGAACATTTGGCCCATCCCGATTAGGGTTCAGTTACGCTGGTACGGTTTTTGCTTATTCTTTTCTTTGAAGCTTTTAATAGAGATATACAGAAATTACAGGATGAGTGTAACCTCTTAAAGATGCAATTTATCTTGTTAAATTTCAAGGTTTTCCTTACGTCCCAACAGGCAAAATTTGTTGGGTCATAAGCTAACTTCAGCTTATCTTTGGCCCGTCAGAAGGTGGCAGAATAGCTTAACGTTGAATTAACTAATCATAACACCGTTGTAAACTAGAAAAAAGATGCTATAATAGCTCTTACAAACGGGTCACTCGTGTGGTTACTAGATTATAGTTCCGACCCCGGTGAGGAAAATGACATCTCAATATTTCCCGGATGGCGTGGCCTCTGAATTGGAAAACCCCCAACCAATTGATTGGCATACCAATTTCGTACTACTTTTAGATGATGATATTCGCCTTAGTTCCATGATTGCCCGTTATATTCTCTTGAGCTGCCGCGAATATGCTCGCTCGTGCGCTATTTTCCATATCGGACAAGGCGCTCAACCAAAGTTGACCTACCAACATATTGGCCCGGAAGCTGACCGACGACGAGTGTCCAATCAGTCGGATGGGCTGGATTTTGCCGTATTTGTGGCAACCTCTCCCCGCCATGCGATTGCCTGGGTCGAGGAAGTGCATCCCACCGAGCTGACTCTGGTCGCAGATGTCAAGCTACGCGGTGACATTGACCTGAGCCTGATGCATTTGCTGGAAGTGTTGTCCAAAATGGAAATTCCTACTTACAGTATTTTTGTCTCAGATGCCCCGCAGAATCAGAATTTGGTTAAGCCGATGTTGGATGGTCGTAAAGCTAATTTTGTCACCAAAGGTAGCCCTGATTGGATGGATTTACCCCATCGGTTAGTCCAAAACGTAGGTCGAACCGGGTTTTATCCTATCCGTAAGTCCGATTATGCCTTGTTGCCACGTACCGTCACCAACCCATTGGCAACTCCAACTTCGGCGCGTTCCTAATCGGTTGATATTATTTCGACCTGGATGTTAAACATCTAATAACATAAAAATATTGGTTGAGGTTAGCTGACCAGGCTTGTCACTATATCTCAACCAATTTTAATTTCCCCGAAATATTGGTCTTCAAACCCTAATTCGACTAACTTGAATATTCCCGGTTTAACGTTTATCATGAGCTGGCGGCAAAGCATCAAAGTCAAGAACTAAACTTATAGACTGGACTGCAACCATGGATGAATCGCCTCAGGCTTTAATCGAAAAAGCCGAACTGGAACTCCTGAACGAGCAATGGGCCACCGCCCTGGAATTATTTAACCGGGCGCTGGTATTATTAAACCCCGCGTTTATGCCGTCGGAAGTTGCCGAGGCTGAGAACGGGCGTGGTGTGGCAATGCTGGAACTGGGTCGCTATGGCGAGGCGGTCAAGGTGCTGGAAGCGGCTGCCATGCTCAAGCCGGAGTTGAGCGGGGTGTATTATAATCTGGGGCTGGCCTGGGAAGGCTTGGGTCAGGCCGATACCGCTTTGCATAACTATACCAAAGCCCTGGAACGCGAACCACAGGATGCCGAAATTTATTTTCGGCGGGGCGGTATCTGGTTTGGATTGGGCGAATTTGAAAAAACGGTAGAAGATGCCACCAAAGCCATCGAATTGCACTCCGGTCAAGCCGAAGCTGCCGCGACTGGCCCATATATTGCGCGGGGCTTGGCTTATCATCAGCTTCAGCGTTACGGTGATGCGCTTTTGGACTATAGTAAGGCCCTGGAAATTGACCCCCGCGAGGCGGCGGACGCTTTCTTCTATCGAGGTCTGGTATTTATAGACCGGGGAGACATACTTCCGGCCCGTGCCGATTTGCAAGCTTTTCTGACTTTGACCGATGATTTGGATGGGGTGCTGGCGGAGCAGACCCGTGAGATTATTCAAGAACTGGACAAATTATCATGAGTGCTATTTTCCCTTTTTCGGATGTGCTGGATGCCAAATTTCCACTTTCCGGGCTTAAAGTAGTAGATTTGACCCGTCTTTTGCCAGGGCCGCACGCCACCTTGATGCTGGGCGACCTGGGCGCGGATGTCCTGAAAGTCGAAGACCCCCAGCTTGGTGATTACTTGCGCTGGGGAGCGCCGGGCGGGGGTGAAAATCCGGCTTTTTTGCAGCTTAATCGCAACAAGCGTAGTCTGACCCTTAATCTCAAGGCCGAGGAAGGCCGCGAGATTTTCAGAAAAATTGTCGCCGAGGCTGATGTGCTACTGGAAAGCTTTCGTCCAGGGGTGATGGCCCGACTGGGATTGGGTTATGACGATTTGAAGGCAATTAATTCTCGGTTGGTGTATTGCGCCATCAGTGGCTACGGTCAGGATGGCCCTTATATCAATCGGCCCGGCCACGACCTGAACTATATCGGTTTCGCCGGGGCGTTGGGCCAGACCGGGCCAAAAGATGCCGCGCCGGTCATTCCGGGAGTGCAGATTGCAGACCTGGCGGTTGGCTCGCTCATGTCGTTGATTGGCCTACTGGCGGCTTTGCAGGGGCGGCAGATTTCGGGCGAAGGTCGGATGGTGGATATTTCCATGACCGGCGGGGTTATCGGGCTGCTACCCTATCAGGCGGCTATTTATCTGGCGACTGACGAACCGACCCGGCGCAGTGAGTGGCGGCTCAACGGTGGACAACCGGAATACGGGGTCTACGAGACCGCCGATGGTCGGTATCTGACGGTGGGGGCGCTTGAGCCGAAATTTTTTACCCGGTTGTGCGAACTCCTGGAAATGCCCGAATATGCCGAGGTCGGGACAGTTTCGCCCAGAGCCGATGAAATCCGGGCGGCTCTCACCGCCAAATTCCGGCAAAAGAGCCGGGCCGAATGGTTGGCACTTCTGGCAGATGAAGATGTCTGTGTCGGCCCGGCCTACGACCTGCAAGAAGTTTTTGAAGACCCGCAAGCTATTGCTCGTGGTACGGTAGTCCAGGCCGAACACCCCAAAGCCGGAAAATTGCGGCAGTTGGGTCTACCATTCAAGCTGGACGGCCTCGAACCGCAGGCGGTGGTGCGCGAACCCGCTCCCAGCTTTGGCGAGCATAATCTCGAAATCCTGTCGGCCCTGGGCTACGATGCTGCTGGCATTGAACGATTGCAAAAAAATAATATAATTGGAAAATAATAACAGGTGGAGGTTTTATGGTACTACCTGCTCGAAAAGCTGATTTCAGACAATTCTACACGGTAGAAGAATTTGAAGCACTACCGGAATTTGGAGACCGTTACGAATTAGTAGATGGAAGGCTGGTGAAGCGCACAATGCCAGGGTATCGCCATAGCTTGATTATTGATGTTATTCGGGATGCCATGAAAGCTCACGACCCACAAAAGAAGCTTGGTTTTTCACTTCAAGAGGCCAGCGTCAGAATTGGGCCACGAAGCGCCCCGACCCCTGATATTTCTTACTGGAAAGCCAGCCGGAATGTGCAACCTACCGATAGCGCCGCGCCTTTGCCGGATTTAGCGGTGGAGGTTCTCTCGCCTAGCGATGTGCAATCTAATGTAGCCCTCCAAAGTGCGATGGTCAAGGTTTATCGGTTGCTGACCGCCGGAGTGCCGGTAGTCTGGGTGGTCAATCCTAAAGAAAGTACAGTCAAAGTGTACCATGTTGGACAGGCCGAACCAACTAAAACTCTGGGTCAAGAAGACCAGCTCGACGGGGGCGAGGTTATTCCCGGCTTTAGTTTAGCGGTAAAGACCCTTTTTGGCTAAATTGCTATTTAGCAGTTAGCGGAAAACTAATATGGTTGGGCAATAAAGAAAAAACAGGGAGTATGCAGTATGACAGCCTTACCCGCCCGAAAAGTAGAAATAGAACATCAGCAGCTTTACACTGCCGAAGAATTTATGACCCTGGCGCTCGACCCTGGCAAACGTTATGAGTTGGTAAAGGGGATTATTAAAGAGATGTCGCATCCTGGACGAGAACACATGCGGGTTAGCAGTCGGCTGATGCTGGTTTTGGGTAATTATACCCAGGCTAACAATTTAGGGGAAGTATTGACCCCCGGCGGGTTTAAGCTCAATATTCCCAGCTCCAAAGGTGGTACAGTGAGGTCGCCTGACCTTACTTTTCTGGTCAACGAAAAGCTGGCGGGGCCGCCCGGCGCAATTACCGATGTTCCCGACCTGGCAATCGAAGTCTATTCACCCAACGACGAACCGGGCGAGTTGCGAAAGAAGCTGGCAGATTATCAACAATCCGGCTGGAATTTGGTCTGGGTAATCTATCCTCCCTTATCCTCACCCAAACGTAAGGCCGGGACAATCGAGGTTTATCGTTTGCAAGAAGAAACTGGTCACAAACCGGCCCTCACTTTGGGACCGAAAGATATTCTTAGAGGTGATGGAATATTGGAAGGTTTTCATATTGAGGTGGCGGCGTTATTCAAATAGCCACTTTTCATAAAAAGCTATTTTAGGTTGGTTTTAGATAAAGTTAAATATTACTATTTTTAGGAGTTTGTAGTTTGGCATCTCAGCAAAAAAGTTTTGACGCTCTCATGACAACGGCGGCGGAACTGGGTGACTTATTCGGGGCGCGGGCCGAAGCCCACGAAAAAGCCGGGACTTTTCCCTACGAGAATTATGATGATTTGCGGCGGAGCGGCTATCACTTGGCCTCTATCCCGCAAAAGTACGGGGGCTGGGGGGCAAGTGTCGGGCAACTCACGCGAGCGCAAGCTCGGCTAGGCGAGGGCTGCGGTTCGACGGCCCTGGTGGTCGGGATGCACCTGGCCCAGGTAGCACGGGCGGTGATTGCCGGGTGGCCGCAAGTCCCACTTGAGAATATGCTACAGGGCATCGTGGAAAAAGGCTATCTCTATAATAATTGCGCCAGCGAACCGGCCACCGGCAGCCCCAGTCGGGGCGGAGTCCCAACTACGACGGTCACGCCAACCGAGGGTGGCTATGTCCTGAACGGGCGCAAGACCTGGACGACTGGCTCGCCGGTGCTGCACTATTTTTCGGTGACGGCAGTCCTGCCTTCAACCGACGGCGAGGGCGAAAAACCGACAATCGGGACATTTTTGTTTACCCGCGATTTGCCGGGAGTCAGCATCGTCGAGACCTGGAATTCGGTAGCGATGCGTCTGACTGCCAGCCACGATTTGATTATGGATAACGTGGCGCTTGGCCCGGAAGCCTACATGGTCTCCAAACAAAAGCTGTCTCCGGCAGTGCTGGCTCAAAATAGCGCCTGGACTTTGCCGATAGCGGCGGTCTATTTCGGGATTGGGCGTGCGGCAGCAAAATATGCCGTCAACTTCGCCCAAAATCACCGTCCCAATTCGATTGGCGGGAGTGCGATTGCCGAACTACCCCATATCCAGGAAAAAGCCGGGCGCATGGAACTGGCACTGCTTTCAGCCGAAAATACTCTGTTCGCCGTCGCCGATTTAGCCGACGCGGGCGAAGCGGAGCGTGACCCGGCCCGGCTCACGACCCTGGTGGGGACGGCGAAACAACTGGCGACCAATAAGGCAATCGAGGCGGTAGATTTGGCGATGCGGATTGTCGGCGGGGCGGCCCTTTCGATGGACGGGCCGTTGCAGCGTTATTACCGCGACTCGCGGGCCGGGCTGCACAACCCGCCGATGGACGATGTAAGTACTCTGGCCCTGGGAAAACTCACCCTGGGTATCAAAAGTTAGAGTTGGGGATAAAACGAGCATGAGCTATTTCTTGGGGATTGACCTCGGCACAACCGGGGCGCGGGCGATTGTGGTCGAAGGCGCAAGCGGGCAGGTCGTGGCGGCGGCTACCAGTGAATATCCGCTGGATGCCCCGCGTCCGCTTTGGGCCGAGCAGAATCCAGCGGATTGGTGGCGCGGTACCGTCGAGGCGGTGCAGGGCGCACTACAACAGGTTCGCCAGTTATCGGGCGCGAAGGTCGAGATAGCGGCAGTCGGGTTATCCGGGCAGATGCACGGAGTAGTTTTGCTGGACGAAGCCGGAGAAGTGGTCGGGCCGTCGCTTATCTGGTGCGATGGGCGCTCCCAGGCCGAGTGCGATTATATTACCGAAACAGTCGGAGCTGACCGCTTGATAGAATTGACCTCGAATCCGGCCCTGGTCGGCTTCAGCGCCCCGAAACTGCTCTGGCTGCGTCAGCATCGCCCCGAACAGTGGCAACGCGCCCGCAAATTTCTTTTGCCCAAAGATTTCATTCGCTATAAGTTGACCGGGGAGTACGCCGCCGAGGTTTCGGATGCCAGTGGCACGCTGCTTTTTGATGTCGCTAATCGGCGCTGGTCGTCCGAAATGCTCCAAAAGCTGGAACTTGACCCCGACCTGCTCCCGTCAGTCTACGAGTCGCCCGAAGTGAGCGGACGCATTACGGCCCAGGTTGCCGCCGAACTGGGCCTGAAACCCGGTACGCCGGTCGTGGGCGGCGGCGGCGACCAGGCTGCCGGGGCAGTCGGGGCCGGGATTGTCCGGGCGGGCAGTGTCAGCAGCACAATTGGGTCAAGTGGAGTCGTCTTTGCCTATGCCGCGCATCCGGCCCGCGACCCCGGTGGGCGAGTCCATACTTTCTGCCACGCCGTACCGGGAGCATGGCACGTTATGGGCGTGACGCAGGGGGCGGGACTGTCGTTGCGCTGGTTTCGAGATGAAATCGCCGGGCCACTCGAAATCGCCGCGGCACGAGAGGCCGGGATTGACATTTATGAGAGGTTGACGCAAGAGGCGGCCACCGCCCCGGCGGGGAGCGATGGGCTGCTCTTTTTGCCATATTTGATGGGCGAGCGTACCCCGATTCTTGACCCGCAAGCGCGGGGAGTCTGGTTTGGGTTGACGGCGGCTCATCACCGCACCCACATGGTGCGCTCGGTATTGGAAGGGGTGGCCTATAGCTTGAAAGACGCGCTGGAGATTTTGGTGGAAATGGGCGTACCGTTTGAAGAGATTCGGGCCAGTGGCGGCGGCGGCAAAAGCCCGCTCTGGCGGCAAATCCAGGCCGATACCTTTAATCGGGAGGTGGTGACGGTCAATGCCAGCGAAGGCCCGGCCTATGGTGCGGCCCTCTTAGCCGGGGTCGGGTCGGGTTTTTGGTCTACGGTGGCGGCAGCCTGTGATGCCACGATTCAGGTGACGAGCCGCACCAGTCCTGACCCGGCGGCAGCCCAGGTCTACGCCCGCTATTATCCGCTCTATGGCGAGCTATATCAACGCCTCAAGCCTCTTTATCCCAAGCTTTAGCGCCTATCTTTTGAGGGGCAACTCTGGGCGGCGCTTAGGTGAATGAGGTAGAGGCTTGTAAACAGAGCGGCAGGATAGCCTGCTCTACCTTAACCGGATGCCAATTAAAAATTACAGTTCTTTAGCGGCATATTGGACGGCATTGCGGAAGATTTGTAGCCCTTCGCCTTCCTCGGTCAGCCCCAACCGCGTCCATTGGGGATGCTGCCAGGCTGAAACAAACCGCTCCGGGTGGGGCATCAGGCCCAAAACTGTGCCGGTGGGATTGGTCACACCCGCCAGATTAGCGGCTGAACCATTGGGATTGGCGGGATAGGCTGCGCTGGTATCGCCTTTTTCATCGGTGTAGCGCAAGGCGGCCTGCCAGCCCGGTTCGGGACTTTCGCCCAGAGTCAGGCAACCTTCGCCGTGCGCTACCGGCAGCTTGATTTGCTCGATACCGCGCAAGAAAAAAGACGGGTTGTTGGCGTTTTTGAGCGTGACCCAGCGGCACTCGAAATGACCAGAGCGGTTGGGCAGCAAGGTCAGGTCGCCAAATATTCCGGTTTTCGCCAGAGCCTGAAAGCCGTTGCATACTCCCAGCACCGGACGACCCGTCTCCACAAAGCGGGCGAAAGGCTCTTTGAGGCGGAAAAGTAACTCGTTTGCCAACAACTTGCCCGCCCCCAAATCGTCGCCAAAAGCAAAGCCACCCGGTATGCCCAATATCGAATAGCTATCGAATTTGTCAGCCGCCCCCGGCCCGGCGACTTCATTGATATGCCGCAAATCTACTTCTGCTCCAGCCAGCTCCCAGGCCGTAACCATTTCAGCCTCGCAGTTAATCCCAGCGGCCCGCAAGACCAAAACTCGTACTTTTTTCTGATGCACTCCCATCCTCATTCTAGTTAAAGCGGTCGGCGACTGGCAAACCCGGTGTCCAGGCTGTGCCAATAGCCAATCGTTTCCTCACTTATTTTCCAGCACAGATTAACCACCCGGCCTTCTCGCATACTCTGAAAATCTATCAACCCCATCTTGATGTCTTTTATCTCGCAGCCGATTTTTTGAATAGCTTCGAGTTGTTGCCGGACGACCTTCATCTCCTCAATGATTTTAGTCGCCAGAATCTCGCGGCGCATTTCGTAGCCATTGCCGCGAGCGTGGGTCGCATCAAGGTGTTCATATTCGCGCCGGGCATCGTCGGCCTGCTGCTTGGCGGCCTGTAAATCTTGCACGATTTGGCGTACTTGCGGTAGCAAAGTCTTAGCCTCATCCAGAGTAAATAGCCGGGGACTACTCATGCCGGGTGGCATCCTTTCTGCTAACCATAACCGGGCCATTGCTAATGGCCTGGGGGTACGGTCGGTTGCTTTTAGTTTCAGGTCAGATCTGAGATTCACTACCGTACAAAATTTAGAAATGGGCCGAGGCAGGTAAAGCCAAGAGCTGTAAGCCAACCCCTTCTTCAGGTGTAAGTCAGAAACAACAGAATTCAACGACATGGTAGCCGCAAGGTAGATTCAAACTTTACTATACTGAAGATGCACAAAGCCATTTTCAAATTTTCGCAAATCCAC
>JBBRSG010000026.1:0-53107 GCA_038245615.1 Chloroflexia bacterium | reverse complement strand
TGGATACCGCTGGCGATGGTCGGCCTGGCCTTGCTTTTTTATTTCGGCCCGGTTCTAAGCGCGATAGCAGCTATCATCTTGCTGTTCCCCTTATGTTTTTGGCGACCCGACTGGACGATTGGCCTAGCAGTTTTTTGCGCCCCGCTCTATCTATATCCCCGCAATTTGCGCCCGTCGGGTCGGCTGGAGTTCACCCTGACAGAAATCCTGATAGTCGAGTTGGGAGTGGTCTGGCTGGCCCTCACTGTCTGGCATATCTACCAGGCCGCTAAAGCGGTTTCCTTCAAGCAAGTCTTCACCATCGCTTACCTCAAATCCGCCATTTTCCGGCGACGGGCGGCGGTTTTCGGACCTCTAGCCTTGCCTCTGATAGCCTTGCTGATTTTGGGGACAATCTCGCTCTTGGTAGTCGAAAATTACTACCTGAAATACGCCTTGCGGGAATATCGGTTGGTGATTGTTGAGCCTATCGCCCTATTCGGCCTGACCTTAGCCTTTATCGGCAAAAAGGGCCACGCCGGGGCAATCAGGTTGGTGGATTTTTTGGTACTGGCGGGGGTCATGGTGGCAGGAGTCGGCCTCTGGCAATTTCTTGGGCCAGGGGCAAGAGTCGCCGATAGCAGCCTGATTCGGCCCAACCAGACTGGCACCAGCATCGCCACCGAAGGCGTGACCCGGATTGTCTCGGTCTATGCCCACCCTGACAATTTGGGACTGTTTCTGGGGCGGGTGATACCGTTGGCCCTGGCGATTATTCTTTTTTCCGGCTCGGCCCGGCCCTGGCGCAGCTTTTTGAGTTGGCCTTTCGGACGGCAACAATGGTACGCTCTGGCTTTACTCCCGATAGTGGCGGCACTTGCTCTATCTTATTCGCGAGGAGCGTGGATTGGGGTTGCGGTGGCGATTTTGGCGCTCTTTATCGCGGCGGGGGCGCGGCGCTGGCTGATTGGCTACGGGGTCTTAGGGCTGCTGGGGCTGGCGGCGCTGCCTTTTATCAAGGTCGAGCGGATTACCAATCTCTTTAATTTCGTGAGCGGGAGCAGCAGTACCCGGCTATATGTCTGGCAATCGGCGACCCAAATGATTCAAGACCACCCGATTTTCGGGCTGGGTCTCGACCAGTTTCTGTATTACTACAACCCGCAATACGTCAACCCTTTGGCTTGGACCGAGCGCTTTACTTCCCATCCCCATAATCTAATCCTCGATTTTTGGCTACGGCTGGGAATTCTTGGCCCGGTGGTACTGGGTTGGTTGGTGTTCAGCTTCTTTTTTGCCAGCCTTGCGCGGCAGTTGCGCCGCCCGGCAATTCTGGAGAAAAATCGGCAATTGAGCCGGGGGCTGGCGTTAGGCCTCTTTGCCAGCATGGTAGATTTTGCGGTACACGGCCTGGTAGATAATTCCTATTTCGTGATTGATTTGGCGATTGTACTCTGCCTTAGCGCAGCCCTGGTGGAGATTGAAAATCGAAAATCCAAGATCGAAAATCTAAGATCGAAAGTCGAAAATCGGACTTTAACATAAGTATTAAACCGAGATTGAAGGTCGTAAATCGTAAATCGAAGGTCGAAGGTCGTAAATCGAAGGTCAGAGAAATGAAGGATATTAGATTTTTTACTGACCACTGACCACTTTTAATCGTAAATAAGACTTAAACATTGCTATCATAAGGTAAGGCAAATCTTAACGTTGATTTGCTACACTGGACTCTGACAGGTAAAGAGGAGACGTTCTAATGAGAATCCTGGTTAGCGGCGGAGCGGGCTTTGTCGGCTCTCATCTGTGTGAAAGCTTGCTGGCGGACGGCCACCGGGTTACAGTGCTGGACAATTTGATAACCGGGCGGCGCAGCAATATGAGCGATTTTGCCGACCACCCGAATTTCAAGTTCTACGAACACGATATTATCGAACCATTCACCCGCTTTGAAGAGCCAATTGAGGTTATCTTTCATCTGGCAAGCCCCGCCAGTCCCGTCGGCTATACCCGCCATCCTATTGAGACCCATCTAGTAAACTCGGTTGGCACTCACAATATGCTGAAACTGGCCCAACGCTTTGGGGCGAAATATCTGATTACCTCGACCTCCGAAGCTTATGGCGACCCCTTGCAGCACCCCCAGCGCGAGGACTACTGGGGCAATGTCAACCCGATTGGCCCGCGCAGTTGCTACGACGAAAGCAAGCGGTTTGCCGAAAGCCTGACGATGGAATATGTCCGGCAGTTCGGGCTGGATGCCCGGATTGTGCGGCTGTTTAATACTTACGGCCCGCGCAACGACCCGGAAGACGGCAGAGTCGTGCCGAACTTCGTCAATCAGGCGCTGGCGGGCAAGCCGATTACGATTTATGGTGATGGCAGCCAGACCCGCTCGTTTTGCTATGTTTCCGACCTGATTCGTGGTCTCAAGGCTGCTATGTTCACCGAGGGCAGCCAGGGCGAGGTTTTTAATCTGGGCAACCCGGACGAGCGGACTATTCTGGAATTTGCCGAAACGGTGCGCCGCATCTGTAATCCGGCAGTAGAGATTGTGTATCAACCGGGCCGGGTGGACGACCCCAATCGGCGCTGCCCCGACATCACCAAAGCCCGCACTCGTCTGGGCTGGGAGCCAAAAGTATCAGTCGAGGATGGGCTGTTGAAAACCATCGAGTATTTTCGCAGTCATGCCGGGCAGGAGCATCTGCGCGAGAAAAGCGCCTGAGTTAAAGTATGAATAATTATGGCCTTGAAAAGAAAAAAAGCCTGAGCGACCCAAGCTCTTTTTTTCGCAGGCCTGATTTTCGCGCTTATGCTTCATTCTTCATTCCTCAAATCCTGGGGGTGGGGCTTTTGGGCGGCCTCTTATTGGCAGGACAGCCGTTTATCGTGATTGGGCTGGTGGTGGGGCTGGCCTTGCTGATTTTGGTGACGCGCAAGCCGGAATACGGGCTGTATTTGATGATACTTTCGATACCGGGCCAGTCCGAGGCCAGCCTTGCCCTCGGTAGTACCCGCGTTACCGTCACCCAGCTTTGTGTGCTTTTGGCCTTGACTGGCTGGATTGGCAACCGGGTAATTTACCAGAAACCCTTTATCCCGCGTCCCGTCCCGCGCTTGTTACTACTCTATGGCCTCTATTTGAGCATAATGCTGCTTTCGCTGACGGTAGCCCGCAGTACCAGCGAAGGGTTAGCCGAACTCTCGCGCTGGCTGATTAGCACCCTGGCGTTTTGGCTGGCGGTCAGCACGATTGACACTCGCGGCAAACTACGCGGGCTTATCATATCGCTCTGCATCGGCCCAATAATCGAGGCCGTGATTGGGATAGTCCAAAGCCGCCTGAATCTTGGGCCAGAAAGCTATGCGATTAACGCGGATTTATCGCGGGCGTTTGGTACTTTTGACAAGCCCAATCCATATGCCGGATACCTCGAAATGGGTCTGCCGTTATTGGTCGCCCTATTGCTGGCAACCTGGGCCTGCCGGAACGCCAATCTGCGTCAGTGGCTGCAAAACGCCGGACAGCCCCGCGAAAGCTGGCGGGCCGCGCTATGGGGCAATTACTGGCGACTTTTGGGACTGGTGGGGGCAAGTGGACTGGTACTGCTGGCGATTTTGTTCAGCTTCTCGCGGGGTTCGTGGCTGGGGCTGGCAGTGGGGGCAGTCGGCATGTTGGCCCTCGGCGGACGCAAAGCCTTGCCGGTAGGGGTTATCGGCGGTGGGGCGCTGATATTAGTGCTATTGGGAGTGCAAACCGGGGTTATCCCGGTAGCGACTTTTGGGCGGGTGGCCCAGATTGGCGAGTATTTTACCCCGTTTGATGTGCGTGAGGTCTATCCTATCACCGACGATAACTTTGCGATTGTCGAGCGGATGGCAATGTGGCAGGCCGGGGGAAATATGGTGCTGGCAAGTCCCTGGCTGGGGGTCGGTATCGGTAATTATAACGTGCGGTATTACGAGTTCAGTACCCCGCGCTGGCCTGAATCACGCGGTCATGCCCACAATTACTATATTCACGCCGCCGCCGAAACCGGCCTGATTGGGGTCAGCGCCTATCTGCTGCTGGTCGTGACGGCTTTGTGTCAGGGAGTACGGGCCGTACTCAGTACCCGTGACCGGGCCTTACGCTATGTGGTCTGGGGGGCATTCGGGGTGATATTGGCCGTCGCGTTTCACAACTTAGTCGAGGATTTGCACGTTTTAAATATGGGCATCCAGTGGAGCGCCATTCTTGCTTTATTTTATATCGTGCCTTTATTGGACAAAAATACCAGGTATAACAGGGGCTAAGGCCCGGAAATTTATTTGTGGATTTAATACGGAGATAAGGTTGAAAGTATTGTTGACCGGCGCAGCCGGGTTTATAGGAAGTAATCTGGCGGAGGCGCTGCTTGAGCGCGGCGATGAGGTCTGCGCGGTAGATAGTTTTAACGATTATTACAGCCCGGCCCGCAAGGAGCGCAATATTGCTTCAGTTATAAGGCGGCGCGGCTACAGCCTGCATCGAGCTGATATTCGGGATTTCGAGGCGATGCAGACCATTTTCGAGCGGGAGCGGCCTGACAAAATCTGTCATCTGGCGGGGATGGCGAATGTGCGCTATTCGGTGCAGCATCCCTTGTTGTTCGAGGATGTCAATGTGCGCGGGACGCTCAATCTGCTGGAACTCTCGCGCCTGTCCAAAATCGAACATTTTGTTTTCGCCAGTTCTTCTTCGGTCTACGGCGGGCTGGACAAGCAGGGCCAGCCTTTCCGCGAAGATGATCCGGTAGACCGCCCGATTGCGCCTTACGCCGCCACCAAACGCAGCGCCGAACTGATTGCCTATCCTTATCACCATTTGCACGGCATGAAAATATCGGCTTTGCGCTTTTTCACGGTCTATGGCCCGCGCAATCGGCCCGATATGGCCTGCTATCTCTTTACGCGGGCGATTGACCGAGGTGAGCCGCTCAAGCTTTTTGGGGACGGTTCGGCTCGCCGGGACTGGACTTTTGTCGGCGATACAGTCCGGGGGGTAATGGCGGCTCTGGATAAGCCGTTTGACTATGAAATCTTTAATCTGGGCAATAGCCATACTCAGGCCGAAATGGATTTAATCCGGGCCGCCGAAGATGCGTTGGGCAAACCCGCCAATATTTTGCACATGGCCCGGCCCGCCACCGAAATGGCCCTGACCTACGCCGATATATCAAAGGCCCGCCAAATGCTGGACTTTGAGCCGGTCACGCCTTTTGCCGAAGGGTACGCCCGGTTCTTCGAGTGGTACAAAAGTGAAGGCCGCGAGGAAAATCTGTGATAAATTACCCGATGATTAGCGGCCTGACCGAAAGTGGAAAAAATGTCTGAAAGTGAAAGGAGGGTTGAACCAGTAGTGTTAAACCAGAAACTTGGCCCGCTCAAGAAGCGCCCGGCGGGGTTTGCGACTGCCGCCGAAATCAGTCCCGAATCAGCCCCCGGTAAGCCGGGCGCGGGAGGCGAAATCGAATTACCCCGTATCTCGTTAAAAGAGCGTTTGCTGGATTTTAAAACCCTGGCCGGATTTGGTATCAGCCTGGCAATTATTATTTTCTTTATTCTGACTGTAAAAATAGACCTGGGAATTATCTGGCAAAATATTCTGAAAGTGCAACCGGGTTGGTTGATTGCCGCTTTCGCCATCTATTATTTCGCCTTTGTCTTGCGCGGCTTTCGCTGGCAAATGCTCCTCAAAAAAGCCGGGTTCGAGCAAGAGCCGGGGGTAGTAATGCCAAAAGCCCCGGTTTTGACCGAAATTCTGTTTTTGTCCTGGTTCGTCAATTGTGTCGTTCCCGCCAAGTTGGGCGATGCCTACCGAGGCTATTTGCTCAAGAAAAACAGCGGGGCCAGCTTTAGCCGCACCCTGGGGACAATTTTCGCCGAGCGCATCGCCGATGTGCTGGTCTTGTTCGGCTTGCTTTGTCTGGGCGGAATCGTGGCCTTTCAGAAAGTCGAAAGCAAGCTCGGTAATATCTCGCTGGTCTTTGTTTTTGGCCTGATTCTGGTAGCCGTCATCGTGGTCGGGCTGATAGCTTTGCGCTTCTTTCCGCACCGGCTCGAAAAGCTCGTGCCGGTGCGCTTCCGCCTGATGTTCCATCGCTTCCAGCAGGGCATGGTCAGTTCGTTCAGCCGCGAGGTTCAGCTCAAGCTCTATGCTACTACCACCCTTATCTGGTTGTGCGAAGGGGCGCGGCTCTATTTCGTGCTACAGGGCTTAAATCTCGATTTGGGGCTTTCGATTGTAGTCTTTATCGCCCTGGCAAGCTCGCTCTTGACCACCATTCCTTTTACTCCGGCGGGATTGGGCGCGGTAGAAGGTACCATCGTCTTTGTGCTGACGACCTTCAGCGTCGAGAAGAACCTGGCAGGAACGGTGGCCGTCCTGGACCGGGTGGTAAGCTATTGGAGCATTCTGGTTATCGGGGCGGTGGTCTATATTTTCAGCAAAAAGAAGTAATAAGGGTTCTTCTCGGTACTCATTTCTGACACTGGTTTTGGCTACTCTCTAGCCTTAATTTACGATAATGCCAGAATGAGTTCCAGGTATTACACTTAATACTGCTTGCGCTTTGTTGCACCAATAGCCGAGCGGTGAAAGCCAGGCTGGTGAACAGGTCACGCTGGTAATACCCGTTGCGATAGTCGGTGCGTTCAACCCTACTCTCGCCCCAACCGCATCCAATCAGCGCATCCAACTCCGCCTTCATCACGCTCTCTAACAACGTCCATACCCCACGCACGGCTTCTGCGCGTAGGTATTCGCGGAACTCGTCCCCACTTGGTAAGACCACCGATTTTGCCAGGCTTGCCACAGGTGTGGTTGGTGTGCTACACTTTTTCAGGCTACGCCATTTAGTAATCACATTCGGATGAATACCGTAGTGACTGGCAATTTGCCAAAGCGTTTTATCACCCGCTAGTCATCCTGAACCACCTGGGCCTTGAATTGAGCCGAGTATTGTTTAGGATTACCACTCTTTCTTCTTCGAGCCACCTTAATCAAGCCTCTCTCCGGGTTCAATTTTCTGAGACCATTATATATTGCTGTTGATTCTATTAAAAAAATTGAAAAGCAAAGACAGTTTGAGTTTGGGAGATAGCAAGTGAGTGTTATAATCTTCCATGATTGACCAGTAAATTCTGTAGCCGAAACAACCTGGGTTTTGGCGGGCCGAAAGTATAATCCAGATATAAGCTATTGCATCTCAGGCGGGAAGCTCTTTGCACTCCGCTAACTATTAGAGAGGAAATCTGGAGTAATGAACTTTTGGGTGGAAGTATTACCGCCGGTGGCAGGCGCTCTACTGTGCTGGTGGGGTTCGACTGGCGTTATTATATATCTCTGCGGGCGCAAAGCCTGGCGACCCTGGGTATTTGGAGTTGTTACCGCCTTGCAACCGCTGGCTTTCTGGCAATTGTGGGCCACCAAGCAGGGCAGCGACGTGGGCGCGGTTTTTATGTCCTTCTTCTGGGCAGCGGTTATCTGGAGCTGGATTGAAACCAGCTACTATAGCGGTTTCGTGGTGGGCCGTAAAACCGAAGAGCTTGAGCCGGACGCGCCTGACGGTCTGCGCTTTCGGCGGGCGATTGCCGCCAACTTATATCACGAATTGGGTATTCTCGTTCTAAGTGTTGTGGTTGTCGTCGTCGGGGCGGGCGGAGCAAACGAAATTGGGCTATGGATATTCATGATTTTGCACTGGACGCATCAATCCGCCAAAATCAACATATTCTTAGGGGTCAACAATCTCACTACCGAATTCCTACCCGATAACCTGAAATACATGGCCCAGTATTTCAAGCGCAAATCGCTCAATACTTTTTTCCCCTTTTCGGTGACAATTACGACGGTGCTGGCAACTTTTCTTTTTTCCACCGTCCTGGAGGCAAAAACTGCCGGACAGCAAGTCGGGCAGGTTTTATTATTCGTGCTGATGTGTGCCGCGATTCTGGAACACTGGTGGTTGGTTACACCCGTGCCAACCCGTATCTGGAACTGGGCGCTCAAGTCGCGCACCGCCGAGGATACTACAATTCCAGCGATTGCCCCCGACATCTATATTATCTGTGGATATCTGGGGAGCGGCAAAACTACCCTTTTGCAAAATTTACTACCCCAGCTAAATGGGCGGGTGGCGGTCATCGTCAACGATTTTGGGGCGGTGGGCGTGGATGCCGAACTGATAAGGGCGCAAGGTGCCGCTGGAGCAGTCCTCGAATTGCCGGGCGGTTGTATGTGCTGCACCTTGCAAAAGAACCTGACCGGACAGATTATCAAGCTGCTGGAAGACTATCGCCCGGAGCGAATCCTCATCGAACCCAGTGGGGTCGCCGGAATCGAGGAAATTATCCGCTCGTTGGCCCATCCTCGGCTGGTGGGGCGGCTTGGCCCGGTGGAGGTAGTAGCGGTGGTAGATGGCCCACGCTTGCTCGCTTCCAACGGTTTACAGGAGTTCACCGTAACCCAGGTCAAGACCGCTTCGGCGGTAGTCGTCAGCAAAACCGACCTAATTTTACCGGGCGAATTGAGCGGCTTGCTATCGCTGGTCGGTAGTCTCAACCCCCAGGCTCGGCTTTTTCCGGCAATTCAAGGGCAAGTATCGGCGGGCCAGCTTTTCAACCTGTCGCCCGACCACGACCACGAAGGCGAAGCAAAAGAAGGCGAGGAAACTCACGGACATTTGCACGATGAGGAAAATGGCCTGATTTCGTTTGCCCGCGAATATAGCGGGGTTTTCGACCCAGCGGCCCTTGAAGAGCTGTTTGAGGAACTAGGGCAGGGCTATTTTGGCCCAATCGAGCGGGCCAAAGGGTTGTTTCCAATAAGCGCCAAAACTTTGCAAAGCTGGGATTTAGCAGCGGGCCGGGTATTTAGCCGCACCCTACCCGGCAACTCAACTGCCCGCTTTATGTTGGTAGCCTCGGATGTCGCCGGCGAAGAACTGGAACGGCGGCTCAAAGAATGCCTGCGGCCTTCGGTCACTGAGCGTCATTAAAGCTGATGTTATAAATGGCTCTTGAGCAATTCTATATCAAAAATCAGGGTAGCATCGGGCGGAATCGGCCCTTTCCCCCGATTGCCATAACCCAGGGCGGGCGGAACAATCAGGCGGCGCTGTCCGCCGACCTTCATCCCTATCAGACCTTCATCCCAACCCTTGATAACTGACCCCATCCCGACCCGGAAAGCGTAGGGCCGGGTGTGGTCATACGAGCTATCGAATTTTTGACCGTTGGCTAGATAGCCGGTATATTGCAACGTCACCTGATGCCCGGTCAGGACTTCCGTCCCGCTCCCAATTTTTACATCTATATATTGCAGTCCGGTGGCGGTTTTGACGATTGTCCCGGTTACAGGCGGCAAAGCACTGGTCGGCGAAGGCGCTACAGTTGGCGCAACAGTAGGCGGCAGCGAAGTGACCGCCGGGCTGGTAGCCGTCAATGAAGCGGCGGAGGTCTCATTACAGGCGGTCAGCATTGACAGCCCCAGTATCAAAACAAAGGCAACGCTGCCCGGTTTTATGACCAGTTTCAAACTTTTCACTCCCTGAAATTATTCGGCATCCCCTTTGGCCCTAAATTCTTCGGCAGCCTGGGCCAGCAATCCGTGGCGCTCCTCACGCTGGTCATAGAGCCGCTTGAGCGGACGCGGCGCGGTACGGTCCAGAATATAGGCGGTCATCACCGGCAGGGCCACCGTGCTATCCAGATAACATACGATGCTATCTGGCAATTGTTCTGGGTCTACCTTGCCCCAGGTCATCGCTTCGGATGGAGTTGCCCCGGATAGCCCGCCGGTATCCACTCGTGCATCAGTAATCTGGATAAAATAGTCGTGGCCCTTTTCGGGAATCCCCAAAATCTCCTGAATTTGCGGCTCGGTTTGCAGAATAAAATTCTTGGGGCTACCACCGCCCAGAATTACTACCGCGCTTTTGCCGCCCGCATGTTTGGCGGCATAGACAATCGCGGTGGTTTCGTTCACATCCGCTTCCGGGTCGAAGCCCAGTTGATTACCTTCCAGTTGCAGGGCCGCCACATTCATGCCGATGGTCGAGTCACCGGGGCTGGAAGTGTAGACCGGCACCCCGGCTTCGTAACACGCCCCCAGCACCGAGCGATAGCTCGTCCCTAATACTTTTTCCCGCTCGCGGACATATTTGCCCAGCCGATTATGCATTTCGGCGGTACTCATGCGGCGCTGAAATTCGGGCAGCTTCATGACCTCGCGCAAGTAAGCATCGGATTTCAGCAAAACTTCCTGATCAAACAGAATATCGTAAATCCGAATCACATGTTTATCCCGCAAATCCAAATCATCGGTAAAAGGTGAGGTCTGGAACAATTCAAAGCCAAGCGAGCGGTGAATATCATGATAAAGGTTCGCCCCGGTGGAGATTATCCAGTCAATATAGCCGCCATCAATCAGCGGGACCAGGGCCGATGCTCCCAGCCCAGTGGGGGTCAGCGCCCCGGAAAGGGTCACACCGACGGTCACATCGGGCTGCATCACCTTCCGGGCCAAAAGCAGGCACACTTCGCGCAACCGGGCAGCATTGTAAGCAAAAAGATGCTGGTCTACCATATCGGCGACGCTCAGATGCTTACCAATCGGCTGCGGGTCGAGCTTGCGACCATAGGCGTGATTTTCGGACATTGCGGACAAAGCTCCTTTCAACCAATATAATCCTGACGGCGGCCCGCTAAATAACGCTACCGGGCTACAAGCCGCTAAAATCTTTGGGATAACCCTACTTAACTCCAATTGTTATTGAATACATTATAACATTTTTATAGCCGGACGCAGCACCTAACACAAGTACCGGATTGAGCCAAACCAAGACCCCAACATCCGGTTACAAAAATGTAGTAACAACTACCGACTACCACTAGCCCCTCTGTTAAAGTGAAAGGCAATGGCAGCATCTTGCCATGTTGTTGCTATGGTTTGCTTACCTGCCAATAAATCAATTTTTTTGAACTTAAAACTTTGCCCGTTTTAGGGTGAACTCACTTGAAATAGTTAGGGAGGCCAGAGCGCCGATGACAATCACGCCTGAAACTTTGAGCAACCTGAGCGCCTTGCCGCTTGCGCCGGACGAATTCGAGGTTATCCGCGAGGACAACGGTTATCACGCCTTTTGCGGGCTGGTCTGTGTCGGCTGGCTCTACCAGAAGATGAAAGACAGCTTCTTTTTGATTCTAGGAACCCATACCTGCGCCCATTTGCTGCAAAACGCCCTGGGAGTAATGATTTTCGCCAAGCCGCGCTATGGGGTCGCCATGATTGAGGAAGCCGACCTGAGCGCCCCGCAAGTGGACATCACCGAAATCGTCAAAAATATTGTGGACGAGCATCATCCCTCGGTTATCTTCCTGCTCAATAGCTGCACCCCGGAGATTATGAAGGTGGACTTTGAGACGATGGCGAAAAGGTTGAACCTTCAGTTCAACAATACTCCGGTACTGCCGGTGCGAGCCGACGGCCTCGAATATACCATGACCCAAGCCGACGACAATGTGTTGCAGAGCCTTTTGCAGTTCTGTCCCGAAGCTCCTGCCGGACAAAAAGAAATCGTCTTTTTGGGGGCGGTCAACGATGTGAACGCGGGCGAATTGCAGCGGGAGTGCGAAAAGCTGGGTCTACCCGTCGCCGGGTTCGTCCCATCGAACACCTTTAAGGAACTGCCCGCGATTGGGCCGGACACGATTATTGCCCCCTTGCAACCCTTTGTGGCGGGCGCAGCCAAGCTATTTAACCGTAAGCGCGGTGCGAAAGTTTTGGAAAGCCTCTTTCCGATTGGGCCGGACGGCACCCGGGTCTTTCTGGAAGATTTGGCCCGTGAATTTGGCAAAGAAGTAGACCTGAGTGCGCGGGAGGCCGAGTGTTGGGCCAATATTGAGCCGAAGGTCAAAGCCATTCGTGGACAGCGCATTTTCATCACCGGCGATAATATGCTGGAACTGCCGATTTGCCGTTTCTTGCGGGCGGCGGGGGCGGAAGTCATCGAGTGCGGCACACCTTATGTCAACAAGAGGTTTCACGCCCGTGAGTTGCAAGCCCTTCCCGGTCAGCGCATCGTCGAGATGCCCAATATGGCCCGCCAGGTCACTGACATTCGAGCCAGCAAGCCCGATTTGGTGGTGACAAATTTCTGGCAGGCTAACCCTTATGAGGCTGAAGGTCAGGCTACCAAATGGTCTACCGAGTTTCTCTTTACCCCGCTCTACGGGTTTGGCGGGGCAGGTGAACTGGCGAACCTGTTCAGCCGGGCCTTGAACCGTCGCCGTAAGCTGGATTTGATGGATTGGAAAGATTTTCTGCCCAATAATTAACTGGAGTTTTTAACTATGCGAATGTCTTACTGGGAGTACCAGGGTACGGCCCATACCGGAGTGGCGCGGGTAGCATGTAGTATGACCGATGTTCACGGCGTGTTTTATTCGCCGGTTGGGGATAGCTACATCCATTCGATGTTCACCATGATGGAGCGCATGGATCGCTTTCCGCCGATTACCACCAGCGTTCTGGATGCCCAAACTATGGGCATGGGGGTGAACAAGCTGCCCGATACCCTGCGTCAGGTCTACCAAGACCATCATCCCAAACTGATTGCGATTGCCTGTACCTGCTCATCTACTTTGTTGCAAGAAGATTTAGGGGCGCTATCGAAAGCGGCGGGTCTGCCCGAAAACGAAACCGAAATCCTGGTCTATGCTCCCAACCCCTACCGGGTGGAAGAAGACGAGGCCGCCGATGGCCTTCTGACCCTCATGACCCAGCGTTTTGCCAGCCAGCCGTTGCCGCCGACTGCCAAACCTTCGGTCAATATCATCGGGCCGATTTCACTGGGCTTTCATCATAAGCAGGATGTTATCAGCTTGCGCCGGATGCTGGGGGCGATGGGCTTGGAAATAAACGTGGTCTTTCCGCTGGATGCCAGTATGGACGATGTACGGAAAATGCCACAAGCCTGGGCCACGATTGCCCCTTACCGCGAGATGGGCCACGATGCCGCTTTGCATCTCGAAAAGACCCTCGGTATCCCGGCGGTCACGACTACCCCGATTGGAGTCGGGCAGACCCGCCAATGGGTGCGCGAAACGATTGCGGCAGTTGCTCGATTTGCCCGCGAACACGGCCTGGAATATGATGCCCGTGAACCGGCTCTGGCAGCATTCTCGATGGACCAAAAGAGTATGCCCAGCTCGTTGCCCTGGTTCAGCTATACCGCCGACACTCAGAGCTTTAGCAGCCGCAAAGCTTTTGTTTTTGGCGACTTTACTCATACCGTTGCACTTTGCCGGGTGCTTTCGGAAGAAATGGACATCCAGGTTATCGGGGCGGGAACTTATAACCGCCGGATGGCGAAAGAGTTCAAAGCCGCCGTCGCGCCCTACACCAGCGACGTGACTATTTCGGTGGAGTTTGATGAAGTTCGCAAGAAAATCACCGCGCTAGGGCCGGATTTTGTGCTGGGGACCCAGATGGAACGCCACATCGCCGCCGGGCTGGATTTACCGTGTGGAGTCATCAGCAATCCGACCCACATCGAGGATTATCCGCTCAGTTACCAGCCGTTTTTGGGCTACGATGGCTCAAACTTCGTCACTGACCGGGTGTACCACACCATGAAACTGGGTCTGGAAAAGCACTTGATCGAGATGTTCGGGGATGCCGGGCTAGGTGAAGATGGCTATCGTAAGGATGATTCGGCGGAGGTGGCTGCCGTTCCGGTAGCGGTGCTTGAACCAATCGCAACCCAAAATGTCGTCGAAGCTCAAGCGGCCCAGACCCGCGCCACTCAAATGGCGGTGGATGGCGGAGCTGCCGCCCCGGTAGTAGCGACCCAACCGATAGAATTGGCCTGGACTGAAGAGGCCCAGAAAGCCATCAAGGGAATTCCTTTCTTTGTCCGTCCTAAAGTCCAAAAACGGGTCGAGGACTTTGCCCGCGACAAAGGTTACTCTTTGATAACGCTCGATTTAGTCTATGAGGTGAAAGAGAAAGCGGGATAGCGGGGAAAGTGGTCGGTGGTCAGTGATCAGTGGTCAGAGAAATGCAAGACGTAAATTTACTGACCCCTGGTCTCCGACCCCAACATAGAGAAAGGACTTTATAGAAAATGAACCACGCATACGCATTTTATGGCAAAGGCGGCATCGGCAAAAGCACCACCGCCAGTAATACCGCCGTCGCAATGGCTAAGATGGGGGCGACTGTGTTGCTGATCGGGTGCGACCCGAAACACGACTCGACCTTTACGATTACCGGACACATGATTGACACGGTAATTGATACTCTGGAAAAGAAAAATTATCACGCCGAGGAAATCGAGCCGGATGATATTATCAAAACTGGCTATATGGGGGTCGCCGCCGTCGAGTCGGGCGGGCCACCCGCCGGGGTTGGGTGCGGGGGCTACGTGGTCGGCGAAACCATGAAAATGCTTTCGCGCATGGGAGTCTATGAAAAGTACGATGTGATTTTGTTTGACGTGCTGGGCGACGTGGTCTGCGGCGGGTTCGCTACCCCTTTGCAATGGGCCGAATACGCCATCATTATCGCCGCCAACGACTTTGACAGTCTATTTGCCGCTAATCGTATCTGCGTAGCGGTCAAGGCCAAGTCTGCCAAGTATCCCGTCCGGTTGGCTGGCATCGTCGGCAATCGGGTTGCTCCTACCCTGGACAGTGACGGCGGTAGTGGTCACGAGTTGATTGACCTGTTCGCCAACCAGGTCGGCACTGCCACTTTGGGGCTGATTCCGGCGGATGATACTATTCGCAAAAGCCGCATCAGTGGCAAGACCCTGTTTGAAATACCAGGGGTCAACACCCAGCCTTATGAAGACCTGGCTAACACCCTACTGTGTGAGCCAGAAGTCATCGTTCCGACCCCGATGACCGACCGCCAGGTTTTCCAGGTTATCGGCAATCGCTCTTTTGAAACCGTCACGGCCTAGCACGGGTTTTTAAACCTCTAGCGAGATAAGTGGCAAAACTTACGGCGTAAGTTTTGCCACTTATCTCGCTATTTTTTATCCGCTTTTTCCACCGGAATTTGAAGCTCGGTGACATACTTGGCAGGGTCGCCCTCGCGCTCGTAGGCCAGATAGACCTCACGGTTCGGCCCACTAATTTGGTAGCCGTTGGCGGCAATCCAATCCATCATGGCCTTATATCCGGCCTCTATCCCAGTAAACGGGCCGGGATATATCAGACAGGCCATCGTCTCCACCGCCGGTAATTCGTGGAGATGTACCCGCGCATTCCCCGGCAAATCGCTATCGGTGGGCATCGCCGCCGCCACATTTATATCGTGGTCGCGGTACTCCCGGTCATGATAGAGCGCAATCGCCGGACCGGTCATTTTTCCGCCACTTTGGGCCAGATAGCCGATTACCTCGTCAAAGAGGTGGTTAAAAGTTGGGCCAAGTTCGGCCCAATTCGGCGCAACCCCCTGCACTCCGGCTACTTTCTGGGCCGGAACTTGTTTAAGGACTACTTCATAGGTCGGCATAGTATCCTCCTGTTCAATTTGTTTGAGGCGAGTTTCGATTAAAGCCAGCCGTACCTGCTCGGTGGCGATAGCTTGCTGACTCTCCGCCATCTTTAGCCGCAACATCCCCCGGACTTCCGCCACCGGTAATTCATCGCTCTACAAGCGAGCGATTTGCTCCAGCGAAAAGCCCAGCTCTTTGAAAACCAAAATTCGATGCAAGCGCGGCAATTGGGCCACCGAGTAATAACGATAGCCGGTAAAGCGGTCTATCTCGACTGGCTTCAGCAACCCCAATTCGTCATAATAGCGCAAAGCTTTGACCGACACCCGACTGAGTCTCGAAAAGTCACCAATTTTGAGCATTGCTGCTCCTTTCTCCTATAGAACAAAAGACCGGCCTTTGTCTGCATTTTACACTATCCCGTAAGAGGAGAGTCAAGCGGGAGTTTTGAGAGTTTCTAAACAGCGAGTTATGCTATAATAAAGCCATAACACGTTAAATTGAGCATATTACCAGTACTTCAATTCTGGCGATTACGCCTCAATCCTCTCAAAATTATCGGCCTTAGTAGAATACAGATAGGGTGTGCTATGAGCGATGAGATTTTTCTTATTCAGGGTAACGGTGAAAGCCTTACTCTTGAGAAAATGAGCAGTACAGATTACATTAAAGAAGACCAGATGCAAAAGCTGATTGCCGATTTCCCGGATGTATTGCTGGGTAGACCTAGCGACATTTAAGGACGAAAGCAAGCTTCAAGAATTTTACACTATATTAGAGTGGATTATGTCATCGGTGGAGGCTCATAGCTCGGATATGCCCCAAAGCTCAGGAATTTTAGAAAATAATCCGGGCATCTCTGGACAGGGAATAGACGTTCAGGCGTACCGGGCTACAGCTAGTGTGCCTTTTGGCAAAGCCACCGGGCTAGGACACGAAGCCCCGTGAACGGGGCTGCAACGCAAGCTACCGCCGATTATCCCGCCGCTCTAACAATTCAAGCTCGATTGCTAAACCGTGAACGGGACTGCAACCGCCTTCCAGCCCGATTTATCGGGCTTTGTATATTAGCCCGGCGGCTTTGCCAAAAGGCACACTAGCTGTAGCCCCGGTGCGCTCAAGCGGTAACCCCCCTCTATGGATACCAAATTATTTTGTTAAAGGTTATCAGCTTTGGAAAATTTACGGCGTAAATTTTCCAAAGCTGTATTTTTGCGGTAAATTACAAGCTCGGTTTCCATTCGGGGACCGAGAGGCCGTATTCGATGGCTAGGCCGCGAATTTCGGTGTCGAAGGCGGTGCGAACCACATCGTTGTCGCGTTTCTTGAGGTTCAGCTTGCGATAAAGCTGGTTGCGGGAGCTGCCGGGCCGCCCAAAGATATTCATCGTCCGCAGATACCACTTGTTAAAGGTATCCTGGCAATCATCGTGGGTCGCCGGGTCTGCCGCCAACCGCTTAACCCAAATATCACCATGCGCGATATGGGTCACTTCCTCCTTGAAAATCAGCTGAATCGTCCGCGCCCACGGGCCATAGCTGGACGTTTTTACATCCTCAAGCTGATGAGCCGAGCCTCGATCCATGCAGAAATTGAACATGATAAAGTCAGTCCAGGTGTCAATCGAGTAATAAAATATATTGACTCGCTTGTCGTCGGCCTTGCGCTCAGTCCCGATATTGGCATCGGCATCATCCAGGCGCATCTGAAAACTCTGGTCATGTTCGCGGATGCGGGCATCCACGTCAATTCCCAAATCAGCCAGCAATTTGAACATCCGCTTGCCGTGTAGCACTTCATCCCGCACAATATTGGCGACAATCAGTTTTTCCTCGATATTAGGCGCTTTGGTAATCCAGGGAATATAGCCATAGCCCCCGACCAACTCGCTATCGGCCTGCATGGTCATCAAATTCAGTAGATTTTCGCGGTATTCCGCCGTCATCGGGCTATCGGCTTCCAATTGTCCGCCCGCCTCAATAACCGCCATCATTTCGCGCTCAATATCAATCTCGCGCTCGTCTTTAATCAATAATGTCATTGTTGTAACTCCTTTAAAAGTGGTCAGTGGTCAGTGGTCAGTAGTCAGAAAAACACAATGTTGTGAGCTTCGAGTAATAGCTACTAGCTAACAGCTTTTCTACTGACCTCTGACCTCTGCTTACTGCCCCGTAAACTTCGGCGGACGCTTCTCCTCAAAGGCCGCAATTCCTTCTTTATAGTCCTGGCTTGCCCCGGCCTGACCTTGAAAAGCTTCTTCCAGCGATAAAATGCCCGGCAAGTCGAGGGTCGCGCTGCGGTGAAAAAGCTGGCGGGTCATGGCAAAGGCCAACGGTGCGGCCTGGGCCAGTTGCCCGGCAAAAGCCAACGTGGTTTCTTCCAGTTGCTCCGGCGCACTGGCCCGATTCACTAGACCCCAGGCCAAAGCCTCCTCGCCGTTCAGGTCACGATTGTTGGTCAATAGTTCCAGCGCCCGGCTCAAACCCACCAGGCGGGGGAGATAATAACTCATCCCGCTATCGGGGACGAGGGCGATTTTGCCAAAAGCTGGAACGAACCGGGCTTTAACTGAAGCTACCCGAAAATCACAGGCCAGGGTCAGCGAAAAACCCGCCCCCGCCGCGACCCCGTTGACCATCGCCACACTTGGCTTTTTGAGAGCTTCGAGGGCCATCAGCATCGGGCGATAGCTACTTTCCAGCACGTTGGATAAGGCATTGGTGACAGCAGGGATAGCCTTCAAATCTTGTCCGGCGCAAAAGGCTCGCCCCGACCCGGTGATAACCACACAACGCACCTCGTCATCGGCGGCAGCTTGCTTGAGCGCCGTAGCCAATTCTCCCAGCATCGGCGGAGTAAAAGCGTTCAGCGAATCGGGCCGATTCAGGGTAATTCGGGCCACTCCCGGCCCAAACATATTGTAAATAATGTTCTCGAAGCTCATTTTTTGCTCCATGTATTTCTTTGAATAGCTATAACACGCCAAGAGCTTTTCTCAGCTCTTACTCCTTCACCTCGGCATAGGCCATCGTCAAAAGGCCGGGCGGAAAGTTGCGAGTATCTTTGCCAACCGCTTTGCCTTCCGGGGTGGCAAACGCGGCCTCCATCTCGGCCTGGCTATTAAATACCAACTCGGTAATCATATAATAGGGCATGGTCATGCCCGGTGGAGTCGTGGTTATGCGATTGACTTCCGCTCGCACCAGTCCCGGCAGCTTGTCACAAAGCGGCATATGTACCCCAAAATAATGCTCCTCGAAAGCGGCTTTATCGGCCTCGGCTGGTTCGGTATATAGAGCCAATACTTTATACATCGTTGTATCCTTTCTGAAATCTGAAATCTGAAATCTTCCGACCTTGTAATTTTCTGACCACTGACCACTTTCAATCGTAAATTGCGGCCTCGCCCCCTTTGGGGGTAAATCGTAAATTACTTGGTTCGCTGGTCAATGACCCGCACGGCTTTACCCTCACTGCGAGGGACGGTGCGCGGCGCACCGATTTTAATATCAAGATTGACCCCTAAAGCGGTATGAAGCTGGTGAGCGATGCGGGAATAGAGCGCCCGCACAGCATCGTGGTCGTCGTGCAAAATATCCTCTGCCCCGACCCGTTGGGCAAAGAAATCGGGGGTCATTTCGCTCATTACCGTCACTACATCCAGATTTTCGGGGCGGGTCAGCACAATCTGGTAATGAGGGGCGAGTTCCTCGAAATCTAGCAACACCCGCTCAATTTCGGACGGAAAAACATTCACCCCGCGCACAATCAGCATATCATCAATTCGGCCTTTGAGCTTGGACATGCGGGCATGAGTTCTGCCACCCGACGGCTCGGTGTACAGGGCGCACAGGTCGCCAGTTCGATAGCGGATAATCGGGAAACCCTCTTTAGTCAGGGTCGTGAAAACCAGTTCCCCGACTTCACCTTCCGGCAACGGTTCGCCGCTCTCTGGGTTGAGGACTTCTGGCAGAAAATGGTCTTCCCAGATAAAGAGACCATTTTTCTCTGGCCCTTCCATCGAAACTCCTGGCCCCATCACCTCACTCAGACCGTAAATGTCGAGGGCTATCAGACCTAACTCGTCCTCGATTTTGCGCCGGATTTCCTCAGTCCAGGGTTCAGCCCCAAAGATGCCATATTTCAGAAATAGCTGCTCTTTCTTGAGGCCCATTTCCCGCATATTATCGGCGATATTCAAAGCATACGATGGGGTGCAGCACAGTCCAACTGCCTTGAAATCCTGCAATAGCATAACCTGACGGGGCGTATTGCCGCCTGAAGCCGGAACGACACACGCCCCCATTAGTTCCGCGCCCTGATGCAAGCCCAGCCCGCCGGTAAAGAGACCGTAGCCATAGGCGATATGAAGCATATCGCCGGGCTGTCCCCCAGCACAGACTATTGAGCGGGCCACTACCTCGGCCCAGTTCGCTAAATCCTGGTGAGTATAGCCCACTACGGTGGGTTTGCCCCGCGTCCCGGACGAAGCGTGCAGCCGGGCCAACTTATCGGTTGGTTCGGCGAAGAGGCCAAACGGGTAGTTATCGCGCAGGTCTTTCTTTTTGGTGAAAGGGAATTTTTGCAAATCTTCCAGCCGGTTCAAAGACGCAGGCGTGACTCCGGCTTGCTCGAAAAGCGCCTTATAAAAGGGGACTTTATGATAAACCCGCTCTAACGTCGCTTTTAGGCGGGTTAGCTGAAGGGCTTGTAAGTCTTCGCGCTCCATCGTTTCGATTGGCTCATTCCAATACTTCATCCGAGTCTCTCCTCATCGCGTCTAAAACAAAAGCTTACTTCAAACCGTCCAGCCAGCTAACCAAATCAGCGATAGTGGTAAAATCGAAAAGCGCCAGGCTCAAATCGTCGAGTTGCTCGCTGGTTAGCTCGCGCAAGCGGGCTTCTAAATCCGGCTCAAGCTGACCCAGGCGGTGATTGAGCATACGCTGAAGTACTAGGCTTTTGCCTTCTACCCGACCTTTTGCCATCCCTCGTATAGTCCAATCGGTCATGATTTCCATAACACCCTCCTTCTTTTCGGGCATAATCGTTTCTACCCCAGCTTCAAATTCGGTTTCCTCTTGTGTATTTAGCTGTAGATATGTTCCCACAAAACCGGATATAAGCTGGATTTTCGCCGGAGTGAGCTTTAAATCCACCAACATTCGCAAACATTCCAGTTTGACCCGAACCCGGTCTTGGGGCGCAATATTCATCTTTGCCATCAAAGCACTGGCGACCGGGTTCGGTTGCCGCAAATAATCGCGCCAGTTCAACCGATTTAGCTGAATAACCCTATAGTTGAATTCTAACACTGTCAGGTCGGGAAATGCGACTCGATAAGAATTTGGTTCTTCCCGCAAAGGGGTAGCATAAGAGAACAAAACTATCGGATAGACCGGCTTATCGTGTTTTTCGTGCAATCGCGCAAAGTAACGAAACATTCGTTTATCAAAATCGGCCTCGGTATGGGCCTGATGTTCCAGATGGACTAGAAACCAGGTATCTAATTCCTTGAATTTGGCCTGCATCAATACATCAGTTTCGTAGCACGGGCCAAGCGTCACATCGGTAAAAATTTCTTTGTCCAACGCGACCAGCGATTCCGGGTCAAGATAGGCCGCTACTTCTGGCAAAAAGAGTTCCAGAAACTCTACGAAAAAAGTAGTCAATAGCTCCTTAAAAAGCCGGTCATGGTCGGTCATAGGGTCGCGCTTTCGTTGCTGGCAAAGGGATTGAGTTGGGCCAAAAGTCCGCCCTGTACTTCATTCGGTGCAAGATTAAGACCGGGAAAAGCCGTCATTTTCTGATAAAAATACTGTCCGGCTCTTTCCGCCAACAGGCGGTCATAGCTTTGAAATAAGCTGAAAGCTTCACTACCGCGCCAATCCTCGCCCAATAATTCTTCCGGTAGGCCAGGGTCTACAAATAAAAATTTGCGGTACTCGTGTACCAGCCGACTACGGGCGATAAAACAAGCCTGGGCGGGCGGCAAGGTGGCTTGGGCCTCGTAGTATTCGGGCCGGAAATACTCTAAAAACCGGGCATAGCGGGCATTCATCTCTTGCAAATTCCAGCCCTTACGTACCAACTCGCGGTCGGAGGCCGGGCCGTGATAGCGGGCCTGAAAATAGTCCACATAGGGCGCGAGTTCCGGGCTTTCCAGCCGCGTAGTCAAGGTCGGACCAAGAGAATGAGGCGAAATCCACGTGCCATTCCCCAGCGTTCCGAAACCCCACCATTCCAGGTCAGTCCGCAACTGGTCACGGGCGGCCCGAAATTCTTCCGGGATAGTGTAGGTCAATAACAACCATTGTCCGTCCCACTGGCCTAACCGGAGGCGATAGATGCGGTTGGCGGCTTCGTCCACCCTTTGCAACCCGGCGGCAGTCATCGTCAATAGATTATAGCGGCCCTCTTTGCGAAATGCCAGCCAACCTTGATTGAGCAGCCGCGAAAGTGCTACCCGGCTGGCAGGCTGACTAAAGCCAAATTCAGACATCAATTGCACCGCCGCACTCAGAGCGATTTCACCCCCAAAATGGCGAATATAGACCCCATAAAGAGTGAAAAACATCGAGCGTGGGTGCATTTCTATCCTTTAAAAGTGGTCAGTGTCCAGTGGTCAGAAAATCCTAAATTTATCTAATTTTCTGTAGCTAACTTGTATCAAGTAATACAACGAAATTCTTACGAGAGTGTGAAACTTGTTATATATTATCTCGAATTGCCGCAATTGTCAAGAGCTTTGTCCTGACCCACTTTAGGGTTTAATCAAAATTCGCCGGGTAACTTGGGATTTTTGCAATCTTCTCGTATCCATATGAGGCAAGTTTGAAGTATAATGCCGCTATGAAATGTATTAACTGCCAGCAAGAAATACCCGAAAAATCGCGGTTTTGCCTCAACTGCGGCGCGGCACAACCACTAGCAAGCGACCCATCCGATTCGGTTCAAGTAGCCGCCAGCGAGGTCAGCCCCGCCGATAGTTCGTCCGAAACTCGCGTTTTACCCCAGGAATACGAAAATGGCGAGTTCAACTGGATGGCGCGTGAGATGATGCTTGACCCGAACCTGGATTACGAGGCGGCGCGGCGTTTCGATGGGTGGGCCGGGCGCGGTATCGGTTGTCTGGCTTATCTCTTTTTCGGAATAATCGGGCTGATAGCCTTGATACCGGGAGTGCCGTTATTGGCGCTAGGCGGGATTCCGGCGGCGATTATTTTGGGATTGCTAATTTTCTTTGGCATCGGCGGTCTCCCCGATAAAATTCATTCAATTGGCTGGCTCAATAAGTTGCCGGGTATCGCCAGTCCCAATCCGCATCAGATGGCCTTCGCAGTGGGCGGCTGGCTGACCTTCGCCTCGCTTATTTCTATCGGTATTATGGTTTTGAGTACCCGCCGTTAATCCTTTTGTCAGGGAAGAATAGACCCGCTATCCCTGGAAATGGATTATAGGGGTGGCACAGCTATTGCTTTATGTGTGGTATAGCTAATGAGTCCTGATAGCCAAAAAGGGAGTGCGCCCAAATGTTGCCTCAAGATATGCCCGACCAGCCCACCCAATTACCTTTAGCCGTAAATCAACCCGGCTCTGGCCTGAAAGCCCAGGCTGCCCATCAAATCGGTAGTCGGGCCACTGGTTTTGCCGTCGGCAAAGCCGTCAATATAGCGGCCCGGACCGCCCTGGGAGCGCAAGTTTTTGCGGTTACGCGCTGGTTATGGATGGCGCAATGGCTGGCGATGGCGGCATTTGTCGCTCTGGGTATATTGGGCATCTGGGGATTATTCACCGAGGGATGGCGGTTTTTAGGCTTTGTCGGCCTGGTTTTGGCAGCAATAGCTTTTGGTATCTGGTTCTTGATTTCCAAAGTAAGGGCAATTATCAATCGCCAGACCGCCCGCCTGATGACCAAATTCGAGGGTCTGATGCAACAAGGGGTACTCAAGGCCAGCGATTGGCCCACCTGGTATCGCCAGCATCGCCGCGAGAAAAATATATAAGAAAAAGCATCCTGCCTTTAATGTAAAAGGCAGGATGCTTTTTCTTATCCAGTTATCTAAACCGGGTTTTCTAAATCCCGATTGAAACCGATTTACTCTCCAGAAAGGCTTCGATGCCTTCTGCGCCGTTTTCGCGGCCCACGCCGCTTTCCTTGTAGCCGCCAAAGGGAATTTCCGGGCCGACTGGCACCGGGTCATTTACCCCAACTATACCGTATTCCAGCCCTTCCGCCACCCGGAAAATGCGCCCGACATCACGAGTGAAGAAATAAGCCGCCAGACCATATTCGGTGTCGTTTGCCATGCTGATAGCTTCTTCTTCGGTCTCAAACTCATAGACCGGCAACAGCGGCCCGAAGGTCTCCTCGTGGGTTACAAGCATCTCAGAGGTGGCTTTACCTACCACGGTTGGCTCATAAAAAAAGCCGCCATCAAAAATATCGCCCGTAACTCGTTTCCCGCCCGCCAGCAATTGTCCCCCCCGCGCCAGAGCATCAGCGACCTGGCTTTCCACTTTTTCAAGCGCATTATGGTCAATCAATGGCCCGACCTGGGTACCGCTGCTCAGGCCGTTGCCGATTTTTAAGGCTTTAGTCCGCTCCGCGACCTTCTGGGCAAACTTTTCGGCAATGCTTTTTTGAACGTAAAGCCGATTGGTGCAGATACAGGTCTGTCCGGCATTACGGAATTTCGACAAAACCACCCCATCGGCGGCCTTGTCCAGGTCGGCATCCTCAAACACAATAAAGGGGGCATGGCCGCCCAATTCCATCGAAACTCGCTTGACAGTCGAGGCCGCCGCAATCAGCAATTGCTTGCCTACTTCGGTTGAGCCGGTAAAGGTAATCTTGCGGACTTGGGGGCTTTCCATCAAAACCCCGGCGATTTCCGCCGACTTGGTGCCGGTAATCAGGTTTACCGTCCCCGCCGGGAAACCAACCTCATCGAAGAGCTTGCAGATTTCGAGGGCCGAAAGCGGAGTCTGCTTGGCGGGCTTGAGAATCGCGGTGCAACCGGCGGCCAGGGCCGGGCCAAGCTTGCGAGTAATCATGCTGGACGGAAAATTCCAGGGCGTAATCGCGGCGATAACCCCTACTGGCTGGCGCATCACCAGCACCCGCCGGAAACCATCGCTAGGCACGCTACGTCCGTAGACCCGCCGCCCTTCCTCGCCGCTCCACTGCAAAAAACGAGCGCCAATCAGGATTTCACCCCGCGATTCAGCTAAAGGCTTGCCGTTTTCCAGGGTCAGGATACGAGCCAGATAATCTACCCGCTCTTCCATCAAGGCGGCCACCTTGCTCAAAAGCCGGGCGCGGTCTTCGGCTCGCGTCTTGGCCCAGGCCGGAAAAGCTTTGGTCGCTGCTTCGATAGCGGCTTTGGTTTCATTTACCCCGCCATCTGCAACTTTGCCAATCACCTCGCCCGTTGCCGGGTTCTTGACCGCGAACCAGCCCCGCTCGGCTTCTTGCCACTTTCCGCCAATATAGAGCCGACTCTCGATTACTTCTACTTCCGGTTTCTCAATCATTTGGGTCATCTTTGTACCTCATTTGAATTTTATTTCGGGTTGCTTCGCGCTAACTTACTGATTTCAGGCATAATATAGTATACTCTACCTTGCGATATGTGAAAAGCTCACCGGGCCAGCTTCTTAAAATCTGAAATCTAAGATCGGGGATTTCAGACTTTAGATTTCAGACTTTAGATTTCAGACCTTAGATTTTAGATTTCAAACAGGTGAAACTTATGGCGATTGAATTAGACCTGGTACTTGAGGCCGACGAGCTTGAGGAGGAAGCTTTGGCGACATTTGAACATGGGGTCATTTGTAGCAATATTATCGGCGAATTGCGCGGCTTTCTCAAGGGCAAAAGTCTGGGTCGGGTGGTGGATAGCAGCCCGGAATATCGTTTTATGCCAACTACTGCCCGAAACCGCCGAGCCTATCGCCAGCCCGATATTTCGTTTGTGAAACAGGAGCGACTACCAGCCCGCTTCAGGAGCTATCCCAATATTGCGCCCGATTTAGCAATTGAGGTCGCTTCGCCCGGCGATAAAGATTACGAGATTGAAGCCAAAATAATCGAATACCAACAGGCCGGGGTTAGTCTTATCTGGATGATTCACCCGGTCAGCCGCCGGGTAGATGTCTATCGCCAGATTAGCGGTTTGCGCCCGCAATTTTACATGGGGGCGGACGAGTTGGACGGGGAAGACATTATTCCAGGCTTCAAGCTAAATATCGGGGCGATTTTTGACTATCCGCCGGACTTGAATCCAGAGCCGGAAACCTTATAGAATTGAGCGTGATGTGACATTTTCGGCATTATCAGCTATCCCCGAAGCCCTCGGAAAGATAAGGCCGGGCAGCCATGTGCTGCTTCATTCGGCCTGTGCCGAACCTCAAACCCTGGTAGAAGCCTTAATCGCGGGTATAAAAGCCGGGCAAGCCAATCTGCAAAACCTGACGCTCTATGCCCTGACTTATCGAGGAGCGGGCGCACCGACCCCGCTTTATGGCGAACCCGAATTGCTGCGAAGCGGACAGCTACATCTCAAGAGTTTTTTCCCGCACCCGGCCCTGAAAGAAGCGGCGCGGGCCGGGCTGGTGGATTATATTCCCGCCAGTTTCTCGACCTTACCAGGGCTGATACGGGCCGGGCATATTCCGATTGAACTGGGGCTGGTGCAAATTACCCCGCCCAATCCAGCCGGCCTTTGCTCGTTTGGCCCGGCGGCAGATCTGATTGCGGCCCTGCTTGACCGAAATATACCCTTGATAGCTGAAATGAACCGCCAGATGCCTTTCGTGACCGGGCCATTGATTGCCCCGGAGCGTTTCGCCGCAATTATCGAAAGTGACCGCCCTTTGTTAGAAGTGCTTTCCGCCCTTGCCGGGCCGCTAGAACAGCAGGTTGCCGCCAATGTCGCCGAGCTTATCAAGGACGGTGCGACGGTTCAACTGGGGGTCGGGACGGTACCGGAAGCAGTCATGAAATTCCTGACGGCTCGCCACGATTTGAGTTTGCACGGTGGGGCATTCGGCGACGGTATCATTGAGCTGCTACAATCTGGGGCGGTGACTAACGCCCGCAAGCCCTTTGACCGAGGTAAATCAGTCGCATCTTTGCTTATCAGTTCCCACCGACTGTTTGATTACGCTGATAATAATCCGTTGCTGGAATTACAGGGAATAGACCTGTGTAATAATCCCTGGCGGGTCGCCCAACTGCCCGATTTTGTATCGGTCAATTCGGCCCTGGAAGTAGATTATTTTGGGCAGGTCAACGCCGAGGCGCTGGGTGATTGGCAATTGGCGGGGGTCGGGGGTCAATTGGATTACGTAACCGGGGCGTGGTACGGCGAGGCCGCGCTTTCGATTATCGCGCTGCCCAGCGCCACCCCATCCGGCAAACCGCGGATTGTGCCGCGCCTGACGGCGGGCAGCCCGGTCACGACTCCGCGCCATTTGGCCCAACTAATCGTAACTGAAAAGGGCATCGCCGACCTACGGGGCAAATCGCTTTCTGAGCGCGAGCGCCTTTTGAAAGCAATAAGCTAGGTCTTCTCGACCTTCAAACAAGCAAAATAATAATTGGGGGCAGCCCTCTTGAGATTTTCAAGGGCCTGCCCCCACTGTCCAGGCTGGTGGCCTGAACCGCTTCGTGCTTATTTTTAGACTGGCGGTTAGCTCTGGCCCAGAGCATCGCGGATACGGCTGAAAAAGCCTTTGTCGTCCTGCTCCCGGTCGCTGGCTTTGCCGATTTGCTCTCGCGGCATAGTGCGGGATAAATCTTGCAATAGCTTCCGTTGCTCCTCGGTCAGCTTGCGGGGGGTAATCAGCCGCAAGCTAACCAGTTGGTCGCCGCGTCCGTTGCCCTGCAAGAACGGCACGCCCTTTTCCCGCAGACGAATGACATCGCCGCTTTGCGCTCCCGGCTTAATCTCAACTTCCACCGCGCCATCTACCGTCGGCACTTCCAGCTTATCGCCGAGCGTAGCCTGCCAAATATTGAGGGGCAATTCCAGCAGAATGTCATTGTCCTTGCGCCGGAAAATCGGGTCTTCCTTGATAACAATCCCGACATACAGATTGCCAGGCAAAGTGCCACGCGGCCCGGCCTCGCCCTCGCCCGTAATCCGAATCTGGCGAGTGGCATCAATCCCCGCCGGAATCTTGACCATTAGCGGCTTGCTGACCCGCACCCGGCCTTCCCCGCGACATTCCTTGCATGGGGTGACGATAATCTTGCCTTCCCCTCGGCAACGGTCACAGGTCGTCACGTTGATGAACTGCCCGAAAATGCTGTTCTGGGTGCGCCGGATTTCGCCCGTCCCCTTGCAGGTATCGCAGCGGACGGTTTCTGAACCGGGTTCGCTCCGACCACCCTTGCACCGTCCGCAGGTATCATAGCGGTTGATAGTGACTTCTTTTTCACAACCGAAAATCGCTTCCTTAAAGGAAAGAGTCACAGTCGTCTTGAGGTCCGCCCCTTTTTGCACCCGACGTTGTTGCCCGGATTGGGCCGCCGTACCTCCAAAGAACTGCTCGAAAATATCGCTAAAGCCGCCCATCCCCGCGAAACCCTCGAAAGGATTAGCCCCTGCCCCGCCTACTCCGGCGTGTCCGAAACGATCATAGGCTGACCGCTTTTGCTTATCGGTCAGCACATTATAGGCTTCTGTGACCTCTTTGAACTGGTCTTCAGCCCCGCTCTCCTTATTTACATCCGGGTGAAATTTTTTAGCCAATCGGCGGTAGGCGGTTTTTAGCTCGTCATCCGTCGCGGTTTTGGAAACTCCTAGTACTTCATAATAATCACGCTTGCTCATTGCCGCTTACCTTAATTCTGAAAACTATGACCTTGAATAAAGCCTGACCACGAGCCGCTATTTACGACCCACTTTGACGACTGCCGCCCGGATTACTTTATCCCCCAGTTTGTAGCCTTTTTGATAGACGGCGGTAACAACTTCTTTTTCACCTTCGCTATCTTCGTCGCGTTGGACCCCCTCGTGCAGATGTGGGTCAAAATCCTGGCCTTCAGCCGCGAATTCAGCTACATTTTCCTGCTCTAGCAAAGTCTTTAATTTCTTCTCAATCAGGCTCACCCCGTTGACCCAGGGTTCATTTTTCAAAGTTTCCGGCATTGTCTGGAGCGCCCGCTCAAAATCATCTACCACCGGCAGAAATTTTACCAGCAACTTGCCGCGTACCTCGGCGCTCAAGTTAGCTCGCTCGGTTTCAGTACGGCGCTTGAAGTTCACAAAGTCGGCCCGTGACCGTTGCCAGCTTTCCATATATTCCGCCGCTTTTTTCTGTTCGTCCGCCAGCGATTGACGCAATTGCTCGACGCTCATGCCTTCGGTATTGGCAGTTTCGGCGGAAGCTTCAACCGCTTCGACGGTGGCCTCGTTCTCACTGGTATTAGTTTCACTACTCACTTTAGTTTCACCTCTCCGAATTTTTTATATCCAAACCCAATTATATTGCGCTTTAGGTGGGATTACCACCTTTGGTGTATTAGAATTGTATATGTTTCTTGTAATACTAGGCCCGCCGCTCGCTCAGGAGATTACTGAGCAATTGCGAGATATATTGAACCGTCGAAATCGAGCGTCCGTACTCCATGCGGGTCGGGCCGACAATCCCGACCACCCCCGTCACCTGTCCGTCTATGCCATAGCGCCCCAGCACCACGCTCAATAGCCGCAAATCATCAAAGCGATTGTCGCCGCCGATGATGACCTGCACCGTATTGCCATCGCTCGATAGCACTTCGGGGATGATGGTATTAATCGTCTGCCCGCTTTCGATGACCTGGACGACCTGCCGCACCCGCTCAATATCGCTAAATTCGGGTTGGCTCAAAATATTGACCAGACCATCTCGATAAAGCTGGGCATCCTGGGCGCGGTCTAGCACCTTGAGACCTTCCACCAGGAGGGCGGCAATCGTCTTTATCAACTCTTCCGGCCAATCGTGAATCCGGGCCTCGATTTGCTGCCAGTTCAAATTACCCAAAAGCGTATTTAGCCGACTGGACAATCGGTTGAGGTCTTCCTGTGCTTGAACCTCTTCCAGATTCAACATCTGCTCTTTGATAGCCCCATCCTGGGTGACAGTAACCAAAAGCGCCCGACGCTCCTGCACCCCAATGAGTTGCATATGCTTCAGACGGCTATTATAGGCGCGAGGGGTCGAGACCAGGGCAGCGTTATGGGCGGTGCGGGCCGTGACCGAGGCCGCCAACCGCAACCACTCGTTCAATTCCAGGTGTATCTGGTAAAACTGATGCTGGATCGTATTCTGCTCCATCGAACTGAGCGGGCCGGGCCGGGCCATCAAGTTCTGAACATAGTAGCGATAGCCCCGGTCACTGGGGACACGCCCGGCGGAGGTGTGGGGATGGCTGATATAGCCCTCCCGCTCCAGTTCTGCCATTTCGTTGCGAACCGTCGCCGAGCTATAGGGCAACCGATATTTAGCCACCAAACCTTCCGAACTGACCGGGGTGGCGCTGATTACAAATTCCTGGATTATAATTCGCAACAACTCGCGCTGCCGCTCGGTCAGGCGCTCGACCTCGTTTCCTGCTCCGCTGTCGGTTTGAACCTGCGAATTAGTCGGGGGCGGAGTGGCCTTTGGGCGACGGACGGGGCGCTTTAAGCCGGGCGGTTCATTTTCATCGGTTGCCATTTTCCCACCTGCTGTCAAATCAATTGTACTTTTTCCAGCTACCAGCTTAAAGCTTTCGCTTGTAAATCGCCTTAGCCTCGGAAAAGTTATCTTTGAAAAATTTACTGAGTAAATTTTTCAAAGATAACCAAACTCAGTTTTGGGGTTGAGCCAAATTATCCGCAAATCAGAAAATCATTCCAAGCCAGGGTTCTATAAATAACCTTTTGACTACTACTTAGCCTACCATATTATATACTATTATTATCCAATACTTTAGTGACTGGATTATTTTGGTATAATCCAACCAGCCAAGTACAATAAAATAATATAGCTTGCTTTTATATCTACGAATTTTGAACTTTACTGGTTGCGGTTTTGAGGTCATTCCAGGCAATTTATTAGCACTCTCTAATCTTGAGTGCTAAAAGTAGCCCTTTTAGGGTATCACCTTTGAACAAAACTTGTCAAATAGAATGGGCTTGTGCAGGTGCAATTCCATAATTACACCTGCCACCAGGAATCGAGGTGAGAATTTTAGCCGCCTCAGTCGCCCAGGCTGACGAAACGCAGGTTTTCCACCCCGTCAATCTTGTTAATTTCTTCTAGCAAGGCCGCATCCACAAAATCATCAATATTCAAAATCATGACCGCTTCGCCGCCGCGTTGCCGCCGTCCGACCTCCATTGAGGCTACATTAATCTCGTGGCTGCCCAGGGCTGTCCCCACCCGCCCAATCATACCAGGGCGGTCAATATGTCGGCTGACCAATAGATAGCCATAGGGCGCGACATCCACTCGCAAGCCATTGACCCCCACGATGCGGGGTTCACCCTCAATCACCGTACCTTCAAAGGTGCATAGCCCGGTCAGAGTGGCGGCACTGCTGGCCTCGGTTTTGACCCGCAGCGAGATGGTTAGTCCGGCAAACTGGCCTTTATCCTTGCTCATCACCTCGGTCACTTCGACCCCTCGCCGGGAAGCCAGCGAGCGGGCATTGACCAGATTGACCGGCTCATCCGATGTGACACTGCTTTCCAATAACCCCTGGAGGGCCGACATCAGAATTAGCCGGGCGTGGTCGGGCTGGACTTCACCTTGAAAGCAGACTTCGGCTTGCTGTATCGCCCCATCCGAAAGGGCCGCCCCCAGTCGTCCCAGCTTGGTCGCCAGGGTCAGGTAGGGCTTTAGTTGTCCGAGGCTCTCTTTGCTGAGACCGGGCAGATTGACCGCATTTGGCACCAATTCGCCACTCAGGGCCGCCACTACCGACTCGGCGGCATCTATCGCTACCTTGACCTGAGCTTCTTCGGTACTCGCGCCCAGATGGGGAGTAGTAACGATGTTCGGCGCACCGATTAAGGGATTACCGGGCAAGGGTGGCTCTTGCTCAAAGACATCCAGCCCCGCCGCCGCCACTTTGCCGCTCTTGAGGGCTTCCGCCAGAGCCGCTTCGTCTATAATACCGCCCCGCGCCGCATTGATAATCCGTACCCCCGGTTTCATCTTCGCAATCGCTTCTGCGCCAATCATGTGAAAGGTTTCGGGTATCAGGGGCGAGTGGATGCTGATAAAATCAGAGCGTCGGTAAATCTCTTCCAACGTAACCATCTCGACCCCGATTTTTTCGGCGTAGGCCGACGAAACATAGGGGTCAAAGGCAATCGGCGACATGCCAAAAGCAATCGCTCGGCGGGCCAGTTCCGTTCCAATCCGCCCCAGGCTGATAATCCCTAAAGTTTTACCCGCCAGCTCAACCCCCATAAATAACTTGCGCTCCCACTTTCCGGCCTGCATACTTTGGTGAGCCGGAACTAGCTTGCGAGCCGTCGCCAGAATCAAAGCGAAGGCCTGCTCACAGGCCGCAATCGTATTGCCGTTGGGGGTGTTTACTACTATAATCCCGCGCTCGGTGGCGGTGTTTACGTCCACATTATCCACCCCGACCCCGGCCCGCGCCACGACCTTCAAGCGGGTGGCGGCTCGAATAACTTCGGCGGTAACTTTGGTCTCGCTGCGGACAATCAGGCCATCGTATTCGGCGATAATTTTGAGCAATTCTTCTTTGGGTAGCCCGGTTCGGACTTCTACTTCCAAACCTAATCCCGCTCCAGCCTCTTTCAGGCGGGCCAGCCCCTCTTTAGCAATCGGGTCGCTCACCAATACTTTGAGCATGTTCTCACTTCCTTTGCTTGTCATAGCGGTCAGCTACCAGCTATCAGCAGTTCACTCCTCGCGGGTAGCGGCTGCCGGATTTTTTAATAAAGAGTATCATATAACGCCAGGCCCAAGCCTGATTATTAATTGTGAAGAATTGTACTATTTAGAATAGGGGCATGTCAAACTACCAGAACTGACTTCGGCTGATTTCGATTTGACTTGCCAACCGCCGCTACTTACGATATTGTTTTATAGTAATACTTGGACTTTCCAACCTGAAAACCTGAAAGCAGCAAACCACATACCTACAAGGGAGTATGCTATGGCAAAAGTAAAAATAGGCAAAGGTAAATTTGAGCGGATTAATAACTGCGCCGATGACCGGGGCGTGATTGCGGCGGCGGCGATGGACCAGCGTGGCTCGCTCCGCAAGAGCATCGAGAAGGCGCGAGGTTCGGCCTGTGCCGACGAGGAACTTACCGAATTCAAAAAGCGCGTGACCAAAGTCTTGACCCGCCACGCCAGCGCGATTTTGATGGACACTGAATACGGCCTCCCGGCCTTGCCGGAACGTGCGCCCGGCACCGGAGTCCTGCTGGCCTACGAAAAAACGGGCTACGATGTCAGCGTCAAGGGCCGTCTGCCCGACCTGCTGCCCGAACTGAGTGTTCGCCGTCTGCTGGAATACGGGGCGGATGCCGTCAAAATTCTGCTGTACTACAACCCCTTTGACGACGAGCGAATTACTACTATCAAGCAGCGCTTTATCGAGCGGGTTGGAGCGGAATGCGCCGCCCTGGATGTCCCCTTCTTCCTCGAACCGCTGGCCTATGATGATAACTACGATGAGCAAGGGTTGGAATTTGCCAAACTCAAGCCCAAATACGTCAGTAAATATATGGAAGAGTTTTCGCAGGAGCGGTACGGGGTAGACATTCTCAAGGTCGAAATTCCGATTAACGTGGTTTATCTGGAAGGCAGCCGGGCGTTCAAGGGCGGTGAGGCGGCTTACGATAAAGCCACCGCCATCGAGCATTTCCAGAGTGCCGCCGCTACCGCCAAAAAGCCCTTTATTTACCTGAGCGCGGGAGTGGATGACGATGTTTTCCGCGAAAGTCTGGAACTAGCCGCCGAAGCTGGTACGCCTTTTAGCGGGGTGCTGTGCGGGCGGGCCACCTGGAAATCGGGTATTCCAGTCTTTGCCACCCAGGGCGCGGATGCCCTGGAAGAGTGGCTATTAGACCAGGGCGTAAAAAACATCACCATGCTAAACGAGGTGCTGGTCAAAGGCGCTCATCCCTGGCACGAAATCTATGGCGGCCTCGATAATATCGAAATCGTCGGCTAATTAATTTTGAATTATTAGTTTTGAGTTTTGAATTGTAGATACCCAGACCCAGGACGGCTATGCGTGACTCCCTTAAACGTCTGGCTAAATCTGATAATTCAAAACTCAAAACTCAAAACTCAAAACTCAAAACACAAAACTCAAAACTCAGTATTTGCCGACTTCGGCGCTCAGATACTTGTTGCTAAAAGCGGCATTAACATCCACTTTGCTTTTGAGTAGCTTGTTATCCAGCATAAATTGTTGAGTGCTTTCCCACACCTTCGGGTCACTGTAGCCGATAATCTGCCCCTTCACATTGTCTGCTACCAGGAATTTTGCGGTTTCAATCAAAACCTGTTTCTGTAATTCGGGGTCATCACCTTTGGCATCGGGCGCGACCTTAATGGTGCTTTCAAAGGCCGCTTTGGGGTCGGCAATAGTGTCCTTAACTCCCCGCGCAAAGGCCCGCGTCACCTTTTGCACCAAGTCAGGGTTAGAGTTTATCAACCCCTCACTGGTCACAAGCCCCACCGAGGCCAAAGGCGACAAACTCGACACCTCAATAATGTCCAGCGCGACTCCGGCTTTTTGCAACTGCACCGGCTCATTCATGGAATAAACCATTGCGGCATCCACCTTGCCCAGAGATAGGGCTTCGCGCTGGGTAAAGCCGATAGTCTGGACTTTCAGGTCGTCTTCGGTCAGTTTAGCTGCCGCCAGAATCGCCTTGAAGCCGATATAAGTTGCCCCAAATGGGCCGGGAATCCCGACGGTCTTGCCTTTGAGGTCGGCGGGTTTGGTGATGCCTTTGCCTTTGAGGGCCGCCAAAGCTATCGGGTACTTTTGATATTGAGTGCCGATATAGGTCACGGGAATCCCACCAGCGCGGGCTTGTAACACCTCGTCGCCACTGGCAAGGGCAAAGGGGATTTTGCCTTGCCCGACCAGCGCCAGCAAGTCATTGACGGTGCTATATTCAAATTTCACATCCAGCCCTTCCGCCGCAAAATAGCCTTTGTCCTGAGCTACATAAAACGGCGCAAACTGCACATTCGGGATGTAGCTCAGAGCAATCGTCAGCGATTGCCGGGTTTTGGGCGGCGTATTGGTAGCCGCCGTTGCTGCTGCCGGAGCAGAAGTCGCCGTCGGGTCGCCGCACGCCACCAGTATCGGCAAGGCCACTAACAGCAATCCGGTCAAGCACAAAAATTTTCCAAGCTTCCTCATCTATATCCTCCTTGTAAAAGTGGTCTAAAATCTAAAATCTACTGAGTGCTGAGAAAATACAGGTAGCGGATGGCATTTTAATTCAAAACTCAAAACGTATTTACTGACCACTGCTAACCAGTTTTTCGAGCAGGCTGACCACCCCATAGGCCAGCATTGCAATCGCCATTAGGGTCAGCAGGGCCACAAAAACTAAGGGGGTGTCGAACTGACCGCGCCCCAGATTTAATAAATAACCCAGCCCCGCATCCGATGAAATAAACTCGCCGACTACCGCCCCGGTAATCGCGAGGGTAAAGCCGATTTTCACCCCGGTCAGCAAGGTCGGCAGGGCCAACGGAAATTCCACAAAGCGCAACATCTGCCAACGCGATGCTCCAAAGACCATCGCCGCTTCCCGTAATGATTTATCAATCCCGCGCAACCCGGCTACTGCGTTGAGCAACAGCGGGAAAAACACTATCAGGGCGCAGGTCACGACCTTTGGCAGAAGCCCAAAGCCGAACCAAATGACCAGCAAAGGCGCGATTGCCACCAACGGGATAGCCTGGGTCGCCGCCAGCAAGGGGCTAAAGAGGGCCGCCACAATTCGGGAATAGGCAATCGGGTAGGCCAGCAGCGCCACAATTACCAGGGCCATCCCGAAACCCACCCCGGCTTCCAGCAAAGTCGCCCCGGTATGTTTCCAAAGCTGCCCCGATTGGGCCGACTCCCACCAGCGCCCGATAACATCTACCGGGGCAGGCAAGATATATTCGGGATAAACCTTGAAAAGGGTCAGCAATTGCCAAAGTCCGAATACCACTACTAGCGTCACCGGCGAGGCCAGCTTTGAGACATACCGCAGGCCCGCTTCGGCGGTGAAGTGCTTATTCCCAGAACTTTCGTCGCCGAGGCCATCCGGCGCGAAAATAGGAGCAGATTTATTTGCGGCAGTCGTGGCGCTGTTTGATAAAAGAGTTTCCTCTTCGCTCAAATCATTCTCGCCAAGTTCGTTTTCTTTTTCTTTTTGTTTTTCTTGTATCGAAGATGGCTCGTGAGCTATCATAGGGCGCAGTCCTTGTAAACTCGAAATTTTTTGCAACAAAAAATGGGCGCAAAGGTGTGTCAGCTTACCTTCGCGCCCATTCCCAATTTGCCGCCTAAAAACTTCCGGGGTAGCGAGTTTTTAGCCAAGAAAAATCAAGGGCTGTCACTCGTCCTTACCCGAAAATTTTGAGGTTGAAATTCTATGCCAAAATTATCCCAATCGCCAAAAGCTCAAGGGAATCTTTGCCATCACAAAGAGAATAGACCTCATTTGCTGCCATCACCTTCTTTCATCCAGACTATTACCGTTGGCCTCGGAGTTTCACCGAATCTGCTATCTTTCCTTATAACGGCAAAGCTTTCGCATGTATTTTACGGAAAAGTTTGCCAAAGAAATCAAGCTCGCGGGCTATACCGCCAGTCAGGAATTGGCACAAAAGCCCAAAACAGGCCCGTGCCGCACCTTGCCCTGAAGGTCAGGTCATATATTTAATTTTCATCTTGATTGTAATGTTTTTCACATGGGTTGTCAATACGCTCTACAACGCGATTAATTGACAAGAAGCGGAGTTTTAGTTAAAATCTCGCAAATAAATGGAACTGTGTGCCATGCTACGGAACAAATTACCCGGAAATAGATGGAAAAACTGCTTGAAAACAAAACCGCCCTGGTCGCCGGGGCTGCCGGAGACATCGGGCGCATAACCGTGCAGCGGCTGGTACTTGAGGGTGTGACCAGTATTATCCTGACTGACCGGCAGGCTGAATTTGAGCGCCTGGAAAAACTAAGAGAAGAAGTGTTTAATATGGGGTGTAGCGTACTAACATTCCCGGCAAACCTTACCGACGCTTATGAAGTAGGACGGCTGATGGAAGCCATCGCGGACACCTCAATGGGAACGCCCGATATTGCGATAAATTGTGCCGGAATTATTCGATGGTCGCCCCTGCGCGAAATGACTGATGAGGACTGGCGAGAGGTTATCGAGGTAAATCTGACTGGAACATTCATGTTTTGCCGGGCGGTGAGTCGGATTATGGTGGAAGCGGGCAAGGGCGGGCGGATTGTAAATATTACCAGTGGACTGGCAGTCCGCCCCACCGCCGAGGTCGGAGCTTATGCCGCCAGCAAAGCCGGGGTGGTAGCTCTCAGTAAATCGCTGGCGCTCGAACTCGCGCCCTATAATATTTTGGTCAATTGTGTCGCACCGGGGATGGTCGAAACCCGCTTTATCGAGGGCAAACGCAACCGCTCCGAAATCGAGGCCTATGCCAGTCGCACCCCGCTAGGTCGGGTGGCCTATCCTGACGATGTAGCGGATACCATCATCTACCTGTGTGGCCCGCAAAGCCGCTTCCTGACCGGACAAACGATTTATCTCAACGGCGGCGGACTGATGGTGTAGTTAAGCGACTTCCCGCCGGGCGGATTTGCCGGTTTCGTGCCAGGGGATGAGGAAGCGCCGCGCTCCGGCTAGAATGGCGTAGAGAACGAAGCCAATGACGGTCAGCACGATAATGACCGTAAAGAGCAGGTCGAGTTGAAAAGCGTTGGTGGCGTAGACCGTCAGGAAGCCCAGCCCTTTGTTACCGCCCAGATATTCGCCGACTACCGCCCCGATGAGGGCCAGCACCACGCCGACTTCCATGCCGGTCAGAATATAGGGCATACTGAATGGAAGCTCGACATTGAGGAAACGCTGCCATCGGCTTGCCGCCAGCGAGTTCATCAAATCGTGTTTACCTTCTTCCACCGATTTGATGCCCAGCACCACGTTACTTAGGAGCGGGAAAAAGGCCAGCAGGGTCGCAATAATAATTTTGCTGGTGGGATTAAAGCCAAACCAGAAAGTGAAGAGCGGGACGAGGGCCACTTTCGGGATGACTTGGCTGGCGATAATAAAGGGGTTCAGGGTGCGTTCCAATATCTGGCTTTTGGCGATAATAAAGCCCAGGCTGATACCAATCACGCTACCCAGGAAGAATCCAACCAACGTTTCGTAAAGCGTCACCCCCACATGTTCGATACTGGTGGGGTCGCGCATAAATTCAAACAAGCGATCCCAGACTTTAGCGGGCGGCGGCAAGATATATTGCGAATTGGGGTTTGAGGCCACGTACCATTGCCAGATACCAATAACTATCGCTAACAGAGCGGGGGTAGTGAAAAACGGCAGGTACTTGATAAAGAAGCGCCCGACGGTCATGCGCCGGGCCGACGAAGGGCCGGGATATGTCGCGGCGGGATTAGCGGTTTGTTCCATCGTTATCGTATCCTTCCTCTAGCTTGTGGCGCAAATAGCCGACGTATTCGGTTAGTTTGGGGTCTTCCAGCATGGCGCGGGTGCGAGGTCGCGGCAAATCTATATCCACAATTTCCTTGAGACGACCAGGCCGCGAGGATAGCACCGCGACTCTATCCGACAGGAACACGGCTTCCTGCAAACTGTGCGTTACCAGCACGATGGTTTTACCGCTCTTTTGCCAAATATTTTGCAGTTCGAGGTTCATATTTTCGCGGGTCATGGCATCCAGCGCCCCGAATGGCTCGTCCATCAATAGCATCAGGGGATTAAAAACCAGAGCGCGGGCGATAGCGACGCGCTGGCGCATCCCGCCCGAAAGCTGGCGCGGATACAACCGCTCGAAAGTAGTGGCATCCAGGCCCACCAGCCGCAGCATTTCGCGGACTCGCCCAATTCGCTCGGTTTTATCAACTTTTTGGAGTTCGAGCGGCAAAGCAATATTGCGCTGAATGTTGCGCCAGGGCAGCAAATTTGGGTCTTGAAAGACGAAGCCGACTTCCCGGATAATCTCTTTGCTCGGTCCGTTTGGGCCATAGAGCGGACGACCCCCGACCATAATTTCGCCAGTGGTCGGGTGCAACAGCCCGCCCATAATGCGGAGCAAGGTGGTTTTACCGCATCCGCTCGGCCCTAGCAGACTGATAAACGAGCCATGTTCGGCGGTCAGGTTTATATCTTCCAGGGCTGTTACCCGGCCCTGGTCGGTAGTGTAGATTTTATTGATACCGGAAACTACGATGTCCTGTTGTCCGCCTTTTGCCCCGCGCTGGGCGGGCAACGGCTTATCGAAGGTAGTAGGAGGGCTGTTTTCTAGCTTGTCCATGCTTTAATTGCTCCATCAAACTCATTTCCCTTAAAAGAGGGAGAGTTCGTACTTTTAATCAATTCTATGACGTTATCTTGTTATGTTACAAGGAGGAGATACAATGTCTGATAAACCCAAACAATTTTCACGTCGGCGCTTTGTCCAGTTGAGCGGCACTGGCCTGGTCGGAGCAGCAGTACTGGCGGCCTGTGGCGACCCAACCGCGACCACTGCGCCCGCGACTACGGCGGCTACTACTGCCGCTAATACCACTGCCGCCGCCGCTGCGACTACCGCCTCCGCCGCGACTACGGCGGCTGCCGCCGGGCCACTCAAGAAAATCAAGTATGCCCTGCCTACCGCGCCCATCCTGAGCTATATCGAAGCTTACATCGCCAAAGAGGGCGGCTTCTGGGAGAAGGAAGGCCTGGATGTCGAATTGGTATCCGGGTCGGGAACTGCCAGTTCCTTGCAGCAAGTGTCCAGCAAAACCGCATTTGCGGCGCGGGGCGGCGCTATCACCACGATTATCAATCGGACAGGGCAGGCCGTTCCCATTCGCTCGACTTACGCGGTCTATCGCGGAGTCCAGTTCGTGATTATCACCAACGAAAAGAGCGGTATCAAGACCCCGGCGGATATGAAAGGCAAGACCATCGGGGTAGTCAGCCGGGGCGGTTCAACCGAACAACTCCTGACCTTGATTCTGGCGGGCGCGAACCTTAAACCAACCGATGTAACCCTGCAAGTCGTAGGCGCGAACACGGGAGCTTACGCTTTTCTGGAAAGCGGCAAGGTCGAAGCTTTCGTGGCGACCAACCACGTAGCAGTCGAGTTGGGCTTCAACAAAACCCCGATTGTGGTTTATCCGATGAGCGACCTGCTAAAAGTGCCGTCCGACGATGTAATTGTCCACGAGGACAGCCTCAAAAGCGAGGCTGACACGGTGCAAAAGATGATTGCCGGGCTGCACAAGGGCCGTTTGTGGGCGCAAGACCCGGCTAACCTCGACAAGATTGTAACCTATGCCGGAAAGTGGACTCCCGACGAAGTCAAAAATGTAGAGATTGCCAAGCTCAAAATCCAGGACGACATCAAGAAGTGGACGGGCAGCGGCAGCCCCCTCAAGATGGGCCAGATTGACAAGGACGGTTGGGCGAGCCTGCAAGACCAACTCTCCACCGCCGGGCTGATTACCAAAAAGCTGACCCTGCCAGAACTGATTGACACTACCGCAATTGATAAGGTTGAGCCGGTCAAATAGTTTTAAGTTTTGAGTTTTGAGTTTTGAGTTTTGAATTTTGAATTTAAGATAACTCAAAACTTAAAACTCATAATTCAAAACTCCTAAAGTCTGTTCCATTCTGAGAAACGCTGTTCTGAATTTTGGGCCTTTTAACGAATATACAATAAAAGCGGATTGCCGTCAACGCTAATCCGCTTTTATTGTTTTTAATTATCAGGGTGTTATAATCTATCCTGCTAATCCTGTCTATCCCTGTTAAAATGTATTTTCACGAACTGGATAGAATTTTACTGACCACTGACTTCTGACCACTTTTTAGGAGAAAACGATGCCAAAACAACAGATTGTGACTGCCGGGGGCGCACCACCGCAAGGGCCATATTCGCCGGGTCTGCGGGTGGGCGATTTTGTATTTGTCTCCGGGCAAGGGCCACTAAATTCTGCCGGAGACTTGATTGGGACAACTATCGAGGAGCAAACCACCCAGGTACTCGAAAATATCAAAGTAATTCTCGAAGCCGCCGGAGCAACTATGGCAGATGTGGTAAAATCAACTGTGCATCTGAGTGATTTACAGATGTTCGAGCGGTACAACAAGGTTTATGCCACTTATTTCCCCGACCCCAAACCTACCCGCACGACTGTCGGAAGTCTGCTATTGCATAATATTATGGTGGAAATAGACGTGATGGCCTACACTGGCGATAAATAGTCGAAGGCGACCTAGAAAGTAAGCATAATGCACCGGCAATTACCTGCCATTTTGAAATGTATCTTTTGCAGTTGGGAAGGTCTCCGACTTTCCGAAAGCTCCAAAATAGCTGTTTTGGGAGATAACGAGATTGTCTTGACCGGCAAAGTCGAATGTCCGCACTGCGGCGCAACCTACCCGATTCAGGACGGTATCTTGAACTTTCTGCCGGTGCGGGCCAAAAATATCGGGCCGGGCCAGCGCACCAACCATAATCGCCTGGTGGCCTGGGGCTACGAACGGTTATGGCGACCTCGCGCCCTCAGCGCCTTGGGGGGTCGCCCCTGGCCGCCCGAAGAAGAACTCGCTACCATTATTCGGATGCTGGCAGTTCCTGAACCGGAGAAATTGACCCTACATAACGAATTGGCTTTTTATCTCGACCAAGGATGTTCGACCTGTTTTTATGGGCGGGCCATCGGGCGGGCTTTCGATAGTAATGAAATAAAGCTCGGTTCAGCCGAAGGACATGTAGTAGCGGTAGATAATTCCTGGCAGATGTTACAAGCCTCGCGGGGTTTCATTTCCCGCGACCATCTGGAAGGCCGGATTAGTCTGGTGCGGGCCGATGTCGAGCAACTGCCTTTTATCGAGGCCGCTTTCGCCGGGGTTGCCAGTGGCGGCTCGCTCAATGAATTTCGCCATACTGACCGCGCCCTAGCTGAGGCCCGCCGCACTCTAGCCCAATATGGACGAGCCGCCCTGATGGTGCAAATGCACGCTCGTGGGAAAATCGGGGGGGCGATAAACGATTTGCTGCATCTGAGCAGTGGTATCCATTTTTTCACCCGCGAGCAACTCAATCGGTATTATACCTCGGCAGGTTTCCGGGTTGTCGAACAGCAGGCGGAGGGGTTGATTACCATCAGCCAGTTACTGCCGAAGGGGTAAAGTTATGTTCAGGATAATCCAGCGGCGGCTCAACCGAATCGGCTATAAAATCAAGGCCCAGTTCGAGGAAGCCAATCAGATGAATAAACTCTTGCTGGCCCACAAATTCGAGGCCCAAAAGCAGCGCGAACAGGCCCGACAGATAGAAAAGAGTCTTAATCTTTTGGGTAAGGTGGCAAAATCCCCCAACAGCCTGACCGTCCCGACCTATGTCCTGGTCGGCTTTTTGGGCAGCGGCAAGACGACCTTGATGGGCCAGTTAATTGAGTGGTGTGTCTCGAATGGCCTGACTCCTGGTCTGGTCATCAACGAATTTGGGTCGGTTTCGATTGACGGACAAACCCTGCGACAAGGCGGGCTGACTGTCACCGAACTTTCTAACGGCTGTATTTGCTGCAACGCCCAGGGCGACCTCGTGCCAGCCCTGATTAAAATGGCCCTCAATCCCAAAATTGACCTGCTTTTGGTCGAGGCTACCGGGCTGGCTGACCCCGCCGATATGCTGGATACTCTAACCGAACCAGCCCTTTGGCGCACGGTGGAAGTGGGCGGGATTATTTCGGTAGTGGATAGCCGCCGCTATGAGGAACTTGCAGACGACGTTTTATTAGCCCGTCGCCAGGTAGAGTTTGCCGATGTGTTGGTTTTGAGTAAGTGCGACCTGACTACATCCGCCGAAAGGGAATCCCTCAAAGGACGACTTTCCCAAATTGCTCCTCGCGCCCACATCTTCGAGGCCGAAAACGGCAAGCCCATCGCCGGGATTGAGGAATTATTATCCTATTCATTGGAACTGGGTCGCCAGCGCCATCAGTTACGCCAGGAACTGATGCAACGCGCCGCCCGGTTTACCCCGTTGGGGTTGAAATTGGGGTCAGCCGCGCCCTCTACTCCCAGCTTTAATGCCGTCTCTAATAATGAAGCTCAAACCTTTACCGTTCCAAGCCCGGCCCATAGCACCATGCACACTGTCAGCTTTGACCTGGCTTATCCGCTTGACCGGACGCGCTTCGAGCAATTTTTGGCGGAACTGCCGCCGACGGTCTACCGGGCTAAAGGTTTCTTTCAGGTGGCGCATGACCCGATGATATATATGTTTCAGCAAGTCCCTGGCTTTGTAAAAATCACCCCATTTTCGGAGCATCTGCCGCTTTCCTCGCGGGCCGTATTTATCGGACAGGAATTAGACCCACAGGCCCTCGAAGCCGGACTAAACGCTTGTCATGCCCAACCTGCCGAAAAATAGTTTCACAGAGATATTTAAGAATATATTGTACGAGTTGTAGCCAAAATTGGATGATTTTGAAGCTTGCGCTTCATATTCCTGTAATATTACTATGTTAAATTAGAGGCGGGGACATCTTTAATAACAGAATATACCGAGTTGTTTCGGCAATTTTACTTTAGACCAATTACGTCTTACACTAGCTAACGTTGAGGTAATCGTTTTGAACACTTATACTAACTCGTCGCACTCTCTGGACCAGGTAATTGAAAATCTCAAGGCAAAACAAGCCAATTGCACTACTATTTTGCTGGAATGTGTTGGGTTACGGGAAAAATACCCGGATATGAACCGTCGTTTGGACGCAGTAATGTCGCGGGTGGAAGCAGTAATGGCGGAAACCGCCGATACCCTGGCGATGCTGGAAGCCAACCACAGCAATGACCTCAAATGGCGAATGGTCAAGCCTTCTCGGTAGGCCAACTTTCTCCGCTACGCTATATTTAAGCAGCAGGACTTTCGCTTAACCAAGATTTCTCACTTGGATAATTTCTGTTGCAACTCAAAACTAGGCCTGGTTATATCTTTGAAGAATCTACTCAGTAGATTCTTCAAAGATATAACTTTTTCGAGCTTGCCCCAATTGACCAGCGAAAGTCCTCTGACGGTATCAATCCTAACGGAAAGCAGCAAGGTTGGCAGCTATAAAGGCATCCAGGGAACGGGATGGATGACCAGTAATCTGCTCGACATCCGCAGTTACGGTTGCGCCCTTGCCCCCCTTGTACAAGTTGTACAACTTAATCAGTCCGTCGGCATACCATGCAGGTACTCCATTACTGGTCATGGCCTCGTGCATGGCCTGGTCAGGCAGGTTGACATAGGCGACGGGTTTACCCAAATGTTCCGAGAATTTTTGGGCAACTTCCTGATACGACAGCGCTTCCGGCCCGGTCAAGGTGAAGATATTCCCATTATGAGCATTATCGGTGAGGGCGATTGAGGCTACCTCAGCAATATCAGCCGCATCAATATGGCTAACTTTACCATCCCCGACGGGCGCATAAATCGAGCTTTGCCCTTTGATAGTCGCGGCATTGGAACGGACGAAATTTTGCATAAAACTATTCGGGCGCAAAATAACGTAATCCAGGCCTGACCCTTGCAGGTATTGGTCAACTTGGGCGTGTTGCTGCAACAAAAACATATCGGGTTCGCTGTCGGCGCCAAAAACCGATAGTTTCACAATCTTGTTGACCCCGGCCTTTTTCGCGGTGTCAATCACACTTTGCTCGATTTGAGCCTGTTGCAAGCTGCCAGGAGTGAGCAAAAAAAGTTGTTTCACCCCCGCTAAAGCCGCCTCAAGTTCAGCAGGTTGGGTATAATCAGCTTGCACCGTTTTTACCCCTTGTGCCTCCAGCTTCTGGGCCGAAGTTGGGCTATGAACTAAGGCTTGAAAATCAGCTTGCTGGGTCTGTAACTGCTTGACCAACTCAGTTCCGACCTGTCCGCTTGCTCCAATAATAAGTATCATCGTATAAAACCCTTTCTATATAATTAGGCTTGATTATGACTTGTGCGCCGAAAATTCGTACTTCTCAACTTAGCTTGCAGGTTGCTTTCTACCAGCCTATAATCCGGTAATCAAGGCTACACTAACTATAAGTTAGTACCGCTCTATTTGCAATAATGCACCTAAAAGTGCTATACTTACTTTATGGTTAGTCAAGAAACAAAAAATAGAATAGAGTTTAACGTCTATAACGCCCTTTGCCCTTCTCGGCAAGTTTTGAATTTGATTACCGATAAATGGACGGCTTTGATTATAGCGATGTTGTCAAAAGAGGCTAAACGTTACAGCCAGTTGCAGCGCGAGATTGGTGGTATTTCGCACAAAATGTTGAGCCAAACCTTGCGTAATTTAGAGCAGCGTAATTTGGTGTCCCGCAAGGTATACAGCACCGTTCCACCCCAGGTCGAGTATAGCTTGACCACTCTGGGTGAAAGCCTGCTAACACCTTTAGCCGCCCTGGTAGATTGGGCCGAAACCCATATTGCTGAAATGGAGCAGAACTAAAAAGGCCAGGCGTTAGCCTTTTTTGAGGTTGGGTTAAAATAAGCCGAAGTAGAGTAGAAGCAGGAGTAGAGGACTTGCGCTTGAAAATCATCTCAAGCGCAAGTCCTTATCGTTGACCGTCGGTTAATTACCAGCCAGCAATTTGTTGATGTCCGCCAGTTTCTCGAAGGTCTGGATAACCTTGTTTTGAGGCTTGCCATCCGGCCCGGCTACGGCCTCGCGCAAATAGATATTTTGGGTAATGCCGTGAGTAGCCGGGTCAAATTCAATCGGCCCGCGTGGGCTGACAAACTTCACTCCTTCCATCACCTTAATCAAGGCCTCTTTGTCGGTGGTATTGCCATTGACCGCTTTGAGACTTTCGGCGATAAAGCGGGCGGTATCGTAACCTTGCAAAGCGAAGGTGCTAGGGCCGCGTCCGTACTTCTTGCTAAATTCTTCTACAAACTTTTTGTTCTCTGGGGTGTCCAGCGATAGACTATAGTGCAAGGTGGTTTTGACCCCCAGGGCCGATGCTCCTTGCGCCGGGAGGGTGTCCTCCTCAATCATAAAGCCCGCCCCGATAAGCGGAATTTCCTTCTTGAGGCCGAACTGGTCGTACTGCTTTACAAAGTTGACCGCTTCGGTCCCGGAGAAAAAGGCGTAGACCGCTTCGGGCTTGGCCTGCTGAATCTGGGTTAGGAATGGAGCGTAATCGGTGGTTTTGCCAAAGGGCGGGAAAATCTCACCTACGACGGTACCCCCAGCTTTAGTGAAGGTCGCTTTGAAGCCTTCGACACTCTCTTTTCCGGCGGCATAATCGGGCGCGGCCATAAACATTTTCTTGGCGACGTTCTTGTAAGCCCAATCGCCCAGGGGATAAGGGACTTGCCCATTGCTGAACGAGGTGCGGAAAATATACTTGCTGAACTTGCTACCAGTCACATCTTTCGCCCCGGCATTAGAAATCACCAGAATCGTCTTGGCCTCATGCACCACTTCGCGCACCGCCAGGGCAATCGAGCTATTCACAATCCCGGTAATCAGGTCTACTTTGTCGCTCTCAATCAGCTTTTTGGACTTGCGAACGGCAGCTTGCGGGTCTTCCTCATCTTCCTTGATAAGTTCCAGCTTGCGCCCGGCGATTGTCCCCCCGACACTATCAAAATAAAGGTTCATGCCGTCCACGATGTCGTTACCCAACTGGGTATAGACCCCGGAGAAAGGTAGCAAAACCCCTAGTTTGAGCGACGCACCCCCAGTCGCGGCAGCAGTCGTCCCGGTAGCAGTCGTCCCGGCAGCAGCGGCGGTCGTCCCGGTAGCAGTCGTCCCGGCAGCAGCGGCGGTCGTTGGGGCAGCAGTAGTCACGGGGACAGCGGTGGCAGTCGGGTCGCCACAAGCTGCCAATAACCCGCTGGTCATAGTCGTTCCGGCGACGACTATTGCCGATTTTTTCAAGAAACGGCGGCGGCTGATGGGCGGCTTTGAAACTGCCGGAAACATCTTCTCATCGCTCATAATTCTCTCCTCCTGTGTTGCGTTAAAACACCGTGAACTATATAGCTGATTTATTCGATTTGAAACCATCAAAGGCAAAAACGGGCAAGGGAATATTCAGAGAATAGCACAAACTAGTAGCTCTAGTAAAGCTCAAAAGGTCACAACAATTTGATGCTTTGCTTCAATGGGTATTGTTGTAACATTTAGCCCGTTTTGAACATTACAAACTGGTAAGCTGAAAGCGGGGCTAAGACCGGGCGAAGTTTGTTCCTGAACCCGAATTATGCTAAACTCGCTTCTTGTTTAGCAAAGAGGTCGGAGGACGGGGGTCAGGGGAAGGCAAGACGGAAGACCGAAGAAATCCGGCTAGTGGTTGGTATTTTAACTCAAAACAATCCTGTAAATCCTATCTATCCCTGTTAAATGTATTTCCAGTGTATTTCAAGGAGTTCATTATGACGAAAACCTACGAAAGTAATCTGGCAAGGTGGCACGATTTTATCAAGGGCCGGGGACAGCAAACCAAGCTTTTGAGTGAAATTTTAGCCGATGAGGTGATTTTTCGCTCGCCGGTAGTCTGGACCCCCCAGGAAGGCAAAGCTATCACTATGCGCTACCTGATTGCCGCCGCCCAGGTACTTGAGGACTTTAAGTATCACCGTGAGTTCACGAGTGAAGACTCAATCGGGTTGGAATTTACCGCTCGAATTGGAGATACCATCGTCAAGGGGATAGACCTCATACGGTTCAACCCGGCAGGCCAGATTATAGATTTTGAGGTGATGGCCCGCCCAGCTAGAGCTTTGCAAGCTTTGGGGATGGCGATGGGGGAAAAGTTGGCCCAAAAAAGTGGAGTTTAGGAAAAATGGACGAAATTAAAATACCTTTTAACCGCCCCGTGACCGTCGGGCGCGAAATGGAATACATGGGCCAGGCGATTGCCAACGGTAAACTGGCGGGCGATGGCCCATTTACCCTGAAATGCAATCAGCTTTTGGAGGAGGCCCTTCAAGCCCAAAAGGTTTTACTGACCACCTCCTGCACTCACGCTCTGGAACTGGCGGGATTGCTCCTGGAAATCGGGCCGGAGGATGAAGTGATAGTGCCGAGCTTCACTTTTACCAGTTCGGCAGGGGCGTTTGCCTTGCGTGGCGCGAAAATCGTCTTTGCGGACATTCGGCCCGACACCTTGAATATTGATGAAACCCGCCTCGAAAACCTGATTACACCGCGCACCAAAGCGATATGTGTGGTGCATTATGCCGGGGTCGGTTGCGAAATGAACGCGATAGGCGAAATCGCCCGCCGCCACAATCTTGCGATAATCGAGGACAACGCGCATGGTTTGTTCGCTACCTATCAAGGCCGTCCGTTGGGCAGCTTTGGAGTTATGTCAACCTTGAGCTTTCACGAAACCAAGAATTTTTCGTGTGGCGAAGGTGGCGCACTGATAATCAACGACCCGGCGTTGGTCGAGCGGGCCGAAATCATCCGCGAAAAAGGCACTAACCGCAGCCGCTATTTTCGGGGGCAGGTGGATAAATATAGCTGGGTGGACATCGGTTCGAGCTATCTGCCGTCCGACTTGCTGGCAGCCTTTCTATATGCCCAGTTGGAGCGCCGCGATTATATCACCCAACGGCGGCGCGAGGTCTGGGAGTTTTATCATAGCTATCTGCAAGGCTGGGCCAAAGAAAGCGGGGCGCAATTACCGACCGTCCCGGCGGATTGCCAGCACCCTTATCATCTTTATTATATCCTAATGCCTTCGCTGGAACAGCGCCAGAATTTTATAAAGTATATGCGCTCGCAGGGTATTGGGACGGCTTTTCATTATGTGTCGCTCCATCTTTCGGAGATGGGCCGCAAGTATGGCTACGATATTGGGGCTTGCCCGGTCACAGAAGATGTCAGTGATCGGTTGGTACGATTGCCATTGTTCAACGAACTGACCGAACAGGAATTGGTGGAAGTAGTCCGAGCCGTCAAGAATTTCAAGGGATAATAAGCCTGAAACCTTTAATTGGATAGGTACGTACATCATACGGATAAGCTTGTTAAAGCAGGTTGGATTAGATTAGCAGGATTTTCGCTTAGATTTTTTTCGTTTGGCATAGAAGCTTGCCGCCGCCCCAAAATCGGGGTTGGTTATCTTTGTAAAATTTACGCAGTAAATTTTACAAAGATAACTTTTCCGGGCTTGCGCCAAGCTTTAAGCGGGAGTCCTAATGATATTGATTTAGAAGCCCGATAATACAAAACGAAAAGGAGCAGGTTGATGAGCGAGAAACCGCAGGAGAATATCTCCGATAAGGCCAAAGATTTGTTTGGCAAAATACAAGCGAAGGTGGGCGAGGTCGCCGATACCGCCGTTCCCCAGGCCAAAAATATCGCCCACGAAGTGATGGAGAAGGCCCAGGAAGCGGGCGGGAAAGCTAAAGTGGCGGTGGATAATCTGGTAGAGTCGCCCAAAGTCAAAGAGGCGGTCTCGAATGTCACCAAAACCGCCAAAGAAGTGACTGACAATATCGAAAAGACTGCTAGAGAAGTGGGCAGCAATATCGAGGCCCGTATCAAGCAGGCTTCTAATAATAATAAATAAGAGGGTCTTTACTACAATAATCGCGCATGGCTGTTGACCTCTAACATCCATTACCATCCTCTTTGATAATAATTGAGCGGCAGGTACTCGGCGCGGGGCTGAATTGTTACCAAAAAAGCGTCCGATATGGGTTCTTCCGCATTTTCAGTGAAAAGTTATGCTACTTGTCGTCTAAAATTAGAGCCTTTAGCTCAACCTACAGGAGACGTTTCGCCGATTCACGCAAAGTGCGTAAGAACCCGATATGGGCGCTTTTTTGGTGAGAATTAGCTCGCCAGATGCTCTAAAATCAGCTTATTGACCACTTCCGGGGCTTCTTCACAGGCCCAGTGACCTATACCTTCGAGCGGTTCGACCCGGAAAGGCCCGGCGCAATATTTAGGGGTACTAGCCCAGGCCCGCGAGGAGATAGCGAAATCATCCTTGCCGTAAATTAGCAAAACCGGGTTCTGGATAAGTGGTAACTGACCTTTGCCATCCACTAACAGGAGCTTCGGGTCGAAATTGTTGCGGTAGTAGTTGAAAGCGGCGGTCAGTTGTCCCGGTTGGCTCAACATCTCGCGGTAACGGCCCAAATCCTCGGCGGTCAGGTGATTGCGAATATTGCCCAGGCCAAAGCACATGGTTAATAATCGGTCAATATTTTCGCCGCCAAAGAATTGTTCGGGAATTTCGGGAGCTTGAAAGAGCCAGGCGTACCAGCTTTTGGAAAGCTGCTCGAAACCTTTGCGGAGGGCATCATCGTAGGCGTTGGGATGAGGGCAATCCACCACCACCATGCGGTCAACCGCTTCGGGCTGATAGGCCGCAAAAACCCAGCCAATCAGAGCGCCCCAATCGTGAACCACCAGATTAGCTTTTGACCAACCAAACGCCTTGTAGAAGGCCGACACATCGCTCAACAAGGGTCGCATCTTGTAGGCTTCAATTGCCTCCGGTCTATCCGAAAGGTGATAGCCGCGCAAGTCGGGGGCAATCGCCCGGTAGCCGGCCGCACTCAGTGCCGCCATCTGATGCCGCCACATATAGGCATATTGGGGAAAGCCGTGCAATAGTAGCACAGGTTCGCCCTCGGTTGGCCCGGCGGCATAATAATGCAAATTTATATCGCCGTTGGAAACTTTACCCTCTTCAAATTTACTCTCATCCATAAATTATACCTGTCTTTTTTAGGTTCGATAGTTAGCGGGCTTTTGCCAGCCGTTTGGCTATCAAGCCATACACAAAAGGGTTGAAGGCCAACCCACCGTGAGTTCCCGGTACTTCAAAATTTGTGTTGGGGTCGGAATTAACGCAATAGCGCCAATCTACGATGCCATCACTTTTGGTGTAAATCGCGGTCTGCATTATAGCTTTCGGGAACTCTTGCTGCAAGGCTAAAGAGGCTTTGCAGTTGCAGTAGCCGGTGAAGCAGTGAGGTTGCTTTTCAGCTTCGTTGCGGTTGCGAACCAGCTGAATGCGCTCCCGCACATTGTTACCAAATTCCAGCACCATCGGATGCGAGCTTATCCCCCGAAAAGGCGAAGCCAAAGTCGTGACCGAGGCCACCAGTTCGGGATTATTGACCGCCACCGAGCGCGAAAGCACTCCCCCCAGGCTATGCCCGACCAGATGGACTTTCCGCCCGGTGCGCTGATGGGCTTTCTCGACAGTTTCGGTTAGACGATTGACCAGCACTTCCAGGCAATCGGCATTGCGGCCTATCCGCGAAAGGTAGGCTTGATAGCCCATCCGCCACAGCCAGCAATACATATCTTGCAGGTAAAAATCGGTTGCCAGGAAACCCGGCACTACTACTACCGCCGAGCCATCCCCGCGCGGCACTCCCAACCCATAATATACCGGCGAATAGCGCAGGGCCAACCAGTCCACCCCCATCAAACCTTCCCGCCAGATTGGAACTGCCGCCGGAACTTGGGCTTTCTGAAAATAATTAGGTTCAGCTGTCATGATAAAATCCTCTCTATTGGCAAAACTAAGTCAGGTCAAAAGAAATATCGAAACCAAATATAAGCGAAACCACAAGCTCTGGGAGGTGAGGGCAATTACAGGTGGGAATTTTAGCTAATCTAGCCGGTACTTGGGCGAACACCTTTGGTCGTCCTTTCCATAATAAACTTGTTTTGAAATGTAACAATTCAGCCGTGTCATTCTGAGCGAAGCGAAGGATAAAGATTCTTCGCTTCGCTCACACCCCATAAAGGGGCGTGACAAATTCAGGGCTGGCTGAATTGTTACTCTGAAATAATAAAAGCGTTGGCCTGGTTTAAGCTGGATATTCCCTCCCAAACCGAAACCTTAAAAGAAATATCCAGCTTAAAAATTAGGACTTGCGGGCGGAAACCTTTTCCTCGGTTTCAGCTTTTGGCGCAACGGGTGTAGCTGGCGTAACGGGTTTGCGCGTCCGGGTGCGATTGCGCGGCTTGGCGGCAGGCGGGGCTTCGACCTGAGTTTTATTTTCAGGCACTCCCGCCAGCGAGCGCAGCTCGGCAAAGGACTGGTCTAAATATTCTTTAAGTTTGGCGGCATCCGGCATTGCCTTGCCATCCGAGGTGATGCCAAAATAAAGCTTTTGGTCATAACTCAGAATCGCACACGACACCCCCACCGCAAACCCAATTGGGACAAACGGGTAAGAAGCCGTCATCCGCCGCCCCAGGATATAGAGCGGAATTTGTGGCCCTGGCACATTAGTACTGACGATATTAAAGACCGGGACACTGGTCGTCAGGATTGAACCCAACATGGCCTGCATCTGAGCCGGGACAGTCCCCAGCAAGGCCGAAAACACATTCAACCCTTCGGCGACCTTCGCGCCCTTTAGCGAGCCAGTTTTGGCGTTGATGAAGTCGTAACGCTGGCGATGGTCGGGCATATCGAGCGGAATTTCCACCGGCAGCACCGAGACCAGATTGCCCAACGCCCCGCGTTGCTCCTCTTTACGCATACTGACCGGCACCATCACCCGCAGCGTCCGCCCCGCCGTCCGTTCGGTGTGGGCGTTCAAATACTTTATGACCGCGCCTGAAAGGGTAGTCAGAACAACATCATTGACCGTGCCGCCAAAAACTGCCCGAATCCCCCGCGCCTCGGCGAAAGAAAAGGCGCTCCACGAGAGTTTTATCTGACCCGAATTGGCCCGATTAAAAGGCAATATCGAAGGCGGGGCGACCAGACTCGATAACATATTATTACCCAGGGTTGGCAGGGGCGGCGGCTCTTTAGTCCAGGTCTGCACCAGATTCAGCAGATTGCCCTGGAATTCCATCCAGCTTTTAGTACCTTCCTGCATGGTGTCCAACAGGCCATCAATCATGCGGCGGGTGTCATCCGGGATGGGCGGGGGTGGCGCAAACTCGACCTCTGGGCTGGGCTTGGTTTCAGGCGAAATATCCATCAAGACCCGCATCAGGTCTACCCCGGAAACCCCGTCCACCATGCAATGATGGACTTTGGAAATCAAAGCAGTGCGATGGCCCTCAAAGCCCTGCACCAAATAGAGTTCCCAAAGGGGTTTACTGCGGTCCAGCATCCCGCTTTGCAGCTGCTCGACCAACTCCCGCAATTGGTCTATGGTGCCAGGAGCTTGCAACTGGGCTGGATAGACGTGCTTACGAACATCAAAAGCCGGGTCAAATTCCCAGGTGGGATGCCCGACATTAAAGGGGGCAGGGACGGCTTTCTGGCGGTAGCGCGGCAGAAGCGGCAGCTTGGAGTTCACATGCCCGATAAATTCCTCAAAAGGAACTTTGTCTTCCAGAATGTGAATCCCACCAATATGC
>JBBRSG010000025.1:0-53112 GCA_038245615.1 Chloroflexia bacterium | reverse complement strand
ATGCCCCTGCTCAAACCCCGCCCTGGGGTCAACGACGGCGGCTATGCCGTGATGGATTATTGCCAGACCAATCCGGCTTTGGGAACGATGGACGACCTCGAAGCCCTGGCAACCGAATTGCGGGCCAACAATATGAGCTTGTGTATTGATTTGGTGGTCAATCACACTGCTAAAGAACACGAATGGGCCAGTCGCGCTATGTCAGGTCAGGAGGAATACCTCGATTATTATTTTACCTTCGATGACCGCACTATGCCAGATAGTTACGAAAAGACCCTGCCAGAGGTTTTCCCCGATTTCGCGCCGGGCAATTTCACCTGGTATCCCAAAATGGCCGGGAAAGGCAAATGGGTCTGGACGACCTTTAATGAATTCCAGTGGGACTTGAATTATACTAACCCGGCGGTTTTCCGCGAAATGCTGGGTTATATGTTATTTTTAGCCAATAAAGGGGTCGAGATTTTGCGGCTGGATGCCGTACCCTTCATGTGGAAACGGCTGGGGACGAATTGCCAGAACCAGCCCGAAGTTCACGAGCTAGTCCAGGCTTTTCGGGCTTTGATGCGAGTGGTCGCACCCAGTACTATCTTCAAGGCCGAGGCGATTGTCGCCCCTCAAGACCTGATTACCTATCTGGGAATGGGCCAGCATACCGGCAAAGAATGTGAGTTGGCTTATAATAATTCGCTGATGGTGTTGCTATGGAGTACCCTCGCCAGCCGGAAAGTCGCCTTGATGACCCACACTTTGCGCGAGATGCCACCTACTCCGGTAGGTACAACCTGGATTACGTATGTCCGGTTGCACGACGATATCGGATGGGCCATCACCGACGAAAATGCAGCGACTATCGGGGAGAACGGCTTTTTGCATCGCCAGTTTCTCAACCAGTTCTATTCCGGCGAATTCCCCGGTTCGTTTGCGCGGGGCGAGATTTTCCAGTTTAATCCTGTTACCCGCGATGGGCGGATAAGTGGTATGACTGCTTCTCTGGCGGGTCTGGAAAAAGCGTTGCAGGATAATGACCCGGCGGAATTGGAACTGGCAATTCGGCGTATTTTGCTGGTCTACGGCATCATTTTTTCGTATGGTGGTATTCCTCTAATTTATATGGGTGACGAATTGGGTCTGCTCAACGACCATTCTTACCGGCAAAACCCCGATAAGGCCAACGATAATCGCTGGATGCACCGCCCGGCGATGCCCTGGGAGGTAGCCGCCCAAAGCGAAGACCCTGGCACGCTGCCAGGTCGCCTTTTTTCCAGAATGCAGGGCTTGATTGAAGCCCGCCGCCGGACTTCTCAATTACACGGAGCGGCCAGTGTTACAACTTTGTGGTCGGACAATCCGCACGTCTTTGCCTATTTGCGCCAACATCCGGCGCGAGGACAGCTCATCGGGCTGGGTAATTTTTCCGAGCATTCCCAGCCGATTTCGGCTAAAATATTGACTGAAAATGGCTTGTGGGGTCGGGTCGCCGATTTCAGTCAACCGGATTGCCCGGAAATTTTCCCCGAAAATGGTCAGATAATCTTCCAGCCCTACCAGTTTATGTGGCTGGCCGAGATTAGGGATTAAGCTCTATAAAGTATCAAAATTAGGGAATATCTTTTTCAATTCCTGAGCAGGAAGCGAGGCTAATTTATGACGGTTGAGCAGGATTGGTACAAAACCGGGGTTTTTTATGAAGCTTCGGTCAAAGCTTTCAATGACTCGAATGGCGACGGTATCGGCGATTTCGAGGGCTTGCGCCAAAAGCTGGATTATATTCAAGAACTGGGGATTACCTGTATCTGGCTGCTACCGTTCTACGCCTCGCCCCTGCGGGATGATGGCTATGACATCGCCGATTATAAATCGGTGCATCCCCAGTATGACACGCTGGAAGATTTCAAGCGGTTGTTAGCCGAGGCCCACCAGCGCAATATTCGGGTGCTGACCGATATGGTGATCAACCATACTTCCGACCAGCACGCCTGGTTTCAGGAAGCCCGCCGCGACCCGACCTCTCCCAAACGGGACTATTATGTGTGGAGCGATACCGACCAGAAATATAGCGAGGCCCGGATTATTTTTACCGACTCGGAGGCCAGCAACTGGACCTGGGATGAAGAGGCCAAAGCTTACTATTGGCATCGCTTTTTTTATCATCAGCCTGACTTGAACTTTGAGAGCCAGGCTTTGCAGGAGGAAATGCTTGAGGCGATGCGCTTCTGGTTGGATATGGGGATGGATGGCTTTCGACTGGATGCCGTCCCCTATCTATTCGAGCAGGAAGGGACTAACTGCGAGAATCTGCCTCAAACCCATGACTATCTGAAAAAAGTTCGCCAGATGATGGATACCGAATATCCAGGAAGAATTTTGCTGGCGGAGGCTAATCAATGGCCGGAGGATGTACGACCCTATTTTGGGGATGGCGACGAGTGTCACATGGCATTTAACTTCCCGATAATGCCGCGCCTATTTATGGCTTTGCGACGGGAAGAACGCCGCCCGATTACCGAGATTATGAGCCAGTTGCCCGAAATTCCGGTTAACTGCCAATGGGCCACCTTTTTACGCAACCACGACGAGTTGACCCTCGAAATGGTGACGGACGAGGAGCGAGTCTATATGTATCTTGAGTATGCCAAAGACCCGCGCCAAAAAATAAATGTCGGAATCCGCCGCCGCCTTGCCCCGTTGCTGGAAAATGACCGTCGCCAGATTGAGTTGCTCAACGGCTTGCTTTTTTCGCTGCCGGGTAGTCCCTTTATCTATTATGGCGATGAAATCGGGATGGGCGATAATATCGCGCTACCTGACCGGGATGGCGTTCGCACCCCGATGCAATGGAGCGCCGAAGCGAATGGCGGTTTTTCGCAGGCCGCTCCGTCCGACTTGTATCACCCGCTCATCAGCGACCCGGTTTATGGCTACCAGACCCTGAACGTGGCAAGCCAGTTTCAATCCGAAGGTTCATTATTCACCTGGATGAAACGGCTGATTGCGTTACGCAAGCAGTTGCCGATTTTGGGACACGGCAGCCTGAGTTTTTTGGATTGCCCCAATCCCAAAATACTGGCCTATTTGCGAAGTGATGGGGCGGAAAATCTCTTGGTAGTGGCTAATCTGGCGAGTTCAGACCAGGAAGCAGAACTAGATTTATCAGTCTATGCCGGGGCCGCCCCGCTCGATTTGCTGGCAAACGCACGGCTGCCCCAAATCGAAAATAACGGCAATTATCACTTGAAACTCAGTCCTTACGGCTTCCACTGGCTCAAGCTCTAGCCAAAAACTCCTCTACTTCGGCGCGGGTGGGCATGGCTGGAATCCCACCCGGACGGGTGACGGTTAGTGCGCCGACTGCCCCGGCCCGGTAACAGGCCCGCCGGATTACTTCCTCATCCTCGAATGCAAACTCATTGCGGCGGAGTTCGTCCAAAAGCCCCGCCATGAAAGCATCGCCCGCCCCGATAGTATCTACCGGCTGGACTTTCGAGCCGGATACCGCGCCGCTGGCGGTAGCCGTCCGGTAGAAACAGCCTTCACTATCGAGGGTCACAGCAATCAGCCGGAAATTCTCGCGCCAGAGCTTTTGAGTACCTGCCGCCGGGTCACTTTCGCCGGTCAGAAATTCCAGCTCGTGCCGGTTCAGTTTTACAATCTGAACCAGTTCCAGCGGGCCACTGACCCCGGTGCGGGCAGCGGCTTCACTCGGCCATCCGGTCAGCCGCAGATTTATATCGTAGGACAAAAGCAGCCCGGTTTCGGTAGCGAGCTTGATGGCATGATAGGTGGCGCTGGCAGATGGCTCGGTTGCCAGCAACAGCGAACCGAATTGCAACACCTGAGCCTGCCCTAAATAGGCTGGATCAATATCCGTCGGGGCAAGGAGGGTATCGGCAGATGGATTGCGATAAAAAAGATAGGTGGCATCGCCTCGCTCGTCCCAGGTCACAAAGGCCAGCCCGGTATTGGCTTGCTGGCTAAAACCCAGGGCCGAGGTATCCACTCCATTTTGATCCAGCACCCCGACCAGATAGCGTCCAAAGAAATCGTCGCCAACCCGCCCCAAAAAGCCGGAGGCCGTTCCCAGCCGGGCCAGGGCTACCGCAACGTTAGCCGGTGCGCCGCCCGCCGCCATCACCATTTGCCCGGTTGAGGTAATACTCGTACCGCGAGTCGGCGGGGTTATATCTACCAGGGCTTCTCCCAGACAAATTACAAGCGGATTTGGCATCTTTGCTATTACCCTTTATCTTTATTGACTATGCCGATAGCGCAATATCCATAGACGACGGAAAGTACGCAGATAGGCTAACCCGAACTTGATAACCCGCGCATTGGAGCTACCGTGTTTGCGGGGGGCATATTGGAAAGGCACTTCCTCGATTTTCCCGCCTTCCACATAAATCCGCACCAGAATTTCGGGCAGAATATCGAAATCGCGGGCGGTATACTGATGGTCGCGTACTAATTCAGCCTTGTACAAGCGAAAGCCGCTGGAAAGGTCTTTAGTTGGCAGGCTCAGGCCGAGTTTGAAAAAATTATTGACTACCCGACTCAGGACATAGCGGCTACGAGGCATATCCGCACTGCCGCCTTTGACATAACGCGAGGCAATAATTATTCCAGTTTTGTGGCGATGCGCCCACAAATCGCGAATAAAGCTGGGTTGATGCGAGAGGTCGGCATCCATCGTCAGCAAATATTGACCTCGCGCCGCCGCAAAACCCGCCAGCAATGCCCCTCCATAGCCGCGCTCCACCTGCTCGATTACTTGAGCTTCACAGCGCAGACTTACGTCCAGGGTTTCGCGGTCAGGATGGCGGGTTACAACTAATACTTCGTAGTCAATCTGGAGATCGTTGAGCAGGATTTTTAGTTCAGGTATTAGAATTGCCAGGTTTGGGCCTTCGTTCAGGGCCGGTATAATTACCGAGAGGTGAATTTTTTTATCCGGCATTGCCTCTCTAATCCTTATATTTCTACACTCGGTTACGCTTACTTTGCGGGCAAGTATAAGCGGGCTTGAGGTGGCTTGTCAAACCATCGCCAACCCAGGCTAGACGTAGCTGTTTAACATGATATAATAATGCAAGAAAATCTGACAATCAGACCGCCATCTTATCTCCCATTTAGAGGTTACAGGGTTGGTCTTCTAACTATTTCGAGGCCGAAGTTTGCAGCAAATCGAACCTACTGAAGACGTATCCCAAGCCTCCCCTAATCCTCCTTCTGAGAAGTTGGTCGGGGAAGGTTTAGAACCAGGCTTTCCCGCCAGACCCAGTTCGTCCCAAGTCCCGCGCACTGGGCGGGTGAGAATGGGGCTATTTGCGATATTCGCGCCGACCAAAAGCTCGGATGAGACCGAGCGCCGCCGCTCGATTTTGATGCTAATGATGCTAGCGGTAATATTATTTCTGGCGGCTTCGCTGATTGTATCCGGCCTTTTGGGGCTGAACCGGAATGGTGATATTCAGGGCGCATTGTGTGGAGTCGTCGGAGTGGGGCTGGCCTTTGGTTTGGTCTTTCTCAAGCGCATCAAGAGCGCCAGCTATGTTTTCTTGACCGGGGTTATCATAGCTTTGCTGTTGCGTAGTCTGGACATCGGCCTGCATCTGGCAAATCTGGCTTTTAACTATTTTGCGGTTGCCGCCTGTATCGCCTTTGCTGGACTGATAATTGACCAATTTGCGCCTTTTATTGTGGCTACTGTCGGGGTAGTCAGTTTTAGCCTGGTTTTTTGGTATTACGGGGCCAATAATCAGGGCGATACCAGCTTACTGCTTCAGGCTTTGGCCTATGGCGCGGGTTTGCATTATATCATGGCCTTGATGTCGTGGAGCAATGCCCGCACTATCCGACGGGCAATGCGCCTGATGACCTGGCAAAATGAAGCCTTAATGCTTACCAACCGGCAATTGGAAAGTAATTTACAACGTGATTTGGCAATGGGGGATACAGTTAGCCAACTTTCGTCGGACTTGTCACAAATCAGTTATGACCAATCGCAACGGGCGCAGGGTCAGGCCCATTCCGTCGCCGTCGTTACCAGCACCCTGGAAGAGTTAGGCGCAACCGCTCGCCAGATTGCCGAGGTTGCGGAAAACGTGGCGCAGGCCACCGAGCAAGCCCTCCAAACCGCCGAGTCGGGCGGCAGGTCGGTGGGATTGAGTATAGATAGCATCGGCGTGCTAATTTCGCAGGTGGAAGGGATTAATACTATTACCAGCGAATTAGGTATTCAATCCAAGCGCATTAGTGAGATTGTCGAAACCATTACCGATTTGGCAGAGGAAACCAATTTGCTGGCCTTGAACGCCACGATTGAAGCGGCAGGAGCAGGCGAATATGGTCGTCGGTTTGCGGTGGTCGCGGCGGAAGTGCAAACCCTGGCAAATCGCAGTCGGACCGCCAGCCGGGAAGTAGAGCATATTTTGGGCCAGATTCGCACTTCGATTGAAAGTACTTTGCGAGCTACCGAAGGCGGCCTCGAAGAAGCTCGCCGCATGAACGAAATTTCCAGTCAGGCGGGCGAGGCCATCGAACAGATTATTGAAACAGTAGAAGGTACGACCTATCTGGCTCGCCAAATTAATCTGACGACCCAGCAACAACGTAGCGCCACTGATCAGGCCGTCGAAATGATTCGTCGGGTAGCCGGAGATTCACGGGAAGGGGCGGCCCGCGCTCAACAATTGCTTTTTGTCAGTGACCGCATGAGCCAGACCGCTTCGAGCTTGCGGCAGAGCGGCTCGCACGAGGACGAAAAAGCTCCAGTCGGGGGGGAGTTGGGGTCGGGAATTTAGCTATTGTTTTAGGGGTGAAACCCGATAGGCGGTTTTCACGTATATTTTAATGGGGTCACGCCGGGGCTATTGACCTTTTTATAATTTTATATAATTGGATTTTATATAATTGGTTAGAAGTGGAAAGAAACATGGATTTTAACCCATACAAAATTTTGGCGGTAGACCCAAGCGCCGATTCCGATGTGCTGGCGGCAGTCTACCGGGCCATGAGTAAAAAATATCATCCTGACATTAATAAAGCGCCCGATGCCGAGGCCCGCATGCGCGAGATTAACCGGGCTTACGATATGCTCAAAGACCCGGAGCAGCGCAAAAAAGTGGATGCGGAACTGGCCCGCGAAGCAACCCGTCAGGGCGGATATACCCCGCCCCGCCCCGCCTCCCCGCGCCCCGGTACTACCCCGCGCAGCAATAATCCCGATTGGGGGGCAGTTGGCGACCAACTGCGCCGTCAGGCCGAAACCGTGATTAACAAGGCCGGTAGCACCATCAATAATATGCGGAGCGATGTTCGTCCGGTCACTCCCACCGACAGAACTCTTTCGTTTTATCAAAAGCAGTTGACTGACGAAACCAAACGCAAGAATTTGAAAATTGTGGTCTATCACGATAGCGCGACCAACCGCAAGGTGTGTAACATCCAGTCCAGCGCCCCCAATGCGCGAGGGGTTGTTACCAGCGGCGAAGTTTTTCTGGATGCCGGGGCGATGTTTGACCTGACGTTGGCAATCTCCGAGGCCGAGCGAGTTCTGGAGGATACTTCATCGCCCATCGAGATGAACGCCGACCACGATGTCTATTACCGTAAGGCCGTGCCAGGCTTGGGACATACCTATATCGCGGTGGAGGTCATCAAGAAAACCCGCAGCCTGACCAAAGAGGCCTTGCTTTTGATTGGCGAAAAGAACGCCCGCACCGAAAAGGATGGGGTACTAGCCGACCAAAGCCCTAAACAATTTCAGCAACTGGGCCGCATCTTCCAGAATGCGCTCCAATCTATGCGCTAGACAAGTTAGCGAACGCCAAATAATTGGACTAAAGTACGATAGTCATTTTAAAAAACGAGGTTATAATGTTTGAGGTTGAGGTGCAGCGACTTTGCACCCCAATCTCAAACTTTTTTAACACCAAATTTGCTGTGAGGCGAAACCAAAAGAATACTACCCCGTTATATTGTCAGGTAAGTTGAACCGAATGGATACTCCTACAAGGTCATTCGGCAAGACGGAAAAGGACAAGCTTTGGGTGACGTGCCGCCCGGAGTTGGAAGTAGGTACAAATATCTCTGTAGCGTAAATGTTGTGACACGTATTTTGTGGCACGTATATTGAAGCAAATTATCGGTACAGTCGGTACAAATCATTATACTCGGTGCATTCAGTAGTTATATATCAGTACAACGAGTACGAAAGGAAGGAATCGTAGCAAATGAAGAAAAAATACGGCCTGGCGGTTATTACCGCCCTTATGGTCATTTTTCCAATGCTAACTACGGTGGCTCTAGCTGCCGACCCGGTCTGGGGAAACACCCAGTTCCGCAACCTGTGGATTCAGCAAGATAGGTTGGTGGGCGTGCCGGGCATAGACCGCCCTTACACCTGGGGGCCAAGCGTCCCCGAAGCCCCCAACGTCCTGAACGAGACCTACGCCCAGAGTCCGGGCGGACAGCGCCAGGTACAGTATTTCGACAAGGCCCGCATGGAACTCAACAACCCGGCCACCGGGTTTGTGACCGCCGGGCTGGTCGTCCGGGACCTGGTACTGGGCTTCCTCCAGAACGGCGACAACGACGGCGACATTCAGAAGGGCTTGCCGTCTTCCCAGACCCAGGTTTCGGGCGATGCGATTTCGGTCAACCCCAACACTCCGACCTACGCCTCGTTCAAGAGCGTGGTGACGACAGGTGCGCCGGACGGAAATTCCAAGCCGAGCGCGATTGGCGCGGTTATCAACGCTTCGATTAATCAGGCTGGCACGGTTGGCACGATTGCTCCGCCCGAAAGCCTGACGGTAGGCGCTTTCCAGACCGAGACCGGTCACAATATCGCCAAAGTTTTCGAGGATTTCAAGAACCAGAAAGGCTCGATTACCGACCCGGTGAGCAATGCGACTATCACCAATCAGCCGATTTACACTGATAATCCGACCATTCGGGTGTTTGGCTACGCTATCAGCGAACCCTACTGGGTCAATACCAAGATTAGTGGAGTAGACCGCGTAATCCTGGTGCAGCTCTTTCAGCGTCGGGTCTTGACCTACAATCCGGCGATTAGCGGGGCGAACAAGGTCGAGATGGGCAACGTTGGGCAGCATTACTATCGCTGGCGCTACATCGAACTGGGTGGTGGTACGCCTCCGCCGCCGCCTCCCGCCGCGACTCCGCCCCTGGACTACACCCAGTTCCGGGCTTCCTACAACAAAACCGGCAGCGTGCCTTTGGGTGGCACGGGCAACCGTCTGAACTACAGCACCGGCGCTGCCGCGATTCAGTCTTCCCCGGTCTATGACAACGATAAAAAGGTGGCGATTATCGCTACCAACGGCGCGGGAATCGTCGGGGTCAATATTTCTAACTTTGACACCCCGACCCAGGCCTGGAAGTTCCAGCCGACGGCGGTAAACTTCCCGAACCCGGTCACGGTCTATAATGGCGTGGCTTACGTCGCTGGGGCGGATGGCAAGGTCTATGCCGTCAAGACCAGTGATGGTACTAGCGCCTGGACTAGCCCTAGCTCGATTTCGGGCGCATCTGTCGCCGGACAAATCACGGTAGATACCGACTCGATTTATTTCACGGCGGCTAACGGCAAAATCTATTCTCGCAACCTGAGCGATGGCAGCCCCAAATGGGAAAACGCTATTACCGGGGTAACTCTGACCAATAGCTTTGCGCCGGTATTGCTTTCGGATGGCACGCTCTATGTTGCCGGAAACGACAAGAAGCTGTACGCCTTCAAGAAGGACGGGACGCTGGTAAGCAGCGCCAACTGGACTCCGGTGCTGCTGGATGGCGCAATTCAGGCCAGCCCAGCTTACAGCAACGGTAAGTTCTATGTCGCTACCCTGAACGGTACGCTGTATGCTTTGAACGCTAACGGCACGATTCAGACCTCCAAAGGTCTGGGCGCGGCAATCTACACCATGCCGGCTATCGCGACGGTTGGGACTGGCACGCGAGTCTACGTCGGGACGGACGGGGGTAAGGTCTACGGGGTAGATGCCGCCGACGTGACTAACCTGCTGTGGACTTTCGATGCCGGGGCAACCCAAATCCGCAGCAGTGCCGCGATTGTAGACGGCTTCGTCTATTTTGGGGCGCAGAATGGTCGGGTATACAAGGTTGAAGCGGCTAACTCGGCCAACTCGACCTCGTTAATAACTGGCATTCCGGCCCTGAACACCAACTCGCCGTTGGTCAATAGCGGCTATCTGATAATTGCCGGGTCGGGTGGAATCCTCCACGTCGTCCGCTAATTAAGCAAATCTAAAAGCAAAAGGTCGAAGGTCGGTTGTCCGGCTTTCGACTTTTTTGTGGGAGTCGGGGGTCAGGAGTCAGGGGACGGGGAAATGCGATTTACGCTTGAGCTACGTTAAAGAGCTAACAATAGCTAAACGTTCATGATTAGCCGTCAGGCGACGGCAGGGCAACCACAAGGGATTGCCCCTACAAAACTGATTTTCTACCCTTCCGTTTTGCATTTTCTGACCACTGACCACTGACCACTTTTACCCCAGTGGACAGGTTGTATAGTCCTGTTCGGCGCAAAAGTGGTGGTGGAGATAGATTAGGCCTTGTTGTCGGCGTGCGCCGTCAATCAGGCTATTGAGCGAGAGTTTACCAGCCCGACCTTTGCTTTTTTCCAGAAAGGGGACAGCTTCGGCGGGATTTTCCAGCCAGTAGCGAAAGACTTGCCGGGCGACATTTTCGACCAGTTCATTTGTACCGAGGCGAGGATGAGCGTTGTAAACCGCCAGCGCCTTCTGGGTCAGGCCCGGATGATAGCGGTCCCGTCCGTAGCCCGCCAGAAACGGCAGAATGATATTTACCACCATGTCCGCCCCTCGGTCAGCCCCAATCAGGTCGGCGGTTGCGCCTTTAGCGGTATCGCCCGCCATAATCGCCCGGTCACTGAAATCGTAGCGCCGCGCCCAGAAAGCCGCGCTATCGCTTTCCTCGCCGTTCAGTTCCACCCGACATATCCCTAATAGCTCTTTGCAAGCCTCGGCGGGCAGCATGTTCAGTTTGGCGGTCAAGGTAGTTAGCCAATCTTCGGCCTCATCCAACTTGAGGCGCACCAGCAGACGGGCCAGCCCCGCGATGCGGCGGGCCGGATGATTGGGCGGGCGCAACCGGGCAAAAGTCCATTCCCGCTCGTGTAAGGGTTGCCATTCCACCGGCGAAGTCGCCGCCAGATGGCGATTGAGCCAGCCCCAGCGCCGTTCCAGTTCTTCGATATAGCGTCCGGCAATAAAATCATCCAGCGGCTCATCCGGCCCAAAGAGGGTCGCAGGCGGTTCAGAACGGGGCTTGAGGCGGCGCTGAGATGGCAACAGCCCAGCCGTCCCCAAAAAAGTGGCTTCCAGGGTAATGACCCGCTCCTCCCGATTTTCGCCCTTCTGCCGTCCCTCGCGCTCAAGCATCACCACCTGCGCGAGCGGCAAAACCTCCGCCAGCTTACGAAACGGGGCTTTGTTCTGGGAATAACCGAGAGCTTCTAGCAACCCGGCCCACAACTCTTGCACTGCTCCGGCTTCGCTGGCATCGGGGTCGGCGGCGCAAGCGGCTTCAAAGCGGGCGGCGCGTTCCTCAAAGCGCAAAGTGCCAAGCTGGTCTATCCGGGCCAATAGCGCCTCTAAATCCGTCGTGCGCTCGGCGACCCGGTCACAGCACGGCCCCTCGCTTTCCGAAAGCGAACCCAACCGCGTGCCACTCTCGCGGGCAATGGTCAGCGAGTCCGCCAATTTGCGCCCTACTTTCTGAAAGAGGGGCAGAAGTGCCAGAGTCGGGATAGATTTGTGATCCTGAGTAAGGTTGTCGCCGCGGCTGTCTTCGAGGACGACTTGCAATATAACGTTATTGTAGCGAGGGTCCTGGTGATGTCCGTGCAACCGCCAATCGGCAGTCCGCAAGTGCAATTCAATATCGCCCTTGAGCAATTCCGGCCCAACCCGTACGATTGCCCCCTTGAAATCCGGCCCAAACCCGCCGCTCCATCGCCCTCGATACACCACCTCGATTGCCTGCCCCGTGACCGTCGTCAACTTGAAGCCGTCAGGCCAGGTCTGGGCGTTCCAAAGCTGGGCCAAATCCAGCTCACTCATCTGCCAGCGTTGCCCACCTTCGTTGACGGTGTAGAGGGTGGGGGACGGGGGAAATTCAGGACTGAGGACTGAGGACTGAGGACTAAGTTCTTCAGACGTGGTAGCAGGACTGAGGACTGAGGATTGAGGGCTGAGTTTTTCGGGGTCGGGAATAGGGGGTGGGGGAATAGTTTTGAGTTTTGAGTTTTGAGTTTTGAACTCTTCGGGGTCGGGAATAGGTCGCGGGCTGCTGGTTTCTAAACCCTGACCCCCGACTCCTGACCCCTGACCCCCATCATTCGGGCTGACAGTATTTTTCTGACCACCGACCACTGGCTTCTGACCACTGCCCGCCCGTTTGCCGCCTTTGCGGGCGGGAACGGGGTATATAAAATTGCCCTCAGCATCGTAGGGCATCTTTGGTTTCCTTTCTATAAAACTTCTCTGTAAAACTTCAAAACTTTCGCTTGCAACGATGTTTCGGATTTAAGGACTATAATTAAGCGAAAAGCTCACTCACTTTGAGTGTGAAACCAGGAATAACCTCTTCCCCGCTCAACTCGTCGTTTATACCTAGTTTTTGGACTGGTTGGCTTTGTCCTAAATGATACACTTCTACACTTTTCGTGCGAGGATTGATTGACCAAATAATTCGTACTCCCACCGTTTGCCAGTCGGCTACCTTCCTTTCGGCAGCTTCCCGCTCTTTTCGACTCCTTAAATCACTTGGGGAGTGGATTTCCACTACCAAATCGGGTATCCCTTTAACACTTTTCTCACTTTCAGATGGTACTCGTTCAGCTACGATAAAACCTAAATCAGGAATGGGCATCCAACCAGTCCCTACGTCAAAGGTAGTCTCTCGCCACATCATTCCTAAAGTTTCAGCTGGGTCGAAGGCCGCCAACTTGCGATCTATACGTTTGCCAATTCGACCGTGAGTATCACCGGGCATGGGCTTCTTTACCAACTTTCCATCCACCAATTCATAAAGAGCCTCAAATTCAGGTAAGGCTTCAAATTCTTGGGGAGTATAAGTCCGCTCAAGGTTAGGTTCTCGCGCTCGTAAGGCCATAAACCACCCTTTCTTGTCTTGCTTAATCTATTTGAGCCGGGCTTTGAGTTGCCCGATTACTTCGGGCGGGACAAAACGTGCGCCGGGCGAGGTAAGCTGTCCGCCGTCGGTGCGCCCGTGAAAATCGCTACCGCCAGTCGGTACAAGGTCGTAGGTGCGGGCCAGACCTAATAATCGCTCAACCGTTTCCTCAGTATACGAGCCGTAGTGAGTTTCAATCCCGACGACCCCGGCTTTGGCGGCGATTTCAACCACCTTGTCCATATCGGCGGTGTAAGTTGGATGGGCCAGTACCGCCAGCCCGCCAACGGATTGAATCACCTCAACTGCTCTTTCGGTGCTGATTTTTTCGGAATGGACATAGGCCGGGCCATCATTGTGCAAATAGCGGTCAAAAGCCTCGCGCACCGTCTCGACATAACCGCGCTCCTTGAGGGCTTCGGCGATATGAGGGCGCTGGGGGGCGGCATCCCCGGCGATTTGCAACACCCGCTCCCACTCGACTGGCATTCCCAGCCCGGTCAGTTTTTCCAGAATGGCTTGCGCCCGCCCATAGCGATTGAACCGAAACTGCTCTAGCTGGGTCTGAAAGGTCGCATCGTGATACTGTAGGAAATAGCCCAGCACATGCACCTCTTTCCCGGCATACTCGGCGCTCAACTCGATACCGGGTATAATCTCCATCCCTAGAGCGTTGCCGACCTCAATCGCCCGGTCAAGAGCGGCAGTCGTATCGTGGTCGGTCAAAGCCAGCGTTTTGAGGCCCACCGAAGCCGCCAGCTTCATCAAGTCGCCAACCTCAAGCGTCCCATCCGAGGCCGTGCTGTGCATGTGTAAATCAACGGTACTGTTCATAGGTTCGCTTTCTTTTGAGATCGAAAATTGAAAATCTAAGATCGAAAATCCAAGACCTGGGGACAGGGAATTTAGGATTTACGATTAAGGAACTCCACCCGCCACCCTGCACTTCCTCTGACCTTCGATTTTAGATTTTAGATTTTAGACCCTAAATGGTCAAGAGCGCCGCGCCAATCATGCCGGAGAAGTCGCCCAGGCCGGTGCGGACAATTTCGATGTGGTCGCCGGGGGTGCGAAGGGCCTCGAATTTGGCTTCTCGGACGACCAAATCAAAGAAATAATCTACCGCTTCGATTAGACCGCCCCCTAAAATAATTCGCTCCGGGTTGTAGAAATTTATTAGTGAGGCTAAACCGAGGGCCAAAGTTCCCGCCGCTTCGCGTACCACCATTTTGACCAACTCATCATCGGCCTCTATCGCCTGAGCAATCACCTTCGAGCGAATAGCGACGCTGGTAGCTGTCGCTGCATCCGGCAGACTTTCGCCGATTAACTGAGGCAGCACCGAAGCGCGACCCCGGCGCAATTCGCCCAAGAGGGTGCGAGTGATAGCCGTGCGCGAGCAATAAGCTTCCAGATGTCCGCGCCCGCCACAACCGCAATGCCGACCATCCTGGCTGATGACGGTATGCCCGATTTCCCCGGCGGTGCCGGTTGCGCCGCGCCGTAATTGTCCGTTTTGGACTACCCCACTCCCGATGCCCGTCCCGATAAAGACGCAGACAAAATCGCCGCAGCCTTGCCCCGCCCCAAAGCGCAATTCGCCCAGGGTGGCGGCTTCGACATCGTTACCCAGCACAATTGGCAGCTTGAAACGTTCCGCCAATAGAGCGCCGAGCGGATAATTGCTTTTCACCCCCAGATTAGGAGCAAAGACCAATATCTTTTCACTGCGGTCTACCTGCCCCGCTGCGCCGACCCCGATTCCGTTGAACGGAGTACTGAGCGGCAACCCCGAAGCCGCAATCGCTTCGTCCACCGCATCGCCAATTCGTCGGGCCAGGTCGTTTTCTCGTTCCCGGCTCTCTTTATCCTTGTTTTTGGCATCTTTATGGGTGCCAACCGTTTTTTTCTTGGACGAAGCGATGACCTTGCCGGTTTCCAACTCGACTACCCCGGCTAGAATCTTGGTGCCGCCCAGGTCAACTCCAATTGCATACTGCTCCACTGGCATCCCCCCAATCGTAAATGGTCTAGGCTACTGCTTCCTGATTTGATAAAACTTCTTCGCTGGCCTCGCTCTGGTCGAGAGCTGGTTCGTGTTCCGGCAAATGCTGAAGCGTCCCTTGTTTGGTGGCGCGTCGCACCCCGCGCCGGTAGAGTTGCGCTCCATTCAGCCCGGTATGCTGGCTGACCGCCTGCTGCAAGGTTGCCTCGAAGTCCTGGCGCAACCCGTTTCGCAACAAGCGTCCCATCAGCCGGAAAATAATCGCCGAAGCTGCCAGAGCATTTTTTGGCTCAATTCGGTCTAAATCCTCGAAGAACCAGGCACAACTGGTAAACATTTGATGTTTGTACAACTGAGCTTTCAAGAGCCGCAGCGACATCGTATCTTTTTCGGACGGACGCTTGAAATGCTTTTGGCAAAATTCCTCTTCCGAGGTTACGCCCTGCCACACAAACAGAAACTCGCGCAGGGCTACCGCCGGGTCTTTGAAAAGCCGGGGGGCATAGCTGGCCCATACCCGGTCTACTTCTTCCGCCAGCATTTCGCAAGCCTGGCGCAGCACCGGCTTCCAACTGCTATCGCCCCAGGTACAACCGCAGCCCCGTGACCAGCGTTCCACCCCGTGATGACAACTCCAGCTGGAATCATCATGGATACGAATACGGCGGCGGGGCGGATGTTCCCGCAAATAGCGGGAAGGAAAGGTCAAACTCAGGCCCGCTTCCTCGATTGAGGTTTCGGTCAGATGTTTGAGGAACAGATTACGATAGATTTGATGATGTCCATAAAGTTCCCCATCGGTGGCAATCAGCAAAAGTTGGGACTCGTGGCGGGCCAGCTTTTCCTGGTTAATTTCCGGCAGCAGCCAGTTATTTGCAAAGCGGTCAGCATCGTTAGTCGCTTCCTGATTAAACGAAATATCGCCACTCAGCTTGCCGTTATAGAAAAAAGCGATGATGCGGCGGCCTTCTGACAATTCTACGATATACGGCTCACTTACATCATAGCTTTCCGGCACGCGCTCCGGCAGATGCGGCAAGGTATCATGGATATGCTGTACCTGGGCCGCGATTTCCTCCGGGTTAGACCCGGCATCCCGCAATTGGGTCAAGTTTTGCATGGCTTCCAGTCGCCATCGGTCAATCATCTGCTGGCGCAAGCGGCTCTGCATAATCGCCCGCTCGCCCATATTGATGGTCTCGACGGTAGCGGCATTGGCCTGCCAGGGCGCGAGAATCACAAACTTTAGACCGGCCTGGGCCATTAAATTCAGAACCCAGGTACTCGCGGCGGTTTCCGCCAGCCACATTCCTTCCGGGCGATGCCCAAAGCGCCGCTCGAAATCCATAATGCCCCACTCGATTTGCAGACGGGCATCTTCCGGTTTCATCAAAGGCAAAATAACGTGGTTATAGTTCTGGGCCAGAGCGTTGCCATAGCCGTAGTGCTGGCAATTGGCGCGGTCAGCCGCAATAATCGCGGCATACGTTTCCGGGTCATACTGTTCAATCCAGGTCGCCAGGGTCGGCCCGACATTAAAGCTGATGCGCTCAAAGTTGCCGTCCAGGGCATTAGGACGGTAGCACTCGGCGTGAATCTTTTCGTTAAAATTGGCAAACGGTTCAGCTCCAAACTCAGGCGGAATTTGTCCGCTAAACGGGTCCTCGCGGGGAGGCTGATAGAAATGACCGTGAATACAGACATGGGCGGTACGAATTACCGCTTCTGACCGATAATCCGGTCGAGGTAAGACTAACATAAGCTCCTGATTCCTGTTGTTTTTACATCTTCCAACAGTATGCTATAATACCACAAATGACCCTGCTTGCTTACCTTTAAGTTTCATCTCGTTAGCAAGTTTGCGCGCTGGAAGGTTCGGGTTAGCCTGCCGGAATAGGTTGCTAAAAGCAATCTTTGCGTCAAGTAACCACGCTGGAACATGCTCGTTGGAATAGGTAACGACGAAAATACTTAGGTCGTGTATTGAACTGGCCTTGAGCCTGATTTTGCTTTGCACGACGAGGGAGGAATGCATTTTTGAGTGAGATGCGGCATCACCCAACCGCCGCCCGGCTGCGATTAAAAGGCTCGGCTTATAAAGCCAATGCCAATCAAGTTTATAACGCCTATAATCAAACCCCGGCGGCCTCACAACGACTGCGGACTGTCCCCGGCCCTTCGCGGGCCACTACCCAAATACAACTCTTGCTTTCCCGGCAGGCGGAACCGCCCCCGGACGATTTAAACAGCTCTAGTCCTGGCTTTGAACCGCACCCCCACAAACGCGGTACCCAGCGCACCCGCCTGAAAGTGGTGGCCCGCATGGTGATAGACCTGCTTTTGCTGACCCTGACTTTCGTTATCGCCTACCATTTGCGCTATACCCTCCGGTTTGGCGCGGAAATCCCGGAAGAAAATCAAGTACCTCTCTCGGCCTATTTTGGCAGCATGGCGGGCTTTGTCGCCATTTTCTTTGTTCTGCTCCAGTTCAAGGGCTTTTATCGCTTGTCGCGCACCGTCACCCTGATAGATGAGCTAGGCTTGCTTGCCAGCGCTGCCGCTTATACCGTGCTGGCAATGATTGCCATAATCTTTGTACTGCGCCCACTCGAAATTTCCCGCCTGATGTATCTTTATCTGTTTCCAATCTCGATAGTGCTGCTCGGTCTCAAACGGGCTGGAGTGCGGCGGGTGCAGCGTAGCCTCTTGCGGCGCGGTATCGGAGTACGCAATGTAATGGTGGTTGGGGCGACTGACCCGGCGAATCGCATCATGAAGGCCGTAATTGATAACCCAAATTTGGGTCTGCGGCTTATCGGCTATGTGGATAACGAAAAACGCTTCTCGGAATGGACGATGCCGATTTACTATCGCAATGGACAGCCCGTGCCGCACATGGGTCGTCTCGACCAGTTGGGCAGTCTGGCGGACGAATATCAGGTGGACGAAGTAATTGTAGCCCTGCCCGCAACTATGCACGAGGATATTAACGAGGTCATCAACCTTAGTTACGAGCATGATTTAAAATTTAGCCTGGTGCCGGATGTTTTTGAATTGCAGGTCAATACCCTCGATTTTCAGGAACTGAATGGGGTGCCTTTAATTGGCATCAAGGATAATCGGCTGACTGGCTGGAATTATCTGGTCAAACGGGCCAGTGATATTGTGCTGGCGTTGATTGGGATTACCCTGGCGGCAATTCCGATGCTGGTAATTGCGATAGCTATCAGGCTCGATTCGCCAGGGCCGATTATCTTGCGCCAGACCCGCATCGGCAAGTACGGACGACGCTTTACTTGTTTCAAGTTTCGCTCGATGTATATTGATGCCGATGCCCGCTTTGACGAACTAAAGCAGTTTAATCAAACTGGTGGAGCGACCTTCAAAATGGTGGACGACCCGCGCCGCACTCGGATAGGCCGCTTTATCCGGCGCAACAGTCTGGATGAGCTGCCCCAGCTTTTCAATATTCTGCTGGGCCAGATGAGCTTGATTGGGCCGCGTCCCGGTTTGGAGCGGGAACTTGAGCAATACGCCGAATGGCACTTTCGCCGCCTGGAAGTGACTCCCGGCTTGACCGGGCTTTCACAGGTTAGCGGACGCAGCAATCTGAAATTTGATGAAACCGTCCGCCTCGATATTTATTATGCCGAAAATTGGTCGTTGTGGGTGGATTTCAAGATTCTGTTACGCACCCTACCCGCCGTCCTCAAACGGGATGGGGCTTACTAGGGGTCGGGGGGTTGAGTTTTGGATGAGGGTCTTTCGAGATTTTAGATTGTACTTGTCCGCTTGATATACGCTAAAGGGGTGATGATAGGTAGCCGTTAATTAATAGCCGCCTTTGGCGGCAGGGCAACCACAAGGGATTGCCCCTACCAAATTCAGGCGGGATGAACAGAGATTTTAGATTGCAGGGATTAAGTAGAAAGAAGTGGGTAGATGCAGGCTACTTGCAGTTGGCACGGTTTAAGCAATTATTTGCCTAACTAAAGAAGTTAGGGTTATTATCGGAGGTCTAAGAGCTTCTGTCGCAAGACAAAGAGATGCGGCGAAAGGTAAAGGGGAAGGTAAGGGGAACAATTGATCAAGCATTTGACCCTGGTAGGTAAAAATAAAGCTTCGCAGGAGCAATACTCAGCACTCAGCACTCAGCACTCAGCACTAAAGAAGATGAAAGTTGCGATTGTTCACGATTACTTAAATCAATATGGTGGGGCGGAGCGGGTGCTGGAAGCGATTTGTGAACTGTATCCCGATGCCCCGATTTATACTTCGATTTATGACCCGGAGGCGGTGCTGCATCGTTTCGACCATCGGACGGTTATTACCTCCTTTATGCAAAAATTTCCGGGGGTTATGAAGCACCACCAGGTGTATTTGCCGTTTTATAACTATGCCTTCGAGAGCTTCGATTTATCGCAGTATGATTTGGTCATCAGCAGTTCGTCGGCCTGGGCCAAAGGGGTGATTACCGGGCCAGATACCTTGCATATCTGCTACTGTCACACTCCTATGCGCTTTGTCTGGCAATACGAGGACTACGCCCAGCGCGAGCGACTGAACCGGGTGGCTAAGGCGGTCTTGCCAATTGTTTTGAACCGTGTTAGACTCTGGGATGTCAACTCGTCCGGGCGACCTGACTTTTATGTCGCCAATTCGCAGACGGTAGCTCGGCGCATCGCCAAGTTTTGGGGGCGCGATTCGGTGGTAATTAACCCCCCGGTGGAAACCGGGCAAATTCCGTTTGATAACAGTCCCCGCGACGACTTTTATCTGTGGGTCGGACGCTTGGTTCCTTACAAGCGGGCCGATATAGTAATCGAGGCTTTCAAGCACCTGGACTTGCCGCTTAAAGTGGTCGGGACGGGCCGTGACCTGGCAACCCTCAAAAAGATAGCCGGGCCAAAAACCGAATTTTTGGGCTATTTGCCGGATGACCAGGTCCGCTATCTTTACAGCCGATGTCGGGCTTTTATCCAGGCTGGAGCGGAAGATTTTGGGATTACCCCAATTGAAGCGATGGCGGGCGGTGCGCCAGTAATTGCCATTCGGCAGAACGGTCCGGCGGAAACCGTCCATGAGGGCGAAAACGGCCTCTTTTTTGAAGAACAGACCCCGGAAGCCCTGGCGGGCGCAGTCCGTCACTTCGAGCGACAGTCTAACCGGTTTAGACCGGCGGCTATTCGGCGCTATGCCCAGAATTTTGACCGTGAGCTATTCTGTCGCCGCTTCGGGGAATACGTTGCCAGCCGTTGGGATGAGCATCAGGGACGCAAGCACGGGGAGTTACCGGCGAGTACACTTGCGCCCGGCGCTAACGGTTGGTAGCATTTAAGGCAATTATTTTCTTATGGAACTCAGGCTTTACTGGCAAATCATCCGGCGCTATTGGATCCCGGTAGTTGTGCTTCTGGCAATTGGTCTGGCGGTGGCCTATCAGTATTATATTACCAACCGTCCGACCTATCAGGCCGTCACGGTGGTTAATCTGGTGCAAATTCCCAGCTCCAACGATACCTACTCCGGCTATTATGCCAACGCTTCCAGCGAATATGCTGCCGACGAATTTACCAAAATTCTCTCCGGCAATACCTTCATGACTGAGGTAGCCGACCAGCTTAAAGAGGCCAGCATCAACCTCAGCCCGGATGAACTCAAGGGGATGGTTTCTACCGAGAGCAAACATCGCATCCTGACGATTACGATTAATCATCCCAACCAGACTACCGCCCTGCAAACTGCCCGCGCCGTAGCCAATATTTTGGAAAACCGGGCCAGCGACTTTGTCAAACCCCGTCAGGTTAATGCCAATATTCTCGATATGCCCACTCAGGCTAACCTGAGCGGTGGACGCACTTTGCTGCTGGCGGGAGTTCGGGTTTTGGCGGGGCTTATCGCCGGAATTGGGTTGGCTTTTTTGCTGGCCTATCTCGACCACACTATCAGAACCCAATCCGAGGTCGCAGAAACTTTAGGTCTACCCGTGTTGGGGGCTATTCCGCCCGTCAAACGCTCCAAAAATCCGGCCAATATCACGTTGCCGAGTGGTGAAGACGATGATACTTTGGCTAACGCCCGACTACTGGCGCTGCAAGCTCAAAAAGACCGGGAACGCGCTTCCACCCGCTAGATTAAGGTCATTATTATATGCTACTGCGAGAATACCTTAACATTATACGCAAACGCTGGTGGTTGGCGGCTCTGGTAACACTGGCGGCAGCGGCAGCGGCCTATCTTTATAGTGTGGCCCAGCCCCAGATTTACGAGTCGAGCGTAAAAATTGTCGGTAATCCCGCCAAGCCCGATGAGAATTTGAATAATACCATCAAGTCGGAAGTCCGACGGTTGGCGGCAGCTACCCTGACCTCGACTGATACCGCCGCCCGAATTGACCAGCGCGGACGCTTCGACCTCGGCCCAGACCAACTTATTGGCAAGATTAAAGCCCAACCCAAGCCCGATGAATATACCCTGATTATCACGGTCAGCGATACCAAAGCAGAACGGGCCGCTGCGATTGCCAATACCGCCGCCGACCTTATTCGGGATGATAATCTGGCGAAACTGGCGAATGTGCCGGACGACTCGAAAATCTTCTTTGAGAAAACTTCCCGCGCTCCCGTTCCTGACCGCCCTTCTTCGCCTCGCACCAACCTGAACACGGCGGCAGGGGCGGGCCTAGGTCTGATTGTCGGTCTGATTCTGATTTTTGTCGTCCAGTTTTTCGATAATACGATTCGCTATGAAGAAGATGCCGAGCGGTTTACCGGCCTAAAGGTGCTAGGGACTGTACCCGCCTGGCGCGGTCATGGGTCGAAGGAAATTCAAGACGGAAGGCGGAAGGCAGAAGACGGGGGACTGAGTTCCCCAATCGCAAATCGTAAATTGTAAGTTTTCTGACCGCTGACCACTGTTAAAGGAGTATTTTCGCTTGAGCTTACAATTGAGAAATTTTGGCGCTAAAGCTGAGGTTGCGCCCGGCCCGGCAAATCTGGTGACGTTGCTTGACCCTCGCTCTCCGGCAGCCGAGGCCTATCGGACTTTGCGAACCAATATCCAGTTTAGCAGCATCGAGAAGCCGATTCGGACGCTGCTTTTGACCAGTTCGCGCCCCGGCGAGGATAAATCGGTGGCGGTGGCAAATCTGGCAGTCGCTTTTGCCCAGGTCGGCAGCCGGATAATTTTGGTGGATGCCGATTTGCGCCGCCCGGCCCTACACTCTATCTTTGCCCTGCCCAACCAGCAAGGCTTGACCAGTGCCTTACTCAGTGCCGGGAGCGCCGCCTCGACCAATGCCAGTGCCAAAGCTAAGTCCGGCTTTTTGACCTTTGGGGATTTGCCGCTAATCCAGACTAGCGTCCCAAATCTGCGGGTCTTAACCAGTGGGCCATTACCGCCCAATCCGGCGGAATTGCTCGGCTCAAGTCTGATGCGAGAATTAATTGAGCTTTTGCGAAGTGAGGCCGACTTTGTGCTGTTCGATGCCCCCCCGGTGCTGGCTGTGACCGATGCGGCAGTGCTGGCGACCCGTCTGGATGGGGCGTTGCTGGTTCTCAAGGCCGGGAAGACCAACCGCGATGATGCCCGTGAGGCCAAAATTCAGCTTGAGAAAGTTCATGTCAATCTACTTGGGACAGTTTTGAACAATGCCCGCCAGTCCAACGCTCGCTATGGCTATTAATCGCTATTGACGTAATTCACAACTCGTGCTATCTTCTGAATACTTTTTGATTATCTATCCCCTGTAAGAGATTAGGAATTTCGCGCCGTCGAAATTTCCTGGTATGATGAAACTTTTGCCATCCCAAAAAGCACCCTGGTTATATGCTTGAAAAATGCTTATTAACCTTTTCAAACATATAAATCCGCCGGGCTTTTGTCCACTTTCAAGCGAAAATCCTGCAAATCAAAGTTTGGCAAGTAAAGATTTAGCCTGCTTTTTCATAGCTTTAGAGTATTAAAAAGAATCTAAATCAGGGTAATGTTACTGTTAAGGTTGATAGGGTAAAATTGACCAGACGGGTCAATTGATTAATGGGGGTAGAGTTACATGATTCTAAAAACTTCGCAGTACAGCAAAGATAAAGTATTACTTTTGGTGCTGGGCTTACATTTTGGGATTACGCTAATATGGAGTATCCTGGATAACCATATTCACGTAATCTGGGCGGGGGCGGCGGCTACAATAATCAGCCTGGGGGTTTGCTATTTCAGGCCGGGAACCCTTTTGAGCCGCAGTGTTCTGGCGATAGCCTATGTAATCTACTCGGCTACTTTTATTCACCTGTCGGGCGGGTTAATCGAACTTCATTTTCATGTTTTCGCGGTATTGGTGGCGTTTTCGATTTATTATGACTGGCGGGTGATAATAATCACGGCCTTTGCGGTTGCCATCCATCATCTTTATGGGCTGATGGAGGCTTTCTATGTCGTGTATGCCCCCAACCCCAATCTGGTAATCTACTTTCTGCACGTCCTGTTTGTGTTAATTATTAGCGGGATACTTTGTTATCAGTGTGAGATAAGTCGGCGCAGCCTCCAGCTAATCAATCTACAGAACCGGGAACTAAAGACTGCCCTTACCAATATTGAGGGCAAGCGCCATTTTGGGCAAACTGTGACCGAACGAATTATGTCGGTGACGGCGGGGCTAAATGTTTCGACCAACCAGCAGGTCATCGGCAGCCAACAGCAAGTTTCAGCTTTGTCTGAAGTGACCAACACCCTTTCAGAATTAACCCGGACGGCCCAAAATATCAGCGATAGTTCCAGTCATATTAACACCCTGACCGAAGATGCTCAGGTGGCGGCCTTCCAGATTTTGACTGCAACCAGCGCGGTGGAACAGACCAACGAAGAGGGCCGTCAGGCCGTCGAACGTTCGATTTACAACAACCAGCTAGTTAGCAAGCTCTACACCGAGCTGATGGAAATCTTGAGCAGTCTGAGAGCGCGTTCCGGCGACATCAAGCGGGTGCTGGCAATTTTGCGCGGGATTAGCGATGAAACTCATCTGCTGGCCCTGAACGCGGCAATCGAGGCGGCTGGCGCGGGCGAATATGGTGAGCGATTTGCAGTTGTCGCCCACGAGGTCAAGGCGCTTTCTAATCGCAGTATTGAGGCCAGCGGTGAGGTAGGCAGCATCTTGAACCAGTTGGAAACTGGAGTACGCGAAGCGGCGGCTTCGGTGGAAGCCGGACAGGATGCTACTATGTCGGCCCTCCTGGTGTCGCAGGAAAGCCAGAGCGCCAGTGAAAAACTTACCCAGGCGATTCATCAAAGTTCGTCCGAAGTTACCCGGATTGAACATATTCTGGACAGCCTGAAAGAGCTTACCAAAGAAATCAGCCATGCTACCGGGCAGCAGTTTACCGCCTCTAACCGGGCAGTGGAAGCCCTCAAAGAAGTTGGCTCAATCGCCCGCCAGACCGCCGACGGCAGCTTTGATATTAAAAACACTACGGTTGATTTGGAAAAGCTTTCGGATGAACTCCAAAAAACTCTGGTAGCCTAATGCTTTAGGTAATATAACTTTGCTGGGCTTCAGCCTATTTCCAGGCAAAAGTCCCAAAATATAAGGATTGAGGTAAACTTATGAGCCAAAATGAGGCTGGGACGTTACCGGCGGATATTTTCCGGCGGCAAGTTATCCCGGCCTTGCGGAGTCCGGCAGATTTGCCGCTGGTTTTGGAACTGGGTCTACCTACTGCGATTATGCTCAAAGGCGATATTTTCGATGTGGAGCGCATGATGAGTCTGGGCCAGGGCAAGCTTTATCTTTTGCTGCATATAGATTTGATTGAGGGAATTGGGCGGGACCGAGCCGGATTGACCTATCTCAAACAGCAATTCGGAATTAGCGGCATCGTCAGCACTCGCTCGAATCTGGTAAAGGAGGCCCGCAGTCTGGGTCTGGTTTCGATTCTGCGAATGTTCGTCCTCGACTCGGCGGCCTATACCACCGGCATTCAGTTGGTCAATAGCCTCAAGCCCGATGCGGTAGAAATGATGCCAGGGGTCGCGGTTTCTTATATCCGGGAAGAACTGGCCCGCGATGTCCGCCAACCGGTGATTGCCAGTGGCCTAATAAAAACGCCCGCGACTATCCGCGAAGTGATAGCCGCAGGCGCTTCCGCAATTTCCACCAGCCAAACCAATTTGTGGAGTTTTGAATTATGAGTTTTAAGTTTTGAATTAAACCAATTCAAAACTTAAAACTCATAACTTATAATTACCCTTTAATTCCTCCGCTGGTCAGGCCGGAGACAATGTAGCGTTGCAGCAACAGATAGACGATGGCGACTGGTAGGGCTACCAGAATGGCGAAGGCCGAAAAGAGCGGCCAGGGGGTAGTTCGGGCGTATTGACCCGACATCCCCGCCAGCGCCATTGCCATCGTAAAGTCTTCCGGTTTGCTCATGAACTGCCAGGAGTAGGCAAATTCAGTCCAACCGCCGATAAACCCAAAGAGCGCCACTACTGCCAACGACGGGGCAGAGAGCGGCAGGATTATCCGCCAGAAAATCTGATTGCGGTTCGCCCCGTCAATCATCCCGGCCTCTTCCAAGTCTTTGGGAATAGTATCCAGGTAGCCTTTCAAGTTCCAGATCGCAAACGGCAACAGGCCGGAAGTAATCGCCAGCCCGACCCCCCACAGCGAATTACGCAGATTAAAGCCGTCGTCGCCGCCAATTATAATCGAGTTCAGCAGGGTATAGAGCGGCGCAATTGTCGCCACTGCCGGAAGCATCAAAACCCCCAGCACCGCCAGCATCAGGAACGCTCGGCCCTTGAATTTGAAGCGTGAAAAAGCATAGGCCGCCGCCACCCCGATTAAAACCGAGAAAAAAGAGGTACTCGCCGCCAGCTTGAAGCTGTTAAAGGCCAGTTCCCAAAAACTTACCGGGTTATTAGTCGGCTTTTCTAACACCCGCCCATAGGCTTCCAGGGTCGGCGTATCCGGGAAAAAGTTTTTGGGCCGCGATTCGCTCAAAGGAGTCAGCGACAGGGCAAAAACCCACACTATCGGAAACAGCACCGTAAAGGCGATAGTCAGGCAAATCGCCTGATATAGAATTTGCTTGCCCATTGGTAAGCGGCGACTAGGCTGGATACTGGGGACTTTCACCCTGGTTTTAGCCTGTGGCACAATTGTATTATTTATTGCCATAACTTGAATTCCTCCTCGCAATATTGCTACAGGCTATAAATCGGCACTGGAGGTGGCTTTCGTGAATTTGTTCGTCAACAGCGAGATGACCAGCAAAATGAAGAACATGTACACCGAGAATGCCGCCGCAAAACCGTAAATCCCAAAATTGGTATTACCGCCGTTCACTATCTTGAAGACTTGCGTCACCAGAAGTTCGGTTTCGCCAAAAGGCTTGCCTTCCGACATAAAGTAAGATAGATGGAACAGGTTGAAGGTGGTAATAAAGCCAAAAACCGCGAAGGGAATCATTGCTGGGCGGAGCATCGGGACAGTAATGTTGAAGAATTGCTGGCTGCCAGTCGCGCCATCTACCGTCGCCGCCTCATACAAATCTTTAGGGATACTTTGCAGAGCGCCAGTGGCTACTACTGAGTTGAGCGGCCAGCCCAACCAGACATTCGCGGTCAGCAGCGCGAAATAGGCCAACGGGAGCGGGCCAAGATGGGGTTGACTTTGTTCCAGCCAGGGAATATTAAAAGTCGCGGCAGGTACGCCGAATAGCCCGCCCAGCCCGCGCAACAGCCCATTAATCGGGCCGTTGGTGGTTTCAAAGATATTTTTCCAGACCGTCCCGATAATCAAGGGAGGAATGACTACCGGGAGAATAAAGACCGCCCGATAAAACCGCTTGAACCACAAACCCTCCATATTGAGCAATACCGCGATAAGCACCCCGATGACGATGTGCAACACCACGTTAGAGGCCGCCCAAAAGAGGTTAAAGAACAGAATGCGCCAAAAATCGAAGGTTGGAATGTTGGCCTTAACGACATCGCCCGAAAGGATATTGGCGTAGTTTTCCAGGCCGATAAAGTGAGCCGGGTCGCTGCCCTTCCTGAGATTGGTCAGACCGAAATCGGTAAAGGACAACCAGATTTGATAAAACAACGGCCAGAAACTGATAAAGCTCATAATGATACCGGCGGGCAGTAGGTAAAAATAGGCCGTGCGGGTTTCACGGCTACGATACCAAAAACTGGGCCGGTCAATTGAGGCTGAGGTTGATATTCGCTCCGCCTTATTTTCTGTAGCCATAAACCACTCCTCGATGAGACATTAATTATCACCTGTCACGGTAATATAAATCCTGCAACCTGACCGGGGATTTGATAAGCCAAAAGCTGAACTTAGCACCGGCCAAAAGTTCATTTAACAATAATTTTTAGCTTTGGTATTATAAAAGAATTGGTTGGTTGAGCATAGCACGCTTGTATCCAAGCTGCAAGCTTTATTGGTAACACTAAACACCTAACTGGTAGGGGCGGTGCTTGCTGCGCCCTTATCGAGGCATGCCGGGCGCGGCAAGCACCACCCCTACAAAATCATGCCCCGATTGAAATAGCCTCTGAAGTTAATCTCAGATTGAGGAATTCCCATGGGAATTCCTCAATCTGAGATTAACTTAAAACTTACTTCTTGTTGGCCTTGTTCATGGCCGAGCAAGCGTTAGCGACTTCGGTCTTGGGGTCAGTCCCCTTTTCGACGACTGCCGCAATCGCGTTACCGAAGTTATCCCAGTAAGCGGTCAGCTCTGCCGCTTGCGGGCGCGGGAAGCCAGTCGCAACCGCAGTAGCAAAAGCCTGGGTTAGAGGGTCGGCAACCTTCAAGGTCTTGTCAGCCGGGATGTGGCTGGCTTTGTCAATAAAGATTTGCTCGACTTTGGCACTGGTCATGTAGAGGGCGAAATTGACCGCGCCATCGGCGTTTTTGGTGTTGGCATTGATATGCCAGCCGTCAACTCCGGTCATCGGCCCAGCCGGGCCTTTGGAGCCTGCCGGGACCGAGGCTACCCCCAGTTTGTCGCCCAACGCCTTCTGGAAGTCATCCTTCTTCCAGGGGCCTTCTACCACCGCGTCCAACGTCCCAGTCTGGAAAGCCTGGGCAAACTTGTCGCCGTCTGAGAAATACTGAGCGCCTGCGCCTTTCATATCCTTGAGGAAAGTCAGAGCTTCGGTGAAACCAGCCTGGTCAGCGATACACTTGCCAGTATCATCGAACAGCTTGCCGCCGAAAGCCTGCCAGAAACCATAGTTATGATAGCCGCTTTCCTGGAAACCGAATTTCGCGCCAGCCTTTTGCGCCGCCAGCATTTCGTCGGTGGTCTTGGGCGGGTTGGCAACTTTACTCTTGTTGTAGTACATAGCTACAGCCTTGAGCGATTCTGGCACCAGATACAGCTTGCCGTCTACCTTTGAGCCATCAACCGCGACCTGCAAGACGTTTTCTAGCTTGCCCTTGAGTTTGTCGTCCACATTCAGCAACAACTTGGCGCGAACCAGGTCGCCCAGGCTGTCGTTGGGGGCAATGAACAGGTCCGGGCCAGAACCGGAAGCGGCATCCAGCTTGAACTTGTTGAAGAGTTGGTCAAACGGCACGTCCAGCACGGTCAACTGTGCGTCCGGGTTGTCGGCTTTGAACAGCTTGAGGGCTTCGTCCAGAGCCTTGCCTTCGGCGCTTCCGCCCGAACCGTAAGCATGCCACACCGTCAGCTTGCCACTAACTTTGGGCAAAGCAGCGCCGGCGGCGGCGGCAGTCGTCGCGGCAGCGGCGGTAGTCGCGGCAGCCGCAGTCGTCGCAGCGGCAGCGGTTGTCGCAGCAGTAGTCGCGGCAGCGGCAGTCGTCGCAGCAGCGGCAGTCGTTGCGGCGGCGGCGGCAGTCGTTGCGGCGGCGGCGGCAGTCGTCGCGGCAGCCGCCGTCGTTGCCGCCGCAGTGGTAGCAGGTACGGGGGTCGCGGTTGGGTCGCCACAGGCGGCCAACGCCATCGCCGACATTACCAGTACCATCGTCAGCGCCATGCGCTTGTACAATTTTTTGGTCACAGCTTCTCCTCCTTCAGAGAATGAACTTTCACCTTTGAACTACTCTAAATCAATCAACCTTTGAAAACAACGGGTAAACAAAGGAGTGATAGATATAATATAAGCAATCGGTTTATCCGTCAAAGCCAGTAAACCGTAATTATATTTCGCAAAAACTGAGTTATAAACCGGTCTTAATCTTTGTCCGCCAAGACAACAAAGTATTGTACCCCAGGCGAGTATTTTCAGAAGTAGTTGGCAATTTTATCCGAACTCAAAACTCAAAACTAGCATCCCCACTCCCAGGCGCTCAGTTCCCCACTAATGCCAGCCCCGGACGGCGAAAAACCTCTTCCAAGACTAGCGAAACCGCTCCCAGGGCGACGGCTTCCCGTCCGAGGCGGCTGACCACAATCTGGGTTTGGTCATAGTTGGCAATCAGGGTACGGGCGCGAACTGTTTCCCAGATTGGGTTCAGCAATAGTTCTCCGACTGAGGCAACCCCACCCCCCAGCACAATAATGCCGGGATTAAAGAGATTCACCAGATTAGCCAGGGCAATCCCAATATAGCGCCCGGCATCTTCCAGCACTTCCCGCGCCAGTTTGTCGCCTTGTTCGGCGGCGGTAGCAATGTGCTGGGGAGTCATTTCAGCTATGTTTACCGTAGTGGTCAGGCAGGTTTCGCGGCCAGCCAGAATCGCCAGGCGTACCCGATTGAGAATAGCCGGAGCTGCCGCCATACTTTCCAGACAACCATAGCTGCCACATTTACAGGGTGGACCGTCGCGGGTGATAGTAATATGCCCGATTTCTCCGGCGCTGCCGCGCTGTCCCCGGTAGATTTTGCCATCTACCATAAGGCCGCAGCCAATCCCCGTACCGATTTTGACATAGGCCAGATGTTGAAAACCCTGGGCCGCCCCACGCCAGCGCTCGGCCACGGCCCCCAAATTGGCATCATTTTCGACCAAAGCGGGCAAACTAAGCTCCTGGCTCAGATATTGGCGCAGCGGAAATTTGTCCCAACCGGGCATAATCGGCGGTGCAACTACGGTACCGGTAGTATAGTCCAACGGGCCAGGTACGCCCATTCCGATGCCTACCACTCGGCTATACTGCACTCCACTGACCGCCAGAGTCTGTCGGACAAATTCGATAACCTGGGGCAGAGCTTTTTCCGGCCCGATGTCTATATTAAAAGGGCGGGATTGTTCGGCAACAATATTGCCTTCCAAGTCGGTCACAAGCGCAATCAGGTGATTAGTTCCGACATCTACCCCCAGGGCATATCCGGCGGAATAGTTGAAATTGAGCATTTCGGGTCGTCGTCCGCCATTGCTTTCGCCAATTCCGCTAAACTGCACCAGCCCTTCTTCCAAGAGGCTGTTGATAATGTTGGAAACGGCGGAGCGGCTGAGTTTGGTGCGTTGGGCAATTTCGGCCCGCGAAATCGTGCCTTCCTGCCGAATCATGTTCAACACAATCGAGCGATTAAGCTCGCCCATAAGCCGGACATCGGCGCTTTCTTTTTCACGCCGCCCGGCAGTAGCCCAAATTATTTGCTCGTGTTCGCTGACCGGTTCTTTAGCCATCGTAGTAATTTTGAGCATTAATAATAGTTGTGATGTGTCAGATTGATTTAAACAAGTTTTAGATTTGTAAACTGTATTTATAGCTTGAGCGAAGTGCTTTAACTTTATTTTAAGAATAACATTGACAGCTTAGTTTGTCAAGTGTAAAAACAAAGTATTTTGGCGTTTCTATAGCTATCCTTTTCCATCAACGAAAAGGGTCGTTTCATACGACACTTTTCCAATGCTTCTGCTTTCGATAATATCAATCTTTGAATAGAAAAAAATGCGAGGTAATTCTTCAGACCCAAGCGACTACTTAGCGTTCAAGGACGACCATATAGGCCGTACTACCCACAGAGGTTGCGTTGGAGCAACTGTTGTAATCCTCTGGCGAGGGTTGGCAGATTTTGATTTAGATTGAAGTCTAGTAAAACTGATTATTATAGTCAGAGCGTTGCTCTTTAAGCACTGCTTCCAGTTGCTCTTTATTTAAATAGCCATATTCCAGCAGTACTTCTCCCAACTTTTTGGGTGTTCCCAACCGATTAAACATTTCGTGGAGGCTAACCGCCGTATCGAGTTGGTCGAGGTTGATATAGCCTTTACGCAGCAAGAGCTGACCGATTGGCTGAACCGGATTGGGGCGCGGGTCAACCCCCCGACTGATGCGGTCTTTTTGAACCTGTTCGGCTACGTTCCAGTAGTTTACTACATTCGAGTCCGAGATAAGCTGATTTAGTTCGAGGAGGCGATGCCGTCCGGCTTCCAAAAACTCCCTGGCTCTGGCGTTATCGGGGTGGGCTGTCACCAACTGCTCCAGATAATCACAACCCTCATAGGGGTCGTTGGTGTACCAGGCCAGCCACATCAGGGCGCTTTCGTTGCCAGCATCTTCTTTTAGCACCTGCAAATACAATTGGCGGGCGCGGCTGATGTCCTGGGTTTGGGCCGCATGATTAGCTTCTTGTAGGGTAGTCTGTAAATTATTGGCAAGGGCGGCCTGAACGCTATTCTCAGAAGTAGGCCTATCAGAAGTAGCACTATTAGAATTGGTATGATTAGAGGAGACGGGCTGGGCAATTGTTACCGCCAAATCTTCCTCACTTGGGCGGGTGATGGTAGTTGGTTTGCGTCCATTGCCGGGAACGCGAATTTTAAGCTTCGGTTCGGCAGCAACCTGCTCGGTCAACAAAGTTTCCAGGGCGGTTTTTGGGCCGGGGGCCGAGGTAATTTCGGGAGCATCAATTTCCAGGGACGCTTTGCTACGCTTTGGTTTGACCGGAACAGGTTCGGGTTTGGTGCGCCGCAAAAGCGCCTGTATCCGTAAGACCAACTCTCTGGGATTAAAGGGCTTAACCAGATAGTCATCCGCTCCGGCTTCCAGCCCCTCGATGCGGTCAGTATCCGAACCCATCGCAGTCAGCATTACAATTAAAATCTCAGGACGCGCCTCGCGTAGACGGCGGCAGACCTCAATTCCATCCATTTCGGGCATCATTCGGTCAAGCAAAGCAATATCCGGGTTTTCGTCCAGAGCTTTTTCCAATGCTTCCTTGCCATTGACCGCCAGGATAACCTCATAATTGGCGCGTTGCAAATAGAAGCTGAAAACCATCAGGATTTCTTCTTCATCGTCCGCCAATAAAATTTTCGCAATCTTTTCCGCCATATTTATATTCTCGTAGTGACTTTACCTAGCTTAACGCCCTCAACATGGAACGCTTCTCTATTAAAAAAGTCACCTTGCGCCCAGTTTGGATAGCTGGAATATTCATATCCATTATATAACTTTAGTCTGGATAAAGAACCTTATATAGATAGATAATATACTAATAAGGGATACTTTCGCAAGTGATATAACCGTCTGTTCTGAGCCAGACTAGTACTATTCACCTAGTTTTATAATAATTTACGCACGAGCTATGATGAACGTTCTGATTAGAAGTGGTACAATATAGTGGTAACATTATGTTAGTCGCGTTCCAGCCTGTGCTTATCTATAACATCAACCGGTCAGGAAAATAAAATGAGGTAAGTTGCTATGACATTACGTCTGGCTGACCATTTGAGTGCCGCCCGTAAACGGACTTTTATCGGGCGTGAAGCGGAACGGGAGTTTTTTCGTTCAAATATTCATGCGACTGAGCTGGAATTTTATGTACTCCACGTCTTTGGCCCTGGCGGAGTCGGTAAAACCACCCTCTTAAAAGAGTTCATCACCCTCTGTAACCAAAACTCGGTAAATCCGATCTATCTGGATGGGCGCAACATCGAGGCTTCCCCTAATGTTTTGTTGGGCGCTCTAAATCTGGCAATGGGTTTGCCCCTGACCGCTGCGCCTTTGGAGGCCCTAAATGAGGCTGCCCGGCAACAACGTCAGGTAATTTTGATAGATACCTACGAACTATTAAAGCCGATTGATAACTGGCTGCGCGAAGTGTTTTTGCCGCAATTGCCCGAAAACGTCCTGGTGGTACTGGCGGGTCATACTCCGCCCTCGGCGGCCTGGCGTACCGACCCCGGCTGGCAAAATTTCTTCCGCACTTTGCCGCTACGTAATCTCACCCCCGACGAGAGTCTGTCTTATTTGACCAATCGCAATGTTCCGGTTGAGCAACAACGTCCGGTGCTAGATTTTACGCACGGGCATCCTCTGGCGTTGTGTCTGGTGGCAGACTTGTATGCCCAGCATCCCGATGCTCATTTTCAGCCGGAAGCCGCCCCGGATGTGGTCAAGACTTTGCTGGAACAACTGGTCCAGAAAGTCCCCGGCCCGGCCCATCGCACCGCTCTGGAAGCCTGTGCCTTGTTGCGGCTGACCACCGAGCCGTTGCTGGCAGAAATCTTGAAAATGCCAGAGGTTCACGACCTGTTTGACTGGTTGCGCGGTCTCTCGTTTATTGACTCCGGGCTACTGGGTTTATTCCCGCACGATTTGGCCCGCGAAGCCTTGAGCGCCGATTTGCGCTGGCGCAACCCGGATTGGTACGCCGAGCTACAATATCGCGCCCGTGCTTATTACGGACGGCGCTTGCCAAGTACCAGAGGCCAAGAGCAACAGCGCCTGTTATTCGACTATATCTTTTTGCATCGTAATAATCCGATGGTGCGGCCTTTTCTGGAATGGCAGACCAGTGGGACGCTGATGACCGATAGTCTGCATCCTCAGGATATTGCCCAAATTCTGGCAACCGTCGAGTTGTACGAAGGCCCGGCCTCGGCGAAAGTGGCAGAACACTGGCTCACGCGCCAACCGCAAGGTGTCAGGGTTTTTCGGGATAGTCGGCAGCAACTCGATGGTTTTTCGATAATGGTAAAGCTACACCTGGTCGAGGCCGAAGACCTGGCAATTGACCCGGTAATAAAAAAGGCTTTGGATTTCCTGGCGAGCCATAGACCGTTAGCAGAAGATGAAACCGCCGTATTCTTCCGCTTCTGGATGGCCTGTGATAACTATCAAGCGGTATCGGCGACCCAAAGCCTGACTTTTGTTACGGCCTTGCAATATTACATGATCGCGCCGGGGCTGGTCTACAGCTTTTTCCCGTGCAGTAATCCTGAATTCTGGTCGGCGATGTTCAGTTATACCGAATTAGCCCGTTTGCCCGAACTAGATTTTGAAATAAACGGCAGGGCCTATGGCACTTATGGTCACGATTGGCGGGCGCAACCCCCGATGGTATGGCTGGCGATGATGGAAGAGCGCGAGATTGTGAGCCAACCGTCGGCCCGGTCTGGCGCGACCAAGACCGAAGCCCCGCTAGTCGTGTTGAGCCGCCCGGAATTTACCGAGGCGGTCAATAGCGGGTTGCACGATTATGCCCGACCCGGTGGTCTAAACCAGAATCCGTTATTGCGCTCACGCTTGGTGGTCGAGCAGGTCAAGGCAGGGGCGGCCCTGCCGGAGCGGATAGTCGCACTCCAAACCATGTTGAAAAACGCCTGTGAAGCTCTTCAGGCCTCGCCCAAAGAGGCCAAATATTATCGCGCCCTATATCACACCTATTTGCAGCCCGCCGCGACCCAGGAACAGGCCGCCGAACTGCTTGACGTGCCGTTCAGCAGCTTTCGGCGGCATCTCAAGGCTGGGATAGCGCGGGTGGAAGAAATTTTGTGGCAGCGCGAGTTACAGGGTCTGGAAGTCTAGTTTCCCAATAACTTCAGGCCGTCTTGAGCGATTTGGAGCGCGGTTTTGAGAGCGGCGGTCAGCTCAACCAGTTGGGGAAGTGCCAAGTAGTCAATTTCGGTTTCGCGGGGGCTTAGGCGGTCACGCTCGTTGCGGGCCTGTTCGTACAGTTTGTTGGCCTTCACCGGGACGGTGCGCTGGGCATTAAGGCTAATCCGCAAATTTTGAACGGCTTCGACTAGCTTGCTTAAACTCTGGCGGGCTTCGTTGCGATTATCCTGAATTTTATGAATTTCTTCGTTGGCCTGGCGTTGGGCCTGTTCAATTAGACTGATAGCCTCTTTTGCCAGCCGCATGGCGGTGATATGGAGCGGGGGGGTAGCTTTGTAGGCTTGCCGCGCTTCGCCCAGCCGTTGCACCGCCGCCCCTAAGTAGTAGTCAGGTGGAGCCGCCAGCAACGCGGCCTGGGTTTTGAGATAGCTTTGGGCTTCTTTTAACCGCCGCAGAGCTGCCGCTACATTATCATCGGCTTCCTGGGCAGCTTCGGCCTGTTCGCCTTCGGAGGATTTTATCAGCTCAAACTTGGCAGTGGCTGACTCAAAAAGGGTCATGGCCCGGCGCGATAAATCCAGCGATTTACTCCACCCCTTTTCACTAATTTCCTGACGGGCGGCACTGACCATTTGGGTAGCGGCCTGGGTTTCGCTGGTCGCGGTTATCAGAGCCTGTTCTACCCTGGGATAGCTTTCAGAATAATCAGCTTTGAGCCGGGCCGCCATGCTGCGGGCCGCCGCCAGACTGATTTCGGCTTGCAACCGGCGTTGTTCGGCTTCGACCAGTTGTCCGGCGGCCTTCTCGCGGGGCGCGGCTAATTCCTGGCGGGCTTTGTTAGCCTTCTCGAACCAGCTGCGGGTTTCCCTGGCCCGCGACTCGATTCGCATCACCGGCTGTAACAGTTCGTAAACCTGACCTTCGTTAATCCGCTCCGGCACGGGGTTGTCGGCAATCTGGTTTACATCATCATAAATCAGCCCCATAATCGTTTGGGCGCGTTCTACGGCGGTTTTGAACTTGACCAAATCGCCCGGCTGGTAATCTTTTTGTTCCAGTTGCAGACTGACTTTGAGGTCTTCCAGCTCAAGGTCGAGGTCTGTCACCATCGCCGTAGCCACATTGCGGCGTTTGAGAACCGCTTCGGCCCGTGATTTGGCATCTTTTGCGCCGGGAGTCAAACTCCCAAAATTCGGCATAACCATAATAGTTTAGAAATAAAATAATTTGGCTTAACTCAGCTTAACTTAATTGTACCTGGATTACGTAGCGCGTCCCAATTTTTAGGACATCGCCATTGTGCAGCAAGGTTGGCTCGCCCGGCTTCATATCGCGGTCATTTATCAGCGTACCGTTGGCGCTTTCCAAATCCTGGGCATAAAACTGCCCCTCGCCTTGCTCGTGCCAGACCGACAGATGACGGCGCGAGGAGGCGCTATCATCCAGATTGACATCCGGGAAAATCCGGGTTTTAGGGTCGTTCCGGCCCAACAACAGTTCCCGACCTTTCCACTCGACTATTTCTTCCCCTTGTGGCCCGGCGATTTGCAATACCAGCTTTTCCAGTTGGGGCGGTGCAACCGGGGCGGGCGCAGGTGGTGGGGGTGGGGCGCTAAAAGCATTGACCGGGGTTAGTTCGGGTGCAGCCGGGGCTGCCGGAGTCGCTGGCACGCCATCTATCTCCGCCAAGGCCTTGTTGATGGCATCGTCCGGCATGTGGTTAGGGTCAGGCTCAGGCTCAGGCTCAGGGTCGGCGGCTGGGGCGGGCGTGGGCGAATTAGCCGCTAAGGGAGTCGCAGCAACCGGCGCGGGTACAATCGGCTGTTCCCCGGTCAAGGGGCGCACGTCCGTGCCGCAATTAAAACAAAATTCATCGCCGGACGCGATAGGCGCATTGCAACTGGGGCAAGTCATTTTCGACCCACCGCCGACCATCGGCCCAACCGCATTTCCTACTGGGCTGGCGACTGTTGCCGGGCTACTCCCCGCCGCTCCAGCAATCGCTGGCACCGGGACGGCCAGATTTGCGCCACACTGTTCGCAATAATCGGCATCTTCTGGATTTTGGTAATTACATTGTGGACATTTGATTGTCATCATTTTCCCCTCTGAATAGTGGTCAGTGGTCAGTAAATTTACGATTTACGATTAGGGAAGTCAGCACTCAGCCCTGCATTCCTCTGACCACTGACCACTGCTATTTCAGCCGACTGGTTTTACCGCTATTTATGGCTACGGTTTTACGCTCGACCGCACTGGCATTTTTGTTGAGGCGCATCGTGCCATTTGACTCTTTGACCACCAGCTTATTGAGCATCTTGGTCATATTTTCGTTTCCGGTTTGCTGGCTCAGTTGCAAGGCCCGCCCTAGCAAGGTGGTGGCCCGCTCGTTGTCGCCTACCGCCAACGCTGCCTGTCCTTCCCGGATGGTCTGGCTCAACTCCTCCTCGTTGGTGTAGTGGGCCACGTGCGGTTCAATCTGGGCCGCTAATTGCAAATCAGTCGTCCATTGAGCAAAGACCCAGGCTTTGCGGTCAGTTTTTTCTTCTTCTTCGCCCCGTCCAGGGGTATTGTAGACCAGACTGGGCCGAATCATCAAAAATTGCTGACCGGGCGCGTAAGCCGGAATATCCAGCGTTACCAGATAATCGCGCTGGTCGCCCCTGGTCAAAGAACCTATCCGAGCCTGACTAATCCGGGCATTGGTCGGGTCTACCGTCGGCTGAAAGGCCAGAATACTGGGGTACACCTGTTGCAGCGAATTAATTTTCACACCTTGCGGAGTCCACAGGTTCAGCCGAACATCGGTCACAGCCGTCGTCTGGAACTGGGAAAAGGCCGTCCCAAACGCCCCGGCAATTTGGTCGGGGGAAGGAATAATATCGGCCTCGCCATTGGTTTCTTGAGCTATAAAGCGCAATTCATCCTCGTCCCAATCCGTACCAATACCCCAGGCGCTGACCTCAACCTGAGCTTGACGACACTGATAGACCGCTTTTTGCAAGACCTCGCGTTTTTCGCCCTCGTTCTTGCCATCGGTCAAAAAGAGAATCTTGCGAACTCGGCCCTGAGCGGTACTCATTTCGCGTGCGACTGCCGCCAGCCCGGTGGACATACATGTTCCGCCATTGCTATAAATCGCCTTAATCGCATTGACAGCCCGTTGTTTGTTGTCGGGGGTGGCGGCACAGGGCGCAACTATAACATTCGCGGTTTCGTTAAAGGTCACAAGCATAAAGGCGGTGGTCGAGTCGGCGGCCTGGACAACCCGCAAGGCGGCATCTTTAGCGGCCTCGATTTTGCGACCTTCCATCGAGCCGCTGCGGTCAATCACAATCGCCAGGGCCAACGGCACCGGGGTGCTTTGGACTGTATCGCTCAGGCTTAACGAAATCACGGCTTGCAAGCGGGTTTCGCCTTCCCGCAAATACGGATTTTGATAGGTGGATACTTCAAACATTGCTGTAAACTCCTTTAGCAGTGGTCAGTGGTCAGTGGTCAGTGGTCAGTAATCAGTAAAATGCAGTTTTAAGCATTAAGGGTTAAAAGATACCGTTAATGATTGGAATTTTAACTCAAAATTCAAAACTTAAAACTCAAAACTATTTTACTGACCACTGACCACTGACCACTGACCACTTTTCTCCCCTCAAACAAGCCGCCAGGGAGACACTTTTAACTTTTCGCGGACAATTTGCTCGCGACCTGGGTCGTTGAATGGAATTCGCTTGAGATATTCGCCATAGCTTTCCTCGGCTAGACGGCCCAATTGCCGTTTGTTGGGTAACGATTTTGCCCCCTGGTCAGGGTCTTGATGCGGCAACAGGAAAGTTTGTTTGGCAAGCTGGGCCGAACTGGACATGTCCCACATCTGCTTATAGAAATCGGCCCGCGCCAACCAGAATTGTAAGGTATCGCTCTGCTTGAGTTCCATATTGCGAAGGGCAGTGGAAATTTCCGGCAGGTCGGCAGGCTCAAGCTTCTTTTTCTGATACAGATAGATGTCGCAGATGGCTTGTTGAGCCTCCAGATAGCGGGCGCTATGCTCGCTGACCCGGCTCAGGGCTTTAGCTGATTCCTGATACTGTTGCTGGTTCATCTGGCAAAAGGCGTTGCCGAACAAAGCTTCACTATTATCTGGGTCGGCCCGCGATATAATCTGATAGGTTTCGATGGCCTCGCGGTACTGAGCCAGTTTGGTTTGGACGCGGGCCAGGGCCAGCAAAGGCGGCAATTCGCCCGGTAAATCCTGGACTAATTCGCGGTACTGGTCGAGGGCGGCGGGCAAACTGCCCTGGACTTCCAGCAAACGTCCGGTATACCATGCGATTTTCCAGTTAGACGGCTCGATTTTCTGGACGCGAGTAATTTCGGAAAGAGCCTGAGTATACTGGCTGCGTTCCATATAAAATTCCGCCAGCCGTAAATGCCCGTCCACGCTATTAGGATTGAGGCCCACCGCTTGATTATAGAACGAAAGCGCCTGATTGGTCTGCCCGGCTTTGAGGGCCGTATCACCCTGTCGCAATAGGTCGTAAGCCTTATCTTTTTCGTTCAGCCCTGCGATACTCCCGCCCGCCAACTTACCAGTAGTGGTCAGCGAACCACTGGTAAAAAGCTTGCTACTGACCGGCAAGCCGGGCTGTCCGCCCGCGAGTACTCGTAATACCCCTTCGAGTTGGTCAGTCATGCCTTCGACGGTGCTAAACCGTTTGGCGGCAACCGGGTGGGTCGCCTTGTAAAGGAAGCGATACAAGACCGGGTTATCCCGAAAGATTTTGTAATGCTCGGCGGGCGGCATCCCAAATTGGGGTCGGTCTAAGTCCATCAGGCTGACCATATAGGCCAGGCTGCGGGCAATCGTATATAGGTCAGTTTCGGGCGAAGGCTGTTTGACCGCTTCGGGGGCATAAAACCCCTGGGTGCCATAGACCGCCTGGGGGTCTTTTTCGTATTTAATAACCGTCCCCAGGTCAATCAGCTTGACATCTTTAGTGCCGTCCTTGAGTTCTTCCAGCATAATATTTTGCGGCTTGAAATCGCAATAAATCAGGCCCAGCCGATGCAGATAGCCAAAAGCCGGTAAAATTCCCAGCGTATACCGAACAGCTTCTTCGGGAGTAAAAGGCTGCCCGCGTTCTTCCAGCATATTAAAGAGGGTGTGCCCGTTCACGAACTCCATCACGATGTAACCTTCGGTGTCAATCTGCAAAAAATCGTAAATTTTGACGATTTTAGGATGATTGACCGCCGCCAGGAATTCGCGCTCCTTGATACTCAGCTCGACCAACTCCGGGTCGTCCGATTGTAACAGGGCCTTGATGACCACTTTGCGCTTGAGGACTCCGTCTTCTGCCAGAAAAACCGCGCCCATGCCGCCCGCCCCAATCTGGCGAGTAATTTCGTAGCGGCCTTTTTCGCCCAGCTTGCTGCCGACCCCGATTTTTATTTTGGGTTCGGCGTGGGCATGGCTCGTCCCATTGCCCCGTTCCGCCCCACCAATCGTTTTAGCGTTGACCAGATTAATGCTGGCATAACCGCACTTGCGACAGAATTTATCGTTGGGCATAATCATATTGCCGCATTGAGGACAAGGGGTCGGCCCATCCAGACCTACTACCGGGGCGCTGCCCCCATTAGGACTGGCACTCATCGGCAGGGTGGAGAGAGCCGCGCTGCTAATGGTCGCATTGAGGTCAGCCCCACAATTGGTACAATAATCCTCCTGGGCGCTATTGACAGTCTGACACACCAAACAAATTTTGGAGGCCGTCGAGGTGGCTTTACGCCCTGCCAGGGCTGCCTTACCTTTCGGGCTGCCCGAACTGGTGACGCTTACCGAATTGGGAACAGTAGTAGCCGCCCCTTTTAGCATTGCGCCACAATTCTCGCAAAATTCATCGCTGGGTTTTATTACTTTGCCACAAACCGGACAGTTCATCGCCTAATCTTTCTTGCTTAATCTTTCTCGATATGCACAACTACCGCACTAATATTATCCGCCCCGCCGTTCAGGTTCGCCAGTTCAATCAGTTTTTGGCTGCACGCCTGTAAATTGGGAGCAGTTTCGATGGTTTCGGCAATTTGGTTATCGCGCACCATTTCCCACAATCCATCCGAACATAGCAGCACAGTATCGCCTAACTCCAGTTCGCGGTAATAAATATCTACCGGTAGATTCTCGTCCGGCGCACCCAGGGCGTAAAGAATGACATTGCGGCGCGGGTCGCTATAAACTTCATCTATCGAAATCTCGCCCTGGTCTACCAGATTTTGAACTAGCGATTGGTCGCGAGTAACGCGCTCAATTTTTAGCTTGGGCGGCGAGAGTTCTGCTGGCTCTTCGGCAGGAGTTTCGGACAATTTCAATGGGTTGGTAGTGCCTTCGCGGTGGGGTAGCCGCACCGTAATCGTTACTCCGCTCGGATTGACCTCTTCGCCCAGCTTTTCGGTCAGCTTATCGGTAGATTTATCGCGGTCATCGCTGGGTGGTTCTGGCAATCGAAAAAGGTAGGTGCGACTATCGCCGACGTTAGCAAAGACCGCCCAATCTTCCAGCAGACAACAGGCCGTGAGGGTTGTCCCGGCATCCCGGAATTCGCGCTGATTATATTCGCGCAGCTCTTTGTGGGCTTCCAAAACTGCCGTCTGCATTACCTTTTCTACATCGGGATGGCGCAAAGTCGCCCCGCTCATCCAGGGCCGGGCCAGTTCTTGTAGAATTATTCCGGCGACAGTTTCAACAGCAATTCGGCTGGCGACTTCCCCGGCGGCTTGCCCGCCCATCCCATCGCAAACCAGATAAAAACCGAATTCCTCGCGCCGCGACTCAAACGCCCGGCTCAGTTCGAGCGTAAATTGGCTATCTTCGTTAGTGCCGCTTTTACGGGCCAAGCCTTCATCGGTGGCGCTGCTACTCCTGAACCGCCAGCCTCGTCGGGTTTCGGCGTGTTCGGCAGCTAAGGCCGCAATCAGGTCGGTTGGCACTTTGACGGTTGAGGTATCGGCAAAAGCGACTAGGTCTTCAGCCTGGCCCAGCTTAACCGGATTGGTGTTGGGGCTGGCTGCCCCGCAGTTTTCGCAATATTCGGCGGCAGTTGGGTTCAGGGTATTACATTGGGTGCATTGCCAGAAGCTGGGCAAGGAAGGGTCGGTGATGTCGCCATCGAGCGCCCCAATCGGGGGGGCTTCTTCGGTGAGATAGGTCGGAACTTCAATTTCAGCCGTGATTGCGTGCGGGTCGGCTTCCGGCAAAGGCGGAACAGTCGCCAGCGCCTGACTGACCGGGCTGGGTTCGTCGTCGCCAGAGTTAGCGGAGTTGGGAGGAGGATTCTGGCTTAGAACCATTGTAGGCGATTTTTGAATCGGGGCAGGTCGCGCCCAACCACATTTACCACAAAAGAGGTCATCCGGGGCAAACTCGTAATGGCAATTCGGGCAATAGAGGGTCATTTTAATCCTGAACCAATCCTTAGAGCCTTAGCTCGATTCAATCAATACTTTGTTACTTTGAGAATTACTTTAGCCTTGCAAGTAACTTTGTACTACCCAGAGTTTTGGTAGCCATGTCATTCTGAACGAAGGCGACCAGTTACCTCGCTTACCGTCTAGCTCCTTAGAGCCGAAGTGAAGAATCTCAAACCTGACAAAATTGAGATTCTTCGGGACTTGAGGCCGGGCTAATTAGCAAACCGGGTAAACCTCGTCCCTCAGAATGACATGCGCTGGGTAGTTACGTAATTTTAACCTATCCAGCGAATTGAATTACAATTGCCGTACCGTATCATATCTTATCATAATCACAGGTGGTTGCACGCTCCCAATTGGCTAAAGCTTTCTTTCTATCTATAATTCGCTTTAGATTATACGTGCAAATCGTCGCTTACTCAACCATCAAAACGCTGAGTCGCCAAAATTGCTATGCATTAGATACGCACTACGGCCCAGGATGTTTCAAAGCCCTTCGGATTTTTGGAAAAAGTAAAAAAAGTCACAAGGTTTAGCGCATCAGCACCAACACTAAAACTGCGACTACGATTCGATAAATACCAAACGGGACAAAGGTTATCCGCCCTAATAAAGATATAAAGAACTTGATTGCCAGCGCCGCCGTGATGAACGAAACCACAAAGCCTATTGCGAATATCGGGAAATCCGAGGCTTGCAGAACCTTGAAGCTCTTGAGAAGGTCATAGCCGGTAGCCGCGAACAATATCGGCACGGCAGCAAAGAAAGAGAATTCGGCGGCGGTCTTGCGCTCTACCCCATAGAGCATTGCGCCAACTATGGTCGAGGCCGAGCGCGACATACCGGGCCAGAGCGCCACACACTGCGCCACGCCTACCACTAAAGCGTCCTTCCAGGTCAGGTTGTCGAGGCCAATAGTTTTAGGCTTGGGCAGAAATCGCTCGACTAAAATCAGGGCGATACCGCCTACCCCCAACCCGATGGCGACGGTGGTGGGATTAAAGAGAGTATTCTTGATAAAGTCGTGCAGAATAAAGCCTAATATCAGGGCCGGGATTGAGACCACCAGCAATAGCCATAAGCCGTTAAGCCCCCCAAAACCGCTTTTTTTCTTGAAATCGAATAATCCCAAAAACCGTCGCCAGTAAAGAGCTACTACTGCCAGAATTGCTCCTAGCTGGATAAAGATTTCAAAGGTGTTAGCCCGCTCGCCCTCGAAGCCCAGCAAATGTCCGGCAATAATCAGGTGTCCGGTGGAAGACACCGGGATAAATTCGGTCAGCCCCTCGACGATACCTAGAATGACAGCCTTAAATATTTCGTCCATGCGGCGACAAAGCTCCTTTTGTAGTAATCAGTGTAAAATATAATCAACCCTGCAAATATTCAAAATTTAATACTAGGTGATTGTAACACCCCACTCCACTTTCTTCAAATTGGGTCAGCCCAAAATTGGGTGAGCCAAAATCCAGGCTGTCAAGTTGCATATGTGGCGTGGGTCAAGTAGAATGACCTTTGGTCAGAGCCGGAAGGTAGGACTGGCCAAAATAAATGCTGGCTTCATAAAAAGATTTAAACTTTGCAGAAATTGTTCCTGCTAAATTTTAGTAAAGAATTGGTATTAAATGGCACAAAAACAATCCTGGGGGCGCTATCCCAAAGTCGAAACTCAGGCCACCCGCGTTATCCAATCGGTTCAATTGCTGGATGAATTGCCGAACCTAGCTCAAATCGAAGCTTCGGTGCTGCCCTACGGTTGCGGACGGAGTTATGGCGATAGCTGTCTGAACGAAGGCGGGGTGGTGCTGGATGCCAGCTCCATGAAAAACTTCCTCAATTTTGACCCCGCCACTGGTCTGTTGCGCTGTGAAGCGGGCGTAACCCTGGCAGAAATTATTGAGGTGATGCTGCCGCGTGGCTGGTTCTTGCCGGTTTCGCCCGGCACGAAATTTGTGACGGTTGGGGGGGCAATTGCCAACGATATTCACGGCAAAAATCACCACAAAGCCGGGACTTTTGGTTGTCACCTCAGTCGCTTTATGCTTTTGCGCTCGAATGGCGATAAGCTATTGTGTTCGCCGACTGAAAACACGGCCCTATTTCGGGCTACGATTGGCGGACTGGGGCTGACCGGGCTGATTCTGTGGGCCGAATTCTATCTAAAGCCAGTTCAAAATGCTTTTCTTGATGTCGAAGAGATTCGTTTCAACAACCTGGATGAATTCTTCGCGCTCTCGAAAGCCTCGGACAAAGACTATGAATATACCGTATCCTGGCTGGATACTATCGCTGCCGGGAAAAATCTGGGCCGGGGGGTATTTATTCGAGGTAATCATAATCAGTCCGGCTATCTGTCGTCCCAAACCCCGAAGCGCAAACAACTGTTTACTGTGCCATTCGATCTTCCGTTTAGTCTACTCAACCGCTATTCTATAACCGCTTTTAATAACTCAGTCTATTATTCCCATATTCACAAAGTGACTCGTAAGGTCAAATCTTATGAACCGTTCTTTTACCCTCTGGACATAGTGGGGCGCTGGAATCGGTTCTACGGGCGGGACGGTTTGCTGCAATATCAATGTGTCGTCCCCTACGACAGTGATACGGTAGCTATGACCGAAATAATCACCCGGATTGTGGCGATGGGGGAAGGCTTTCTGGCAGTATTAAAGAATTTTGGCGATATTAAGTCGCCCGGTATGTTGTCTTTTCCGCGTCCCGGCCCGACCCTGGCCCTGGATTTTCCTTATCATGGCTCTAAAACTCTGCGGTTGATGGAGAACCTGGATACGATTGTCCGGGAATATGGCGGGGCAGTTTACCCGGCGAAGGATGCTCGGATGTCGAAACAGAGTTTTCAGAGCTATTATCCCAACTGGCAGGAGTTTTCACAGTACATTGACCCCAAATTTTCATCCAGTTTTTGGCGACGAGTGACCGACTCGCCCCCGCAGAATGAGGCCTGATGCGACGCATACTAATTATCGGGGCGACCTCGGCCCTGGCCCACGAAGCAGCTAAACTTTTTGCCAAAGATGGCGCGACCCTTTTTCTAGTAGGTCGCAATCGCTCCAAACTTGAGGTAGTTGAAAGTGATTTAAAAGTGCGCGGGGCGACCCAGGTTCATGCTTTTCAGCTTGATTTGAACCAGCTTGACCGCCATCAGGCGATATTCGATACGGCCCTGGATGCGATGGGTGGGCTGGACGCTATTTTGGTCGCGCACGGCACGTTGGGCGACCAGCAGGCCAGCCAGGATAGTGTAAATATCGCCTTGAGCGAACTCAGCACCAATTTTATGAGCGTGGTATCTATTCTGACGATTGCCGCCAATTACTTTGAAAAGCAAAAAAACGGCTGTATCGCAGTTATCGGCTCGGTAGCGGGCGACCGGGGTCGGCAGAGTAACTACGTCTACGGGACGGCTAAAGGCGGGCTTGACGTATTTTTGCAGGGCTTACGCAACCGGATGGCAAAATCGAATGTCGCGGTGGTCACTATCAAGCCGGGCCTGATTGATACCCCCATGACTGCCGGAATGAAAAAAGGCTTGCTGATGGCTAAAGCCGAGGTCGTAGGCCGGGATATTCACGCCGCCATGCTCAAAGGCCAAAGCACCCTCTATACCCCCTGGTTCTGGCGCTATATCATGACTATCATCCGCTATATCCCCGAACCAATCTTCAAGCGGCTGAAACTCTAGTCTAAAATCTAAAATCTAAAATCGAAGGTCAGGGAATTTACGATTTACCCCCACAGAGGGCGAGGCCGCGATTGGAGAACTCTGTCCTCCGTCTTCCGTCCTCCGCCCTAAATAGTTTTATCCTGTTTATCCTGTCTATCCCTGTTAAAATTTCGCCGCCTTTTGCGGTTGACAGAATCGGCAATTAGCGTTATTTTAGTAGCACGCTCAGAAATTATACGCTTTTTCTGACCATCTTTGGCAATTACACAATTTATCCAAAACTGAATCAAAAACACTAGCAGAGGCGGAGGGGCTAATGCTTTCAGTGGACAACATTGAAGTTGTTTATAACGGGGTTATTCGCGCCGTTCAGGGTGTTTCGCTGGAAGTACCGGACAAAAGTGTCGTGGCGCTTTTGGGTGCTAATGGTGCAGGCAAGAGTTCGGTGCTGCGGGCTATCTCCGGCTTGTTGGGGATGCAGCGCGGCAAGTTAGTCGCCGGTTCGATTAGCCTGGACGGACAGCGCATCGAGCGCATGGAAACCAGCAAGATTGTCCGCCTCGGTTTGGCGCAGGTGCTGGAAGGCCGCCGGATTTTCGCCAGTTTGACCATCGAGGAAAACTTGCGGGCCGGGGGCTTTTCGAGTCGGGATAGCGCCGCCACTCGCCAGACCTACGAGCGAATTATGGCCCTCTTTCCAGTCCTTTCCGAGCGCCGCAAACAACAAGCCGGTTATCTCAGTGGAGGCGAACAGCAAATGCTGGCAATCGGGCGGGCGATGATGGCCGGGCCGCGTATTTTGCTGCTGGATGAACCCAGCCTGGGGCTTGCCCCGTTTTTAGTTCAGCAAATCCGCGATATTATTGCCCAGATTAACGCCGAAGGGACGGCAGTCCTCCTGGTCGAGCAGAATGCTTCGATGGCCCTTTCGGTGGCGACGCATGGCTATATTATGGAAACTGGCAAGCTGGTCTTGAGCCAATCTGCCGCCGAAATGCTGGCGGACGACCAGGTGAAACGCTTTTATTTGGGTTTGAATGAGGCTGGAACCAAGCGCGATTATGGTCGCTTCAAGGATAAGGCCGTCCGGCAAGCTGAGAAAGCCGAGCGAAAGCAGGTGGGGGTATGACCCAGGCTGTTTTGGAGAATATCAAGCCCCCGACTGAGACCCTGTTTAGCGCCCAGGAACTGACCATGAAATTCAAGGGTGTCACCGCCCTTTCCGCTGTGTCTTTCGAGGTCGGACGGGGCGAGCTTTTCGCGGTTATCGGGCCAAACGGGGCGGGCAAATCCTCGCTTTTTAATATTATCACTCGTGTTTATACCCCTACTAGCGGGCAAGCCACTTTTGATGGTCATAACTTGCTAAATCTCAAGACCCACCAACTGGCGGAATATGGTATCGCTCGTACCTTCCAGAATCTAGGACTTTTCCCGCGCCTGACGGTTTTGGAAAATATGTTGGTCGGGCGACATCACCTGATGAAAACCGGGGTTATAACCGGCGGTTTCTTTCTAGGGTTGGCCCAAAATGAGGAAAAACGCCAGCGCCGCCGATGTTTGGAACTGGTCGAATATTTCGAGTTGGGTAAATGGGCCTATCGTCCGGTGTTGGGTCTGCCCTACGGAATTCAGAAAAAAGTCGAACTGGCCCGCGCTCTCTCGCTTGAGCCGAAATTGCTCTTGATGGATGAGCCAGTGGCGGGCATGAATCTGGAAGAAACCGAAGAAATTGCCAGCGTTATACTTGACATAAAACAAGATTTCGGAATTACTCAAATTCTGGTGGAACACGATATGGCCCTGGTAATGGGGATTGCGGACCGGGTGATGGTGCTGGACTTTGGCAAGCGCATCGCTATTGGCACGGCTTCTCAGGTGCAGGGCGACCCGGCGGTAGTCAAGGCTTATTTGGGAGAGGAATAGCGGGCATGACCACCTTCTTACAACTATCGGTTCAAGGGATAGCTCTCGGCTGTATTTATGCCCTGATTGCGCTCGGTTTTACGGTGGTGCTAAACGCCGGGGTAATCAACTTCGCGCAAGGTTCTTTTATGCTGGTTGGCGGCTACGTGGTTTCGTGGCTGGTATTGAGCATGAACGTACCGTTTTTGTTAGCCCTGCCGATTTCAATTATTGTCGTGGCTCTGATTGGCATGGGTTTTGAGCGGTTTGTGCTGCGTCCCATGACTGCCCGCCCGGTCTTCACCCTGATTATGATTACCCTGGGCCTGGATATTATCATGCGGGTCATCACCGTGTTGGTTTTTGGCTACGACCAGCGCACCAATGGCGACCCATTTGGGCTTAGTGGTGAAAATATCGGCGAGATTCGGATTAACTGGGCCGATGTCTGGATTGTGATTAGCACTATGATTTTGCTGATTATCTTCTTTGTATTTTTCAAATTCACCAAATACGGCATTGCAATGCGGGCGACAGCGATTGACCACGAGGCTGCCGCCGCCGTCGGGATTAATCTTCCCCTGATTTATATGATAACCTGGGCTATTACCGGATTAGTGGCGACTATCGGCGGGGTTTTTCTGGCGGCAGCCCCTCGCGTGCTGGACTCCAATCTGGGCTTTACCGCCTTGCGAGCCTTACCCGCGATTATTCTCGGTGGATTGGGTTCGACGGTTGGAGCAGTGCTGGGCGGCTTGATTCTCGGTCTGGTCGAAGTCCTCATAAGCGGCTATGTCGGCACCGGCCCTAATCAGGTGATGGGCTTTCTGGGAATAGGTTTTCATCAAGTGGCGACCTACGTTTTATTATTGGTAGTCTTGTTGGTCAAGCCCTATGGTCTGTTCGGTAAAAAAGAAGTAGAAAGAGTTTAGGTCAGTGGTCATTGCTGAGTAAGCCCGGCTAGTAGTGACAGTTTAACTCAAAACCCAAAACTATTCTGCTGACCGCTGACCACTGACCACTGCTAATCACAAATGAGGAACAAAGATGAGCAATCCTCAGACTTCGTTGGAAGAGCGCGAAATAACCAGGCAAGCCGCCCCGATTGCGTTGCCGCCACGTACTACCCCCTGGAAACGATGGCTGTTTTGGGGGCTATTACTGGCGGTGGTATTAATCTATCCCTTTGTAGCCGGAAAGCTGTGGCTTTCGATTGGGGTATTTGGCCTGATTTCGGCGATTGGGGCGCTAGGGCTGAATGTGCTGCTGGGCTATACCGGGTTGGCTTCACTGGGCCATGCTTTCTTTTTGGGGATTGGGGGATATTGCGCGATATATTTCGGCGGTAATTTGGGTTGGAGTTTCTTGCTGTGGATTCCGTTGGCCGGATTAATCGCCGGGGTCGTTGGGCTGCTCATCGGGGCGCTGACCTTACGGTTTCGAGGGTTTTACCTGACGGTAGTCACGCTGGGGCTGGCCTTTATCGGTGGACACATCTTTTTGAACTGGAAAGATTTAACCGGCGGAGTGTCAGGCAAAAAAGTACCGGCCCCAACCTTTGGTGATTTTTCGTGGGCTACTACCAGTGCTGTCGGTCCGGTTGACCTGACCCGCGACCAGAAATTTTACTTTTTGGTGCTGCCCATTTTGGCCTTGCTCGCGCTGTTTATCGCTAACGTTATCCGCACCCGCACCGGGCGGGCTTTTCAGGCGGTGCGTGACCGCGAAATTGCGGCAGAACTGATGGGGATTAACATCGCCCGGACTAAAGTTATCTCGTTTGTGGTCAGTTCGGTACTAGGCGGGATTTGCGGGGCGCTGTATGCCTCTTATCTGAGCTATGTCCAACCAGAACAATGGAATCTCTCGTTAAGCATCGAATTTGTCGCCATGATTATCATTGGAGGAGTCGCCAGTATTAGCGGCTCGATTATTGGAGCAATTTTGCTGACCGCCATCCGACCTTTAATTGATAATCTGGCGGATATTTTGCCCTTTGTGCAAAAGGGGGCTGGGACCGGCGGTATTACCGTCGCCGACCTGAATGAAATTATCTATGCCCTTTTCCTGGGAATATTTCTTATCTTCGAGCCGACTGGAATCGCCGGGATTTATCGGCGGGTCAAAGGTCGGGTACTGAGGAGTAAGTTTGGCAAGTATTTCAGCTAATCTGAATAACAACAATTGTTGAGAGGAGAGTATTCGTTATGACTACCCGTAAAACCAGTGGTCGCCTGACAATGCTGGCGGTGCTGGCGATGCTGACCGCGCTGGTGCTTTCGGCTTGCGGCGACCCAACCGCGACCACCGCCCCGGCTGCAACCACGGCAGCCGCCACTACCGCCGCCGCCACCACCGCTGCTGCTACAACCGCCGCCGCCACGACTGCTGCCGCCACCACCGCCGCCGCTGCGACGACTGCTGCTGCAACTACGGCGGCAGCAACCACCGCCGCTGCAACTACGGCAGCCGCGACGACTGCCGCGACCACAACTACGGCGGCTGCTGCGACGACTGCCGCCGCAACTGTCGCTGCCGGGAGTACCAGTCTATCTACCTTTACCGTCAAAGCCCCGGATAACCTGAAAACCGGCCCAGGGGTGGACAAGGCCAGCAAGACCATTAAAGTTGGGGCAATTGTGCCGTTAAGTGGCCCGGTTGGGCCGTTTGGCAAAAATGCTTTAGCCGGCATGGAAACCTATTTCAAGTCGGTGAATGATGCCGGAGGGATTGGCGGCTATAAAATCCAGGTGGTTTCGGGCGATAGCGCTTATCAACCCGCCAAAGCCGTCCAGGAATATAGCAAGCTTTCGGGCGATGTCCTGATGTTTGGGCAGATTTACGGCACCCCGATTGCCGAAGCTCTTAAAGAGCAGATTGGCACCGACAAGATTTTGAGCGGATATGTCGGTTTTGCCGCCTCGCTGCTGGCCGAGAAGTATGTCTATCTCCAAGCCACTCCCTATCCGATTGAAGCGATAAACGGGATTGACTACGCCGTGCGAGAATTGGGAGCTAAAGGCAAGAAATTTGCCCTGGTCTACCAGAATGATGCATATGGAGCAGACGTAAAGAAAGGCTATGATGCCGCCATCAAAGCCTATGGTTTGACCGATGCTGGTCAGATTCCCTTTAATATCACCGATGCCAGCTTCACAGCTCAGGCTACCCAGCTCAAGAGCATCGGGGCGGAAATTGTGCTGATGGGTTCGCAGCCCACCGAGACCGCCAAGATTCTGGGGACTGCCGCTCAACTGGGGGTCACGCCGCAGTATCTGTTTATGAGTCCGGCCTGGAATCGGGCGCTACTGGACACCCCGATTAAAGACTTGACGGTGGCTAAGGTGCTGGTAGTCAGCAAAGGCGTACAGTGGGGCGACCCGACCTCACCGGGTGAAGTGCAGAAAGTCGCGGCGGTAGCCAAGTATATCCCCGAACAAAAACCCGACGGTGGGTTCGGAATTGGCTGGGTCGAGGGTATCATTGCGGCTAACGCGATTGCCAAAGCCATTGAGAGTGGCGATGTAACCCGCGAGGGATTGCTCAAGGCTTTCGAGTCGCTCAAGAATGTAGACCTCGGTGGGTCGTTGCCGAATGTATCTTATGGCTCAACCCCGGACGAGCGCGTTCCGAGTCGGGAGAGTACGGTCTACAAAATTGATGTAACCGCCCCAGACGGCACAAAAGCGATTACCAAATCCTTCCTGAGTGAAGCCGCCAAGAGCTACAAGCTTTAAGCTAAATTCTAAACTAAAAGGCTTTTGACTCTGTTCTATCAAGCAGAGTCAAAAGCCTTTTTTAATACTTGGGACTTTGGCTTAAAGCTTGGCGCAAGCCCGGAAAAGTTATATGTGAAAAATTTACCCTAATCCGATAATAATTTTTCACATATAACCAAACTCGGTTTTGGGGTGCGGCAAGCTTCTATCCATCTAACCACACCAGAAAAATTGTCCTAAGCGATAGTCCTAATCCTAAAGATTGCGTCAGTTCAGGGTATTTTTATAGAACTGGCCCTCTTTCATGATTACCGCCATATATTTGCCCTGTTCTTGCAAGAGGTTCAGGTCTTTTAAGGGATTGCCTTCGATTACCAGCAAGTCGGCATATGCGCCCGGCGCAATCACCCCGATTTCTCCGGTCAGATTAAATAGCTCGGCATTGGTCGCGGTTGCCGACGTGATAACCTGATGCGGCGAAAGCACCTCCCCTTTCAGGCTGAATTCGAGGGCTTGATATTCGTGCATTGCCCCCAGCAAATCGCTACCATGCCCGATTTTGACTCCCGCGGCCTGACAGATTTCCACCGCCGCTAATCCGTAATCGCGGACATCACCAATTTTAGCGACACTGACCGCCGGAAGCCCCAGACTTGCCCCCATCCGATGCAACATCTCGTATGTCACCAGGGTCGGGACAACAAATGCCCCTTTAGCGGCGCACAATTCGGCAGCCTCGCGGTCTATCAGGTTGGCGTGTTCAATCGAGCGCACTCCGCATTCTACCGCTCGCTTGATAGCTTTGGCGGTATAGGCGTGGGCCATAACATAAGTCCGGGCGGCTTCGGCTTCGGCGACAATCGCCCGAATTTCTTCCAGCGAAAACTGGGTATTGGCGATATGGTCGGTGGGCGAGGCCACCCCGCCGGAGGCCATAATTTTAATCTGGGTCGCGCCCTTGCGGAGTTCATCGCGGGTGGCTCTTATCACTTCTGGCACACCGTCCACTATCCGGCCCATACTGGTATTCGAGTAGGAGCAGGCGCAACCCTCGGTAGTATTTTTATGGCGGAAATCGGCGTGACCGCCGGTCTGCGAGAGGCCGTGTCCCGAAAAGAGCAGGCGCGGCCCTTTGAATAACCCTTGCCGGACGGCCTCGGCATAACCCCAATCTGCCCCCGCCGCATCGCGGACGGTGGTATAGCCCCGCATCAGCATCTGCTCCATTACTGACGCTGTTGCCGAATTCTAAAATGGGGTGGAATGGCTTGATAAGAGTGTTAAAATGAAAGTAGCGATTGACCACTGCTTGTAGTAAATAAAATGGAGGTCCTTATGTCACTCCAACCTCAATCAATTGGCCCTATT
>JBBRSG010000024.1:0-53451 GCA_038245615.1 Chloroflexia bacterium | reverse complement strand
ATTGCGCTGGCAACCGCCGCCATGAAGTCTTCCACCAAAATAATCGGGATCGAGCCAGTCGGTGCGCCGACTCTTTATGAAAGTATGATCGCCCGAAAAGTGGTCGAACTGCCCTCCGTCAATACCAGGGCCGGGACGCTCGCCACGCGCAGCAGCGACGAAATGAACGTCAATATTATTAATCGTTATGTCTCCCAGATTGTGCTGGTTACGGACGAAGAAATGGAAATAGCTCAACGCTGGCTCTGGTTCGAGTTAGGGATAATGGCGGAGCTATCGGCGGCAGCAGCTATCGCTGCCCTAATGACTGGCAAGGTCAAACCCAATCCCGGACAACGGGTAGGAGTAGTCATCTGTGGCACAAATGGCGATGTAGAGTTTCAGAATTAGGCCCGCTCGCCAAGTTGCCTTGCTATCCGAGGATTGTTATTATAGGCGAGCTAATAGGTCAAGTGAGGTATAACTACAGACAAGGAGGGGGCGCGATGCTCTGCCCAATCTGTGATGTAGACTTAAAATATAAGATGCAACAAGATGTCGAAATAGATTATTGTCCCCAATGCCGGGGAGTGTGGCTCGACCGGGGCGAATTGGAAAAGATTATCGAGCGGACGCTGGCGCTGGCAATGCCCGTTTCAGTCGGCTCGGAGCAGAATATCGAAACTAATCTGCCAGCTTTGGAAGCTTCGCGCCAGAGTGCTAAAACTGCAACAGGCGGTTTAGGGCGAGAGGCCGAACCGCCCCGCCGAACCCTGCGCTCGTTTTTGGGCGACTTATTCAATTTTGATTAATAATCAGGTACAAATAACTGCAAGTGGCAACAACTAATCGGGTAAAGGTCGGGTCGGTAGCCCAATTACCGCCCGGCATCAAAAAGCTGGTCAAAACCCCCCTCGAAAATATTTTGCTGGTCAATGTCGAAGGCCAGTATTTTGCGGTATCCAACACCTGCCCCCACGCCGGGGGTTATCTTAACTTTGGCCCACTCACGGACTACATAATCGAGTGTCCCTTGCATTTCTGGCCGTTTGATGTGCGGAGCGGGGCGCTGGTCGGTATGGAAGATACTGGCATCGAGGAAGACCGACTCAATATTTATCCCACTTCGGTTGAAGATGGTGAGGTATTTATTGAATTGCCGCCTCTAATGGCCCAAACCCGGTCTTGACGATGAAATTCGGCAATTTTATTCGGCGGCTGGTTTCGAGGAAAGTGATTGAGGGAAATTGTGTTTAGCTTTCTGGCAGCCGCTCAATTTTTAACTGTGCTGCCAGTCCCGCTCTGGCGCGAGGTACGGAGCGTGGATGTCGCTCGCTCTTTGCGCTACTTCCCAATAATCGGGGCGCTGTTGGGCGGGTTGCTGGCGGGCTTAAATTGGCTGCTGGCCCTCTGGTTTCCCGCCCCGCTTGTCCCTCTACTGCTAGTGATTGGGCTGCTGATGCTGACTGGAGCGCTCCATTTTGACGGTTTTCTGGATAGTTGCGACGGCTTATTTGGCACTCGCCCGGTTGAGCAACGCCTGGAAATTATGCGGGATAGCCGGGTCGGTAGCTTTGCCGTCGCGGGCGGGTGGGCCTTGTTGAGCCTGAAATATGTCGGTCTGAGCCAGATACCGCCCGACCTTCTGCCTTCGGCCCTTTTGATTACCCCGATGCTGGGGCGCTGGGCTTTGGTAGTCGCAGTAGTTATATTCCCTTACGGACGGGAAAGCGGGCTGGGCAAGGTCTACAAAGAGTATAATACCGGGCGTGAATTGGGATTAGCCTCAATAGTAGTAGTAGTCCTGACAGCCCTGACTTTGCATGGGCCGGGTTTGGTGCTGGGCGGGTTGGTGTTCGGGCTGGCCTGGCTCTTGGGGCGCAGCATGATGCGCCGTCTGCCCGCCGGTCTGACCGGAGATTGCTATGGCGCAATTACCGAAGTCAGCGAAATGGCGCTGTGGGTCATAATAGCTACCAGTGCGAGTGTGATAAAGTTTTGGATGTAATAGCTAAAGGAATGGAATTTAAGCGATGCTCAAACTTATTCTGGTGCGGCATGGTCAGACCGACTATAACGCCCAGTTCCGTTATCAAGGCCAGAGTGATATTCCCTTAAACGAAGTCGGGTTGGCCCAGGCTGAGAAGCTGCGAATGCGATTATCCGATTTTCAGTTTGATATGGCCTACTGTAGCGACCTGCAACGCGCCCGCCGCACCGCCGAAATAATCTTGCGCGACCATTCCTCCGGTTTGGAGGCGACCTCTACCCCACTATTGCGGGAGGTGAACGGCGGCGGTTTTGAGGGACTGACCTGGAGCGAGATTAGCGACCGCTACCCCGAAATATCGCGGCAATGGAGCGAAGACCGGGCTGCGATTAGTCCCCCTGACGGCGAAAGCCTGAACCATGCGGTAGAGCGAATTATTCGTTTTCTGGAACAATTCAAAACTATTCCGCCTAGTGAGGAACGTACTGTACTAATAGCTACTCACGGTGGGGTTATCGGGGTTCTACTATGCTATTTAATGGGTATGGATTTGAATCGTATCTGGCAATGGCGCACCGACACCTGCTCGATTACGATAGTGAGCCTTTACGAGAAAGGGGCGATTCTTTCGCTCTACAACGATATAAACCACCTGGGACAACCCACCGCCGATGAGGTACATAAATGAGTGGGCCGTCTAACCAGCCCAAAATAAGCCTGATTCTGGGGGGAGCGCGAAGCGGTAAAAGCGCCCTCGCCGAGCGTCTGGCCCAGGCGCGGGCTGAAGCTGGGGTTTTATATGCCGCAACACTTTTGCCCTATGATACTGAAATGCGAGCGCGGGTTATCCGCCATCGGGCCAGCCGTCCTGCCACCTGGCGTACCGTCGAAACGCCATATAAATTGGCGGAGGGAGTGCTTTCGACGCTGCAAAACGAAAAAATCGTGTTGGTAGATTGTCTGACGGTCTGGACAGCTAATCTACTGATGCGGGCCAGTGGTATGGAGCATCTACACACGGGTGAGGTTGCCGAAGAAGCAGAACCGCCCCAGAATAACCCCGCTATCGAACCTGAGCCGGATTATGTTGGGCTGGAAGCCGGGATTATAGCCGAGTTGGAAAGTCTGGTGCTGAGTTTGCGGCAACGCGAAACCGGCTTGCTTCTGGTTTCCAACGAGGTCGGCATGGGTTTAGTTCCGCCATATCCAATGGGCCGGGCTTACCGCGACTTGTTGGGTCGGGTCAATCAGCGCATGGCCCAGCTATCAGACGAGGCTTTTATGGTCTTTGCCGGAATACCGCTTGAACTTAAGCGATTACAGGCCGAACTGGGTTTATAGCCAGTTAGCCCTGGTGCGCTTGAACGCTTGAACCCGCTCTAACACTCCCCGAATATTTCTTAAAATTTCTATTCTAGTAACTTTTCCACACAGCCACAAATAGCGTCCTTAAAGGGTTATTTAAGGACATTATTTTAAGGCTGGTGATTTTAACGAAAATGGTATTTCGATATTCGCTTAAATTAGCATCTGCAATTATTTGCAATTAATGATATTCATAGCTATAATAAAAGTTAGGTGGCTCCGCTGCAAAATACTCGGTTTAGTAAACTACATTTTTAATGGTTCAAATTTAGAATTAAGCCATCCGTATTCACGTAGGCGCATTAGCGCCAGTGAAATCTAGCCGGGATAGTCAGGACTATGATTTACCCGCAAAGGGGGCGAGGATGCTATTAAGAAACTCAGTAATACTTTTCACTGAGCCCTTTTATCCGGTCCATTTTGGGTATCCCTGTTAAAAAAGCTTTTGTGAGGAGGAGAATAAAATGAAGAAAAATTGGGGCTTTTTGCCCGGTTTATTGCTGCTACTCAGCTTGCTGGTAGCGGCTTGCGGTGATGCTACTTCTACCAGCGTAGCTCCTACTAGCGGAGTCGCCCCTGGAACTACCAGTGGAGCGATTGCCACTGGTACCACCGCAGGCGCGGCTGCCGCTACCAGTTCTGGCGGTTCGTTGGTGCTTGGCGCTATCGAAGAGCCGCCCAGTATGTCGCCCCTGGTAGACCTGCCCCATCATTTCCCGGAACATATCGCCCAAACCATGATGTTCGACTCGCTTTTACAGTTTATGCCGGACGGCAGCCTTAGCCCGAAGCTGGCTCAGAGCTATGAGGCCAGCGCCGACAAGCTGACTTATACTTTCAAGCTGGACAGTCGGGCCAAATTCTGGGATGGTACGCCCGTGAAAGCGGACGATGTAGTTTTTACGGTCAAAACCTTACAAGACCCCAAGAGCAAATCCAGCGATGAAGGGGTAAGTGGGGTCGCCAGTATTGAAGCGGTAGACCCGATGACGGTCAAAGTGACCGCCAAGAGTTTTAGTCCAGTTTTTCTATCCCAGTTTGCCGCCCGTGGGATTGTGCCAAAGGCCGCCCTGAACGGCAAGGATGTTTCCAGCGATGAGTTTAACAAAAAACCGCTCGGCTCTGGCCCATATAAGTTTGTGAAATGGGAAAAGGGCCAGTACCTGCAACTGGAAGCCAATCCGAGTTATTTTCTGGGCGCTCCTAAAATCGCCAAAGTGACCATCAAGTTTCTGGCGGAACAGAACACGATTGTCCAGGAATTCAAGTCGGGCGCGATTAATTATGCCTTCCTGCAACCGCGTGACCTGGGAACGGTGCAGCCGGTCTTGCAGGTCGAAAATCCGACTCCCCGGTTTTTCGATATTGCCCCGAACTACAAACGGATATTAGGCGAGCTGACGGTGCGCGAGGCGGTGCTGTATGGCACTAATCGCGAGAGTATTGTTCAAAATATTCTCAAGGGTAAAGGCAGCGTGATTGAAGCCAATGTATCCCCAACTGGCTGGCCCTGGGCCTATAACCCCGAAACCCCTAAACGCCCCTACGACCCGGAAAAGGCCAAGAAACTGCTCGATGATGCTGGCTGGAAGGTCGGAGCGGACGGAGTGCGGGCTAAGGATGGTAAGCCTTTAACCTTTGGAGTGATGGTCAATAACTTTGACTTTGTGTTGCAACAGGTCTTGCAGGCCCAGCAATCCGATTTGAAGAAAATCGGGGTAAATATGACTCTGGAAGTGGTAGACCCCGGCAAATTTGGTGAACGGCGCAGTGCCGGTAATTTTGATGCCCTGTCGCGGGTCTGGAATCCAGTCTATGACCCCGACCAAAGCGGTCTGCTGACCAGTACGGTTTATGGGGATGATGGCAAGGTCAAGAGCGGCAATTTTTATGGCTATCAAAACCCACAGATGGACGCGCTCCTGAAACCGGCTCTGGCAACCGATGATAAAGCGGTGCGAGCCAAAGTCTATTTTGAGCAGCAAAACCTTTACGCCAAAGATGCCGTCCGGTTGCCGCTCTATACTGAGGTCGAGTTGCACTCGCTCAATGTGAAAGTAGACGGCATCAAACGCCACCCGGTCAATATCTTTTGGAATATCCGGGAGTGGACCCTGGTTAAGTAAATACATCCGGGCTTTCGCTTGGGACGATTGGCTGACTTGAGGATAGACATTCTACTCTAAACCCCAAAACTGAGTTTGGTTATCTATGAAAAATTTACGCCGTAAATTTTTCATAGATAACTTTTCTAGGGTTTAGGCCGATTTGCCCGCGAAAGCCCTAAAGCTGATGATTGATAGCTTTAGCAAGAAAGCAATTCTATGTGGTTTGTGATTCGGCGGCTGGCGGGGGCAATTTTGACCTTGCTGATTATCGCTATTTTTATTTTTGCTCTTATTCGGCTCACGCCAGGTGGCCCGGCCCAATTTCTGATTGACCCCGACGGTATTCGAGAAGAAAATAAAGCGGTCATCAATAAGGCTCTGGGCTTAGACCGCCCGTTGTACGAGCAATTAGGGCAATGGGTCTTAAATTTATTTTCGGGTAATGTCGGAGTATCCTATTTTCATCGTCGTCCGGCCCTGGAAGTGGTAATAGAACGGCTTCCATATACCTTGATATTGACCGCTTTTTCTTATACATTTTGCTTTGGGTTGGCAATCGGGCTAGGGTTATGGGCGGCCCGGCGGCGCGGAGCGGTAGACCGATTGGTAACAGGGGCAGCGACGATTACTCTGGCTTTTCCGCTGGTCTGGGTCAGCTTGCTCTTGCTGGTAGTGTTCTCCGGCTGGGTGCCAATATTTCCCTCGTCGGGAGCGCAAACGTTGGGCGGGGAAGGTGGGCCGCTGGATTATCTATGGCATCTGGCCTTGCCCGCGCTGGCCCTGGCAACCCATAGTTTTGGGGCAGTTTGTCTGGCAGTGCGAAATCGGGCGGTTGAAGAACTAAACGCAGATTATTGTCGGGTGGCCCGGTCTAAAGGATTGTCCGAGGCGCAGGTAGCCCGACGGCACGCCCTTAAAATCTCGCTAAACCCGGCGGTGGCGCTGTCGGCAGTCGCCCTGCCGGGCATGGTGTCGGGGTCAATTGCAGTCGAATCGGTCTTTGGGTATCCTGGGATTGGCTTGCTGGCTTTCGATAGCTTCCGACGACGCGATTACCCGGTGGCGGTGGCGGTGGCCCTGGTTGCGGCAATTGTGGCGATTGCCGCCTCCTGGTTGGCGGAGCTAGCAGCTCGGCAGCTTGACCCGCGTATCCGGGAGAGGAGCAACTCGCTGTGATAGGCCAAGCGACCGGGAAACTTGGGAGCGAGGTGGTGATTAAGCCCCGCAAGCGGCGGTGGTGGCCTCGCAGCTTGACGGCCCTTTGGCCCGCTTTGAGTTGGGTGCTGTTAATCTTGTTGTTGCCAATAGTTTATCGGGTCAGCCCAACTGAAACCGACCTGACCCGCATGATTGTCGGGCCGGGAACGGGTGGGCCATTGGGAACTGACGAACTGGGCCGGGATGTCTTGGCCCGCTTGTTGGAAGGCGCGAGGATTTCGCTGGGGGCTGGTTTTGCGGGCGGAACGGCTGGCTTATTGTTGGGGGCATTTTTAGGGCTATTAGCCGGGTTTTGGGGCGGCTGGCCGGATTGGGTGGTTTTGCGGGCGCTGGAAGCTTTTATCGCCATGCCCGGCACGTTGATTGCCCTACTCCTGGCAGGGGCATTTGGGGCAGGTGCAACTACTTTAATTTTGGCGGCGGCCCTTTTAGGCTGGATGCCGGTTGCCAGGGTCGCCCGCGAGGAAACCCGGCGGCTTTTAACTTCGGGCTGGATTGCCTCGGCGGAAGCTATCGGTGTACCCCGGCCTTGGATAATCTGGCGTCATATCCTGCCTCATATCGCCCCGTTAGCGGCAGTTCTGGCCGTCGTAGAATTCCGCCACGCCGTCATTCTGGAAGCGACCCTCTCGTATCTGGGGGCAGGTATTCAACCACCCGCCCCTAGTTGGGGTAATATGCTGTCCGGGGCGCAACTCTATTTGTTTTCAGCCCCACATCTGGCCTTCGCCCCAGGTCTAGCCCTGACTGTCACTCTTTTGGTACTGGAGTCGGCCTCCCGACGACTGACCCAGGCCCGACAAGTGACCTAGCTCAAGTGGCAAGCTTCAAAAGCACCCAGTCATCAGGTGGGCAGAATAAGAATAAAGCAGGCAGTTACTAGCTTTGCAAACTTAGCATCCGTTTCAAGGCCACTCGCGCCCAATCCGCGGTTTTTTCATCCACCTGAATGCGGTTCAAAACCTGACCATCCAGGAGGCCTTCCAGAACCCAGGCCAGATATGCCGGGTGTATCCGATACATGGTCGAGCAGGGACAAACCACCGGGTCGAGGCAGAAAATAGTTTTATCAGGATGTTCGGCCTGAAGTCGCCGCACCAGATTTACCTCCGTACCAATCGCCAGAACTGCCCCGGATGGCGCTTTTTCGACGGCCTGGATGATATATTCGGTTGAACCGGCCTCATCTGCCGCCTGTACCACCTCCATCGGGCATTCGGGATGCACTATCACGCGCACACCGGGATATTCGGCCCGTGCTTTGGCGATTTGCCTGGTATTAAAACGTTTGTGAACCGAACACCAACCCATCCACAGAATAATTTTAGCCTGGCGCAACTGTTCGGGAGTATTCCCGCCCAAAGGCTTGCGCGGATTCCATAGGACCATCTCCTCCAAAGGCAGGCCCAGTTTCAGACCAGTATTGCGGCCTAGATGTTGGTCAGGGAAAAACAATATTTTTTGTCCTCGCTCAAAAGCCCAATTCAAGACGGTATCGGCATTGGATGACGTACAAACCACTCCATTATGCTCGCCGCAAAAAGCTTTCAGGTCGGCGGCGGAGTTCATGTAGGTCACGGGTAAAATCGGTTGGCGACCAGCTTCATCGCGGTTGGCTTCGGGCGCAATTACTCGCCCCAATTCATCCCAGCAATTCAGTACGTCGTCCAAATTTGCCATATCCGCCATCGAGCAACCTGCCGCCATATTAGGCAAAATTACCTGCTGGTGCGGCCCGCTCAGAATATCGGCGCTTTCCGCCATAAAATGCACTCCGCAAAAGACGATATACTCAGCCTCCGGGCGGGCAGCAGCTTGTTGCGAAAGCTTGAACGAGTCGCCTCGAAAATCGGCATATTTTATAATTTCATCGCGCTGATAGTGATGTCCTAGAATGACCAACTTTGAGCCGAGGGCAGCTTTAGCCGCCAAAATTCGACGGTCAAGTTCTGTCGCTTCCATCTGGCGATAGCGGGCCGGAATCTGAGCTTGCAGGGGAGTAGTGAGCGGGGCAATATCTTCCTGGCTGGAGCCTGGCCCATATTCCGGGGTAGCGGTTTGGCCTTCCTCTACGTCAAGCGTCCAGGTCGGCAAATCCAGTTTGGGGCTACAAACCGCCCCCTCGGTTACTACCGGGATGGCGACCCGCTGTATTTGGATGGTCATTGTTGTTCTCCTTCTTAATAAATTTGTTATTGTTATAATGACTATAACTCATCTTGTTAAAAAAATCGTTTTAATAACTCAAGCTCAATTCTCTGGCGATAACGCCGGGCAGGACTTCCAGCACTCGCTCAATTTCGGCGGCGCTGGTACTGCGGCCTAAAGTAAATCGCACGGCGGTGCGGGCCAGTTCTTCATCCAGCCCTAGCGCCATCAGCACATGGCTGGGTTCAGTCGAACCAGCGGCACAGGCCGAACCACTGCTGCATAAAATTCCGCGTTCTTCCAGCCCCAGCAGCACTGTTTCCCCAAATATCCCCTCAAAGCAAAAACTGGCGTGGTTTGCCAGGCGTTGACTGGCTTCCGCCCCGGTCAAAATCGCGCCCGGTACGGTTGCCAGCACCTCCATAATCAATCTATCTCGCAAGCTGGCAAGGCGCAAGCTAGTCTGCTCAAAATTGGCCTGCGCTCGTCGCAGGGCTATCGTCATCCCGATGATACCCGGCAGGTTTTCAGTTCCAGCCCGGCGGCTGCGCTCCTGCTCGCCGCCTTGAATTTGGGAAGCAAAAGGAGTACCGCGCCGCACATACAACAGCCCGACCCCACGTGGCCCGTAAAACTTGTGGGCCGAAAGACTCAGCAAATCTACGTTCAGAGCTTCCACATCCAGGGACAGCAGTCCCGCCGCCTGCACCGCATCGGTGTGAAAAGGAATCCTGTGCTGTCGGGCAATTTGACCTATTTCGGCGATTGGTTCGAGCGTCCCTATTTCGTTATTAGCCAGCATCACACTTATCAAGCCGGTGTCGGGCCGAATAGCCTGTTCGACTGCCGCCGGGTCAACCCGGCCCTGGCGGTCTACCGGCAACCATGTCACCTCATAGCCTTGCTCCTGGAGGTTCTGAGCGGCATACAAAATGGCATGATGTTCAATAGACGTGGTAATCAGGTGACGCTTAGTTTGTCCGAACTGTTTCCAACCCGCCATGACCCCTTTCAGGGCCAGGTTGTCGCTCTCACTCCCACCGCTAGTAAAGACTACCTCGCCGGGACGGGCGTTTAAGACTGTCGCACACTCCTGGCGGGCCGCCTCTAGCGCCCGGTGATTAGCCTCCGCCGGGGCATAGCGGCTAGATGGATTGTAAAACATCTCACTAAAATAGGGTTGCATCGCCGCTAGCGCCACCGGGTCTAGCGGAGTAGTCGCGGCATGGTCTAAATAAATAAAGTCGTTCATTAGTTCCTTTGCTTTCGAGGGGTCAGGGGTCGGGGGTCAGGGAAGTTCAGAGCTGAGTGCTGAGTAAATTCGGCTATTACTTGGCATTTTAATTCAAAGCTCAAAGCTCAAAGCTCAAAACTTTTCTACTGACCCTCGACCCCTGACCCCCGCTTCTCAGCTAAATCACCGCCGATGGCCCAGGCCGGAAATCTAGGCCGATGTCGAGGGCGGGAGCGGAATGGGTCAATGCCCCAACCGAAATCAGGTCTACCCCGCTTTGGGCAATCGCTCGCACCGTGTCCAGGTTGACCCCGCCCGAAGCTTCACTCAAGGCCCGACCATTAATCAGCCGCACCGCCTCGGTCAATTGGGTTGGGGACATATTATCTAGCAAGACAACCTCTGCCCCGCCCTCCAGCGCCGCCTCAATCTGGTCGAGCCGATCTACTTCCACCTCGATTTTCACCAGATGGGGCAGCCTTTGGCGGGCCTGCCGCAAGGCTTCCGCCAGGTCAAGGCCACTGCTCGCCAATATCTGCAAATGGTTATCCTTGAGCATCACCCCATCGCTCAGGTTGCGGCGATGGTTAAACCCGCCCCCGGTGCGTACCGCATATTTTTCCAAATCCCGTAATCCCGGCGTGGTTTTACGGGTGTCTACGATGCGGGCGCGAGTACCTTCGGTGGCTGCGACATATTGGGCCGTCAGGGTGGCAATCCCGCTCAGGTGTTGCAGAAAATTCAAAGCGACCCGCTCACCTCGCAATAGACTGCGGGCGTTACCCCGCACTCGTGCTAGTACTATGCCCGGCTGAACTGGCGTGCCATCCATCAACAGCATTTCAAAGCTTAGATTTGGGTCGGCAGCCCGATATACGGCAGCGGCGATTTCTAGCCCAGCGATAACTCCCGATTTGCGGGTGACAAAATCGGCGGAAGCAGTCAGGTTAGCCGGAATAAAATAATCGGTGGTAACATCGCCCCAACCTAAGTCCTCTTCCAACGCTACCGCCGCAATTCGCCCTATTTGCCCGGCGGTCAGGCCAATCGCTTCAACCTCATAATTTGCACTCAAGGCGTTATACCTCCTTTGCTTGACTTATTGTCACTTATACAATAACTCTCTAGTGGATAGAGTACACTATGGGCAGAGATTTGTAAAGGGGTAAAAGATTAATTTTTGGAGAGTAATTGGAGAGTAAATTGATAATCTGGTTTGAGGTTATAACATGCTGACCGTGAGCAACGTCGCACTCAATCAAATTTGAATTTAGGACTTTCGCTCAAGGGTGCAGGGGAACGCCAGCCGGAGTTACAGAGGTGTCCCCTACACTCTCGCCGCCGCACTTTCCGCCCGCAATACGAGCGGAAAGCGAAAGTCCTAGAATTGTTAATACCCAGAATTTGGGCGCCCTAAAGAGTTGTAAGAATTTTATCAGCTTCCAGATTTATCCGGCGATTGTTCTAATTGGCGAATTGCTCTTATTGCTTCTTCACGGGTAGGATAGATGTGCGACTGTATACCCTGTAGACGGTTCTTCACGGTACTGGTGCGGATTGTGATATGGGCATAAGCATTGCTTACCCCATAGCGAATTACGCCGCGCACATACCTGAGCAGTTCGGTAGTCAACATCCCCCATTCTTCGTTCAAAGCTGGGTCAAATTTAGTATCTTTTAAACAAGATGCTACATAGACCTTACGTGGTAAAGTTGCACTTAGGGCGATAACTTCGGTCAGGACTTGCGCCATTATAGCCTGAGTGAGAGTGAAGCCACTGTAATCAATAAAAATAATTTCAAGCTGGGCATCATAAACTATATTGGGTTGTGGATTTGACATAATTAGTTTCTAGCTCATCCACTGCTTGAAATCGGTCATAAACTGGTTCACCGCTTCGTCAGTTTTGGGGTGCTGGCACACCTCATAACCGACCATCAAACCATCGGCTACCAATCCATTATACAGGGTTGCCAGGTCGGACGGCTGCCCGGCGGCTGGCAACCGGTCGAGGGCCGTCCGATTCAAGATAGCTGCCCCATAATCAATATACTGCATGGCCGGAGTGCGGTTGAACTTATGGTATTTCAACAAGCGTTCATCCTCGAAAATCACATTACTGGTGTCCCATTGGTTCAGGTTGTGAAAGACCGTCATCAGACCGAGCGCGGTCTGGGAGCGATAATAACGGCTGACGGCGGCGTAATCAAAATCAAGATAACTATCGCCATAAAGTACCCAAAAATCTTCGTCCAAGTAAGGCCGAGCCTGAACCAGCGCCCCGCCCGTCCCGACCAACTGCGCCCCATCATAGCTATAGCTGACCTCCAGACCCCAGCCCGCCCCATTCCCGACATATTGCTCAATTTGTTCGCCCAGATAGCCCAGACACAGTACCACCCGCCTCAATCCCTGGCGGTGTAGCAAGGCCAACTGCCAGTCAATAAACGGCTTTCCACCGACTTCGACCAGCGATTTAGGAATTTTCTCGGTAATCGGGCGCAAGCGGGTCGCCAGCCCGCCCGCCAGAATCGCCGCCATTTCGACGGTTGCAAGCTTTTCGGTCATTATAAGCGTATCCGTTTGTATATTCGGGTTCGCCGTATTATCAGGAAATTACGGTTTTAGTACCTTCAAAGTCAAAGCTGAAACGCACTTCTTTTAAGCCGGCGGTGTGCATGACATGGCGCAAGCGGGTCTTTTCCTCGGCATAAAACATCAAGAAACCGCCGCCTCCGGCTCCAATCAGCTTACCGCCCAGCGCCCCGTTTTGGCGGGCCAGATTGTACCAATCGTCAATGCTATCATTGCTCATCCCTACCGAACGCTGCCGTTTATGCTCCCAATGCATATTCATCAATTCCGCAAACTTATTCAGGTCGCCCGATTCTAAAGCCTCTTTACTCTGCCAGCCCAGTTCTTTGGTAAAGTGCAGATTGTCAATCATGGCCTGTTCCCGGTTTTTGCTTTTGTCATCCTGGTCTTTGAGAATGTTAGAAGCCGAGCGGGAATAGCCGGTAAAAAACAGCAGCAAATTATCTTCCAGGTTATAGAGAGTTTCGGTGTCCATTTTCAAGGGCCAAACTTCCACCTGGTCGTTTGGCAAAAATTGAAAACAGGTCAGCCCCCCAAACGCGGCAATATATTGGTCCTGGCGACCAATCGGTTCTTTGAGAATATCCAATTCGATCTGACAGGCCTGGGCCGCCAGTTCGTGAGGTTGAATCAGGTTCTTTTTGTAGGCGTTCAGGGCTTTGAGGAGAGCGGTAGTAAAGCTGCCCGAACTGCCCAGCCCGGTTCCTGCTGGAATATCGGCCATGCTGGTAATTTCGAGATTGTTTTCCTGGATATTCAGCAGCTTGATAGCCTCCCGGAAAATCGGATGCTGAATCTGATTGACATCCGAAGTGCGTTCCAGTTGAGAATATTTGAGCAAAAACTCATCGCGGAAAGCCTGATGAATAGTTATGTAAACATACTTATTAATGGCTGCCGCAATCAGAAAGCCACTGTGCTTGCGATAGTACGAAGGTAAATCAGTCCCTCCGCCCCCCAAAGAAATCCGCAATGGGCTGCGCGTAATAATCATCTATACCAACCTTTATCTAACAACCTTTATCTAAATTCTTTTAGCGGCTACGGCGGCTGTGCAAAACCATCTGTAAAATTAGGGTGTGAGTGATAGTCTGAAAGCCCAAGATAAGAAACATCAACCCTAACACGCTGCTATACGAAATTTCACTCAAGCGAAAACCCTGGCTGAACCACTGCCCGACCAAAATAATTTCCAATATAAAGCCTATCAGCATCAAAAGACCGCCCACCAACATCCCCCGGTCGTAGCTGATAAAGCTGGTAATTCGTTTGGTCACGGTTGGCTTAAAGTTATAAAAAACCTTTGCCAATAGGGCCAGATGCAAGCCGGAATAGCCCAGGGTCGCCAGGGCCACCCCCAGGAAAATAGTGTGCAGGTTAAACCCGAATTGTCCGACTATTACCAACCCTTGCGATAGCACTACCGAAAGAAACAAGCCGAGGGCCAGCATCAAAATACTGGGCCAGAATAAGAAGAAATCAGGCGCAAATAAAAACATAACCTTCAGATTTATCCAACCTGCTTTCCAGGGCGAAAGCCAGCCACTACGTTTATGGTGACTTTCGCGGCCTTCGCGGTCTTTGTAGAAGCTGATTGGGATTTCGGTGGTGCGTAAATTCAAGAGCGAGGCTTTCAAGACCATCTCTGATGCATACTCCCAGGAGGTAGATTGCAGGTCAATTTTCTTGAGGGCTTCCAGGGTCATCGCCCGCATCCCGCAATGAATATCGCTATAGCGCGAGCGATACATTACGTTTAGGATAGTAGTCGTCAGAGGTGTCCCAAAATAACGATGCAGTCCTGGCATTGCTCCGGCCTCAATCGAACCTTTAAGCCGGGTTCCCATTACAAACTCATAGCCCTCATCCAGCTTGGCGATAAATGGGGCAATCTCGCGGAAATCGTAGGTTAAATCGGCATCGCCCATAATTACGTATTGGCCCTGAATATGAGGGATAGCATCCAAATAGGCCTGTCCTAACCCCCGTTTTGGCACCCGCAGCACCTTTGCGCCCTGCGCCTCGGCGATGTCGGGCGATTTGTCGGACGAGCTATCTATAATCAGGACTTCCCCTTCAACTCCGGCTTTCCGCAAACCCTCAAAGCACCAATCTACAAATTCGCCGATAACCAATTCTTCGTTCAGACAAGGTACGACAATCGAAACCAGGGTAGTTTTAGCAATTGACTTTTGCGGCCCGACCGATTGGATTTGCTGTTCTTGTTTGGCAGTTTTCGCCAATTCTACTTGCGGCAACATAGGACTCCTTTCTTCAAAGCCTTCAAAAGAGAGTTATTTAGAGAGTTATTTTGCTAATCTACTCGTACCAGTACGATAATCTGGTCTCCATTTTTGGTCAGATAATTAGCGTAAAACGCCAGATATAGCACGTATGAAATGAGCTTTTGTTTCCAGCTATATTTTTGCTCGCCACTCATAAAAGCACTGTAAAGCTTTTCGGGGGCAACTTTGCTAATTAATGATTTGTAAAGGTCATAGACCGGGAAACCCCAGCGTTTTACCGATAAAATAGTACAGCCATTTTCCTCCAGGGCCGAAAGCAATTCCGGTCCTTTGTAATGGCGATAATGCCCCAACATCTCGTCCGTCAGGCGACGTTTGCCACCTGGTACGGTTATCAGGAGATAACGGCGGCTCATCCGAACCAGGTTAGCCAGGGCGGGTTGCCAGTTCTCGATATGTTCTAATACTTCGGAGCAAACTACCAGGTCAAATTTTTGGTTGGGCCAGGCTTCTTTCGACAAATCGAGGGCCATAAATTCACATTCCGGTACTTTTTCCTGGTTTTGAGCCATTACCGCATCCGAAATGTCGCAACCATAGCCTTTTACCCCAAACCGATGGACGATTTCCTGGATGAGATAGGGTTGGGCGCAACCAGCATCCAAACAGTTTTGGAAACCCAGGTCACTAAGCATTCGCAACAGGATTTGGCGACGGTGGCGCGAGGTCGGGGTGTAGCGGTGGGAGTCATCCCAATTGGCGGCAATATTGCTATCGTGAGATTTTTCCAGAAAATGTTCAACCGTCATTGTTAAAGTTTCTCCTCATTATTTTCAGAATTTTCAGAGTTTCCAGAACCGAGTTTACCGGCTCTGGCATCCTCAATCATCGAGCTAATCGAGTCGCGCAAAGCTTCTTTGGAGGTTCGTAGATTGCTCCACCCTCGTGAGCGTATCTTCTGACTATCGAAGCGGACAATCGGAACATCGCCTTTCCAGCCCCGATTTCCCCCCGCAAAACGGTATTCTATGTTATCCAAAGCCAACTCTCCGGCCACCAGGTCAGCAATCTCACGGACCGTCACATAATCCTCAGTCGCTACATTGAAGTACTCAAAACCTTGCCAACCCTGCCCAGCAATCCAGCGCAAAGCTCGGACGACATCTTGCACGTGGACATAGGCTTTGCTCTGCTGCCCATCTCCTAAAATATCTAAATACTTTGGTTCGCGTAATAACCTAAGCACAAAGTCATAAGCTACTCCGTGGGTCTGATGCGGGCCTACGACATTGGCAAACCGAAAGGCCAGGGCGTGCATATCAAACATGTAGCAATAAGCATTAATCAAAGCTTCGCAGGCCAGCTTACTTGCCCCGTAGGTTGAAATCGGCAATAACGGACTGTAATCCTCAAATACTGGACGTGTCCCGGTATCACCGTAAATTCCACTACCGGAAGCGTAAGTCAGGCGCTTTACCTCATTGAGCCGCATAGCTTCTAAAATATTTTGGGTTAGATAAGTTCCTTCCCAAAAATCTATATCAGGTTGGGTAGTAGCCTTAGAAATATCCGGGTTAGAGGCGAAATGATAAACGTGTTCGTGACCACGCATAGCCTGGGTCAAGGCGGGTAAGTCCTTGATATCACCTTCAACAATCCGTATTCGCGGGTCACTCAAAGCCGCCCCTAGATGCCAGCGCCGCCCGGAAGAAAAGTTATCATAAATTGTAATCGCCACCTCCGGCTCGTCCAGCAAAGCCGTGACCAGATGGCTACCAATAAAACCAGCCCCGCCACTTACAAAATAAATCGTCATACCAGTTCCTTTGCCCCCTCTGTCTCAGGGATTTCGATTTTAGTTTCAGGTTTAGTTTCAGCTTTATGCTTAATCGCCGGTTCTATCTCTGGTTCAAGATTTTTGGTTCTACGTGACAAGGAGCGCAGATTTGCCAGAGCCAACATCAGGCTCAATAACCAGACAATATGCGAAAATAGCAGATAACGCCAATCGCCCGCCGGAACGGTAATCAGGTAGGGCAAAAAGTAAGCCAGACCCACCGCCAATAGATATAAAGGTGGCGCGCTAGTCGCATCAATCCGCCGAAATTTATACAGCATCCAGCCACAAGCTAGAATAGTCAACAATAATAAATAGCCGTGACGATAGGGCAAACTCAACGGGTTGTTGCTGCGGGAGGAAAAGGACAGCCATCCCGCCAACATCAAATGCAACACTGGCAATCGGCTATTTTCGCCCAATCCCAATTCGTTGGGTTGGATACCCCGGTGATAAGTATAAAAAGTTCTGGAAACTTGTAGCAAAGCATCCACCACACATAATTTGTGGCGTAAATATGGAACTGGCTGGCTGGTTATCAGGCCGGGTAAATCTTGAATAATAGCATTGTTATCAAGTAATACCTCTTGGGGAAAAGGTGGGTTTTTGGCCCAGACCAGATAAGTCATGTTGTCTTCGCAACTATATTCGCTAATCCCGCGTTCCATCCGCTCCGGGCCGTAGCGTTGATAGCTTGCCAGTTGTTGCAGCTTTTCAGGTGGCAAGTTTGCAAAACTTAGTGTCCCCATCACGTCATAGGCAAATAACATGTTGGTAAAATTGCCATAACGCTTTTGCTCAATAACTGTGTCTACAGTTTTATTAAGAACTACCCCGACTACCAGGATTATTAGAATAGCCCCAGCCAGCTTGAATATGTGCTTGCGTTCGTACCCAATAGACACAAATACCAGCATCAGTACCATTGGAAAGAAAATTGCCAGAGATACAATATTATTACCTCGGCTAAGAATTGCGGCGAAGCACATCAAACTACAAATTATTAGTCTGGTCAGCTTTTTATCCTGGTAGTGAATCAATTTGTATAATTCAGCTATCAAAAACAACAGGAAAATAGCCGTCCATACATCTTTCCAAAGAATAACGGTGTAGGCCCATAATGGATAATAGAGAAAAGTTACCGCCAATAAAATCTTTTTCAGGCGGTACGAACTTACAAAAGTCAAAATAGTATTAAAAATTGCCAGCCAGAACAGGCTGCCCTGTACAAAAGCGAAGATGGCGGCCTGCAAGTTGGGCGATAGCGTTAGCCAGCCAGTCAGAAGGACTACACCGCGCATTACCAAGGTCATGCCGAGCGGATGCCAATCCTCGTACCGATTAGTTAAGGCCTGTTCCCATTGATTTAGTGAATCGGGACTCATCAGGGCGGGATAAAAAACTAAAACCCAGAAAGCCGCCAGACTAAAGGAAACCCCAAAAACATAAAGCTTTATGCCAAACCTTTTAGCCCCCTGGTTTCGCATAATGTTTGCCAGACAGATAAAAAGTACCAGCATCCAGCCAAAGCTAACGATTGCCGAAATTACCGCCGCTACTGGATTTCGGTCTCGATAAATCTGCAACCATAAAGGTACACTGACCAGGGTCAGGGCGAAAGCGGTCATGGCACGGGTATAAAGCGTCCGGCGGTCAGTCTCAAAAAAGTCTGCAAGTCGGTTTACAAAGTTATTTAGCCTGAAATTTTGTCCATTTTGCGGAGCTGATTTTAACATTGTGCAGTGTACCGTATCGAGGTAATATCGTGAAGCTACGCACGATAGCTTAATTATGTACCGTTCTATCCAAAAACATTTTATCCGATTAACATTACAACTAACATTAAGGCCGCCAAGTCTTAATCAAGCTAGAAGGTCTAAAAGATAGATTATTATCATTTCTGCAAGATTTGGCTTATAATCCAGCCACTTTTGGAAGATTTTTTGAGAAAGCGAGCATATTATGACACAATCAGCTAACTCAACTTTACCATTAACTGGATTGCGCGTAGTAGCTTTGGAAGTCGCTACCGCCGCTCCATTATGTACCCGGTATCTGGCAGATATGGGGGCCGATGTCATCAAGGTCGAGCATCCTGACGGCGGGGATTTCGGGCGCAACTATGACAATGCAGCAGGTTCGGTCAGCAGTTGGTTTGTGTGGGTGAACCGGGGCAAACGCAGCCTGACCCTCGACCTTAAACAATCCGACGACCGGGCTATTCTGGAAAAGCTGCTGGCCCGCGCCGATATTTTTATGCAGAACCTCGCGCCAGGGGCCGCCGAGCGTCTGGGTTTGGGAGCGGACGGTCTGCATTCGCGCTATCCCCGCTTGATTACCTGTTCTATATCAGGCTATGGCCCGGATGGGCCGTATCGTGACCGCAAAGCTTTCGATTTACTTTTGCAAGGCGAGGCTGGAATTCTGGCGAGTACTGGTAGCGCGACAGAGCCAGCCAAAGCTGGTATCTCGGTCTCCGATATTTCGGCGGCGATGTATTCGTTTTCTTCGATATTGCTGGCCCTGATTGATCGAGGAGTAAATGGACAAGGCCGCCATATCGAAATTGCGATGCTGGATACCTCGGTTGAATGGCTTTCGGCCCAACTTTATTATAGCATGTACACTGGGCAAAAACTTGAGCGGGCCGGAATGCGCCACAATATGATTGTTCCTTATGGCCCATATCGGGCTAAGGATGGTTATGTAAACCTAGCGGTTCAAAACGAGGCGCAATGGCGGCGGTTAAGCCAAATCGTCCTGCAATTGCCACACATTGCAACTGACGACGCTTATAACACTAATCAAAAGCGGGTAGCAAACCGCGCCGCGCTGGAAAGCCTGATTGAAACCGTTTTTAGCGACCTAACAGTAAGTGAGCTGGAAAAGCGGTTGGAGACAGCGGATGTACCATTCGGACGGTTGAACGAAGTGGAACAGGTGGCGGAACATCCCCAGCTTTTGGCTCGCCACCGTTTTATCGAAATCGAGGGACCGGAAGGTCAGCCCTTGCGGGTGCTGGCAAACCCTTTTGGGATTCAGGGTTTGCCAGAAAGAGCCGGAGCAGTCCCGGCTTTAGGTCAGCATAATGCCGAAATTCGGGCTGAACTGGAAAGCTTCTCGTAAAGCCTCAGATTTATACGGTTTTAGACCGTTCCAGAGCTACCGCCGGAATTAAGCGGGTTGTATTTGCCTGGTACTGGGCGAACATGGGCGCACGTTCCGCATTTCGAGCATATATCTGATTCCGTTCCTCGCCCTGAAGCACTATTGCGGTAGCCTCAAATGTTTCAGTTCCGACTTCGACGGTAACTTGAGGATGCGCCAGCAGGTTATAGTACCAGGCTGGGCTATCATCTGACCCCGCATTAGAAGCAATAATAATCAGGCGCTCGCCATCGGGCATATAAGTAACTGGGTTTGTGCGAGAAGTACCAGTCTTTGCACCTATGGTGGTTAGCAGAAGTAAGGGCGCTCCCTCAAAGCGTCCGCCTACTTTTCCACCATTCGTGCGAAACTCCTCGATTATCTGGCGGTTGTACTCAAGCATTTCGGACTTAGCATTTGCTTCAGTCATGTTTTCTCCTTTTCTGGCTCATTTCAATTGTTTAGAACTTTCGCTTGCAAGTCGGAAGTAAACCCGGAAAAGTGATATTTGAAAAATTTACAGTGTAAATTTTTCAAATATCACCAAACCTGTTTTAGCGGTTTAGCACGATTATCGTTACTTCAGAAAATCGTCCCAAGCGAAAGTCCTATGTTTATAATTCGTCCTCGTTGGACTCTAACTTTTGCTGCTCCTGCCGGATACGGATAGCTTCTCCACCCAGGCGGACAGTTTCATCGGGCGAAGTGGCCTGAAAATCGGCATCCAGACGCTGGGCTAAATCGGGCAGGTCATTGAAAAGGCGACCTCCAATCCCGATTATCAGATTTGGGAAAGCCTCGCGCACTTCCTGAACTACTCGTTTGATTTCAATCAGGCGCTGGCTCATCGCAATACTGAGCAGTAAAATATCGGGCTGAACCTGGGCCAGAGTGGTAATAAAGGCGCTGACCGGCACATTCGCCCCTAGATTGGTCACATTCCAGCCCGCCCGCCCGTAGGCGTTGGCGACCACCGTGATGCCCGCCACGTGTTCTTCCCCGGCTACTCCGCCAATAACCATTCGTAGCCCGTTGCTACTTGTCGAGGTCGAGCGCATTCGCGAAAGAAAATCACGGATAAGCCCGGTTGCCAAATGTTCGTCCCCGACCCCAATTTCTCCGCTCTTCCATTTTTCGCCGACTTCGTAGAGGCATTGGCGCAACACGCTATCGAGCTGACCGCTGGGCAGAGTCCGCTGCAAGTAGTCGAGATAAAGCTCGGCTTCGGTGGTGTCTTTGTGAGGCAAAAGCAGGGTGTTGAGCAAGATATTTTTAAAAGCCCGAATCTCCCGGTCAGGGAAAGTATGCACCGGCAATGTAAAATAAAAAGTGCTGCCTTTTCCGACAGTGGACTCAACCCAGATGCTGCCACTCATTAAATCTATTAGTTGCCGGGTAATTGCCAGTCCCAATCCAGTGCCTTTGACCTCTTTGGCGGGAGTGCCGCTCACTCGGTAGAATTTCTCGAAGACTTTGGGCAACTCTTCGGCTGAAATCCCGATACCCTGGTCGGTCACGCTGACCCGCACCATGTTTGTGTCGTCGGCATAAGAACCGACCTTGATAACAATCTGACCGCCTTTGGTCGAATATTTTATAGCATTGCCAATAATATTGTTAAAAATTTGAATAATCTTGTCACGATCAGCCCGAACTGCCGGTAAATTCTCCTCAATCTCAATCTTAAAAGAGTGTTTGCTGCTGCCCACCCGCAAGATTTCGACACATTGCCGCACCACTGGCTCAAGCTCGACCCGCTCCAACCGTAAATCTACCCGCCCCGACTCGATTCGGCTCAGGCTTAACATATCATCAATCAAGCTGCTCAGGCGCACACTCTCGCGGTTGATCATTTCTAGCCAGGTACGCCGCCGTTCCGGGCTGGCATCCTGGGTCAAAAGCAACTCGCTGAAGCCCTGCATCGCACTGAGGGGGGTGCGTAGCTCGTGCGAGACTACCGCCACGAACTCATTTTTAAGTTGGTCGGCAGTTCGGTCAGGGGTGGCATCGTGGATTTGCAGACCCCACGACCACTCCTGGGTTGCCGGGTCAGCTTCGGTAGGTGGGGGTGGCACTGGGAAGAAAGTCAGCCTCAAGAAGCGTTCTTCCGGCAACTCTTTATCACCCTCCCGGCTGACCCCGGCAATAGTTAATTCTAGCTGAATTGGGCCGGTTGCAGTGTCCAGTAGGGCTAAAGCGTTTTGCAACTGGGCCGGGGCATGGGCGCGAAGTAATATTTCGCCCAGGGCTTCCTCATAGGTCGAATCCAGCAACTCGGCTTCGGGATGGTCGAGCAGCATAATAGCCGCTTTGTTGGCATAGCAAATCCGCCCGGCCCGATTAATCAACACTAAACCGTCCAGCAAAACGGTTATTAACCGGCTGGCGGCCTCTTTTTCCTGGTCGTTCATGGTGAGTCTGAGATTAGATTTCAAGTTAAGGCTTTCAAAATTCGACTATTCAGGTTTCATCGTAAATAGCATCGTCTTAGACGAGAATGATAGTATTATACTATTGAAAAGCGATTTTTCAAGCCTGTATTTTTTGGATTTTAGGCGATTAGGCCACCTCAAACCGGGTCGCCTGCAATTTGGTGCGACCTTCGTAGCTATCGGGCTTGCCTTCGACCACCAAGAGTTTCCCTTCTTTCAACAGGGCCTGATTTTCACGGTAGAGCCGGGGCAGGACTGAGACCTCCAACAGCCCATGCCCATCGTTCAGATTAAAGACGTACATCACCCCATATCGGCTCTGCATTTCCCGCCCGCCGGTGATTGCCCCGCCCAGGCGCAAACTGGTTTTAGCAGTCTGGGAAGCTTCCAGAGTAGTAGTGTCTATCCGGCCTTCGGTTTGCAAGCGGGCGACGGTCTCAGCTACCGGCAGGGGGGTCAGATGCACTCCTATCAGCTCGTATTCGTAACCCAGCAAGGTTTCCAGGGAATGTTCCGGTAGGGATGGCATTTCCGGTTCGACAAAGGTTTTGGCTTTGGCGGCTTTTTGGGCGGCTGGGATAGCGGCTTCTACTTCGGCCCGATTGCCAAACGGCAAAGCCCCGACTCTGGCAAGCGCGGTCAGAGTGCGGGCGTTAATCGCTCGCCCTGGCACCCGCCGCACGAAATCAGCCAGCCCGGTAAATGGACCGCCGGTCCTGCGGGCCGTCGCCAGGGCTTCCAGCCCGGTTGGGCCAAGCCCTTTGACCGTCTCTAATCCAAAACGCAAGGCGGCCCGTCCGTCCGGCAGATTTTCGATGGTCAGCCGTCCGGCGCTGTGGTTTACGTCCGGGCCAAGCAACGGCACATTCAAGCGGCGGCATTCCGATACCGCTTTGACCACTCCTTCGGTGTCGCCACCCGCCACCATCAAAATCGCCGCCAGATATTCCAGGGGATAATGAACTTTGAGATAGGCGGTAATATAGGTCAGATAGCCGTAAACCATGGCGTGGGCCTGATTAAAGCCATAAAAGGCAAAGGGCGGAAACATGTCCCAGACCGCTTTGACCTGGGCCGGGGTCAGCCCTCGCGCCAGCGCCCCTTCTGCGAACTTGCGTTCCTGCGCGATTAGCTCTTTTTGGTTCTTTTTGCCGATAGCCTTGCGTAAAACATCGGCCTCGCCCAGGGTATATCCGGCGACCACCTGGGCAATCTTGAGCATGGTTTCTTGATAGACCGGCACGCCATAGGTTTCCGCCATAATCGGCTCAAGCAAAGGATGGGGCGTATTTAGCGGTTCGCGGCCCTGCCGGACCGCCAGCAACTTGCCTAGAAAGGGCATCGGGCCAGGGCGATAGGCCGCAATCATCAGGGCTAAATCGGCAATAGATTGCGGTTTCATGCCCCTCGTAAATTCGGTCATGCCCTGGTTTTCAAGCTGGAATACCCCCAATGTATAGCCCTGCGAGAGCATCTGAAAGGTCGGCGGGTCGCTCGGCGGTAAATCCCAGACTTCCAGTTCCAGCCCGCGCTGTCCTTTGATAAACCCCAGCGCATGACCAATCGCGCTCCAGGCCGTCAGACCCAGCAAATCAATTTTGAGCAGCCCGCGTTTTTCGACATCCTCCATACTCCACTGGGTCATGTTGAGCAGTGGTCGGGGGTCTGATGGGGGTCGGGGGCTAGAACCTTCCGCCACTTCACTATTGCTGCTGGCAGCATCTTTCTCACTCGCCGACCCTTGATTCCCAGCCTCCGTTCCCAACCCCGTCCCCTGACCCCCGTCCCCTGACCCCCGCTCCGACCCCTCTCTCCGCTGCTGCTGGGCAAGGCCTTCGGTTCGCATCAGGGGAGCGTATTCGGCGACGGGGCGGGGGGTGATGACTACTCCGGCGGCGTGAGTGCCGTAATTGCGACCTGTACCTTCGATTAGCAGGGCATGGTCGAGCAATTCGCGGACGGCGGGGTCTTTCTGGTAGAGGCGGGCAGTTTCCGGCTCTTCCGCCAGGGTGCGCGACAGAGAATAGGGTTTTTGGAACTCGATGGGAACGAGGCCCACCAGCCGATTGACCAAAAACGGGTCACTGCCGAGGGCTTTGCCGGTATCGCGCAGGGCCGATTTCGCCCCGGTAAAGCTATGAGTGACGATATGGGCCACGTTTTCCCGCCCATAGCGCCGCACCACGTAATCCAGCACGCGAGGGCGAGCTTCATCGGCAATATCGAGGTCAATGTCGGGTGGGGCAAGGCGGGCTTCATTCAAAAACCGCTCGAACAACAAGCCATAGTCGAGGGGATTGAGGGGCGTAATGCCGGTAGCATAGCAGACTAACGACCCGGCGGCGCTACCACGTGGAGCGGATAAAATCCCCATGCGCTGGATTTCGGCTACGATGTCAGCTACTAGCAAGATATAATGGGCGAACCCAGCCCGCTCGATTACCCCCAACTCAGTGGTCAGCCTTAGCTCCATCGCTTCCGGCAACGGGTCGCCAAAGCGGGCGTTTAGCTTCTCGCGGCAGAGATGTTCCAGGTACAGCCCGGCGGCACTTGGCTCCCCATCGCTCGTGGCGCGGGCCATAAATTCGGATGGGACAGGGAAATCTGGCATAATCAGGCTGGATTTGGGCAGCCGCACCCGGCATTCGTCGGCTAGAGTGGCGGCATTGGTGAGGGCTTGCGGGGTTTCGGTAAAACAGCGTTCCAGTTCCGCAATTGATAAAGGGCGGGCATCATCGCCCACCGGACGGCGACGCTTGGGGTCGTTCAATCGCACATTGTCGGCGATAGCCCACAACAAATCCCGCGCTTTGGCCTGCTCCGGGCGAGTGTAATGGACATTTGAGGTCGCTAGAAGCGGCACTCCGGTTTCCGCTCCAAAGGGTATTAAACGTCTTTTATCGGCCTGGACTAGCGGCGAATCGTAGCTGACCAATTCGAGGTAAAAATGCGGCCCGAAGGCTTCACGGTAACGGCTCGCCACTTTCGAGGCGGCCTCGTGTTGTTGAGCTGCCAGGAGGCGCGAAATCTGTCCGCCCGGCCCACCGCTCAATAGTGCCAGCCCTTCGGCGTGTTGCAACAAAATTTCTTCAGTCAGGCGGATTTCGCCGCCATTCTGGTCGTAGCCGGTAGTCGCGGCCCAGGTCAGCAACCGGAACAGATTTTGCAGCCCGCGCTCGTTACGGGCTAATAAAACTACATTGTGAGAACGGGCCGACTTGCCGTTGGTCGCCAATCGCAGCGCCTCCGCCCCGCTACTTTCTCGCGCCCACTCGCCTGGGGCTTCCTTAAACAGGTCTTCCGGCCAATTGACCGCCATATCTACCCCAAAAATCGGATTTGGCAGCCCCAGCCGGTCAGCGGTATCCTGTAACTCCACAAAGCCCCCGGCGTGGTTGTGGTCGGTTAAAGCTATAGCGGGGCGACCCAACTCTACCGCGTTTGTCACCAGTTCTTCGATACTGCTAACCCCATCCCGATAACTATAATGGGAATGAAGATGTAAATCGGCGAAACCCGCCGCTATCTTGCCTGCCATTACGACAATTCCTCTCTTATGAATAGTGGTCACTGGTCAGAAAGCGCTGAGTGCTGAGTGCTGAGAAATTCCGGCTAGTTGGTGCTAGTTGGTGGCATTTTAATTCAAAACTCAAAACTCAAAACTCAAAACTTTCTTACTAACACTTTTATTCTGCCCGCCCGACTTGGCTCTAATATACCAGCAAACCGGCTTTCCTTCCATGCTAATAGCTGGTCTATTTTCTGTTGGCTATCTTCCACTTTACAGAAACTTTACATTGCTCTAACTTGAGCTTTACACCCGGTAATTATGATAAAATGGCGGTTAGTTATAGGCCGGGTAATTCCAGAAGAATTGGCCCATCCGGGTAAGACGAAAGCGGCAGCCCATGTTTACTCCTCACCGATACAAAGGATTGCGCCTCAGCACCAAACTGATTGTAACCTATTCCCTGGTGGCCCTGATTGCAGTGGTCGCTTCCGGGGCGGTGGCCTTGCCACTCCTGCAAAATTATCAGGATGACCGGGTAGACGAGGAGCGGCAGCGTATCACCCTGGAGTTTACCGAGCAGATAGATTTTGTGCGTAACGCTATCAGCAATCGCCAATCGGCCTTTAATCCCTTCAAAGAGAACTTAACCACCAATCCCAATGCGCCGTCCAATGCACGGGCCTGGCCTGCCACCCCTGGCGTTGAAACTGTCCGCCAAAAATTCCGCGACTTAGCCCAACTCCGTAATAATCTGCGAATTGTGGTTTTGGTGGGTAATAATAACGAAGTTCAGGTGGATACCGACCCCGACTCGGCAAAATCGCTCCAGGGCTTATCTTTTAGTGGCACAAAAATAGTTGACCCGACCCCATCTCCTAATGCGGTACGTGCGCCCGCCCCCGGTTTCTCGCTGACCGCCTCCAATGGTCGGCAGTATAATCTGTTTTATCGGATTATACGCGGGGATAACGCCCCGAATCTGTTTGGGATTGATAACAAGCTGCGGCCTAATCCCTATGTCATCGCAGTGGTCGTCCCGGAGGTCGCCGCCCCGGAAGTCTGGCGCGGGCTGGTGCCGATTATGGCGGTGGCGGCGCTGGTCGCATTGTTGGTATCGTTTGTGGTTGGGCTACTTTTGGCCCGCAACCTGAGTCGCCCGCTAGTCCGGCTGACCCAGGCGACCCAGGCGGTGGCGCGAGGCGATTACGAACACCGGGTCGCCCCGGAAGGCGGCTACGAGCTGAACCGGCTGGCCGAGAGCTTTAATCAGATGACCCACGATGTCGCTGAGGCCCACCGAATGCAGCGGCAGCTAATCGCCAATGTCTCGCACGAACTAAAGACTCCTCTGACCAGTATTCAGGGCTTTTCTCAGGCTATGATTGATGGAGCATTGCGCCGCCCGGAGGACTATGCCCGTCCTGCCGAGATAATTTCACAAGAGGCCGCTCGGATGGTGCGATTGGTCAACGGGCTACTTGACCTTTCCAAATTGGAAAGTGGGCAGGCGGCCTTGCAGCGTCACGAAATGGATTTAGCTGAAATGCTGCGTTTATCCGTCGAAAGCTTTGCGCCCCGCGCCGCCGCCGCCGAGATAGCTTTACTGGCCGATTTTCAGCCCCCGCTCATGATAAACGGCGACCCTGACCGGCTACGTCAAGTTTTCAATAACCTGATTGACAACGCCCTGAAGTATACCCCACCCGGCGGGACTATCTGGGTGCGGGCTTTCCGCATTGACAATATGATTCAAGCCAGTGTACGCGATAGCGGCTCTGGCATCCCGGCAGTGGATTTGCCGCATATTTTCGAGCGATTCTATCAGGCCGACAAATCGCGGCGGCGCGATTTGGCGATAGAAGGCAGTGGTTTGGGTCTGGCAATCACCAAAGAAATTGTGCTGGCCCACAATGGTAAAATCGAAGCGACCAGTGTCGAAGGTGAAACCACTCAATTTGTGGTGTTACTTCCAGCACTTGTTAATAACACGCCACCGACGTTGCTTCCTGTAACCTCAAAATCATTTGGTAATTCCCAACTTGTTAATAAAAAGTAGCTAGATTTTACAATTTTAACATTCTCTTAACACTTTTCTAACCTGGATTTTACATTGCCAGATTAGTATACAAGGACCATCCTTAACCAATTTTCATCGGGCAAAATAATTTTAAGCAATAATTTCCTTTTTACCAGGATTTGCACAAAATCCGCAAGCTCCTATCACACGAAACAGAGCCGTACCCAACTCCGATAGGGTACGGTTCTCTATTTCCTTCAAATTTTTGGCAAATTTTCGGTGGATAACCTGGGGAAATTTGGTGGAAAAAGTGGTGGAAAAGTGGTGGATAATTTCCGTTGACAAATCGTTAATAATTTGATAATATTATGGTGTCAGAAGAAAAGAGTAAAGACCGAAGTTCGTAGCTCCAGCCGCAAGGCAAAAGTATTTTTCTTACCGCAAGGTAAAAATTTTGAACCAGGTTTTAACTAATATCTTTTGACAGGAAACTCCGAGGAGCCGCAAGGTTTGTCGGAGTTTTTCATTTCATAGCTATTCTGCTAAAATAACTTCACAATGGATAAAACCGATGAAATAAATAAGCCGCTGGGTCTAACCACCCTGAAAAATGGCCTCGGAAGCCTGGGGTTGACCCTCGACGAAGCCCAGCTCGCTAAATTCCAGCTTTATTACGAAATTCTGGTGGATTGGAACAGCCGGATTAATCTGACTTCGATTATCGAATACGAGGCTGTCCAGATCCGCCATTTTCTCGACTCGCTGACCCTGGCCTCACGGAGCTTGCGAGGCGACCTCCCAGGCCATCCCTTCCACCTGAGCGACGCACGAGTGATTGACATCGGCGCAGGGGCAGGTTTTCCCGGTCTGCCCCTCAAAATCCTCTATCCCAAGCTAAAGCTGACCCTGGTAGAATCGGTGGGTAAAAAAACTAACTTTCTGGCGGAATTGATGCGGGCGCTGGGCTTCCCCGATGTCGCCATTGTGACCGGGCGAGCCGAAGAGCTAGGTCAATCCTCGGCCCACCGCGAAAAATATGATTTGGCAACCGGGCGAGCCGTCGCTGCCTGGCCCGTTCTGGCGGAATATTGCTTACCGCTCTGCCGGGTAGGTGGCCTGTTTATCGCCCCTAAGAAGGCCGACATCGCCACCGAATTGAACCATGCTCCCCAAATCGCCAAACTGCTAGGCGGACAGCTACGACCCACCGACGCTTTCACTCTGCCGGGCGACACCGACCTGCGTCGTCTGGTAGTCACCCAAAAAGTACGGCCTACTCCCAAAGCTTATCCCCGCCGGACCGGGTTGCCCAGTAAAGAGCCTTTGGGAGCGGGGGATAAGTAGGACTGAGGACTGAGGGGAATTTCAGATTTCAGATTTTTGACCTTAGATTTTCTCAGACGCGCTGACGGGCGGTGGGGTTGGGAAGGACTAGCGGTAAGCTGGGAGCGGGCTGTAAGGTAAAGTAGAAGGTTGTGCCAGAATTGGGGTTGCTCTCGACCCAGATGCGCCCGCCGTGTAGCTCTACCAGCGAGCGAGCGATTGCCAGTCCTAGCCCGGTACCGCCCTTGCTGCTCGGCCCGCGATAGAACCGCTCGAAGACCCGCTCCTGCTCCGGCAACTTTAGCCCTGGGCCGTTGTCGCTAATACTGATCACTAGCTCGGTCTTATTTTCCACAATCGCCAGCTTTATCTGACTGCCTTTTGGAGTGTAACGATGGGCATTGGAAAGTAGATTATTTAACACCTGTTCCACCCGGCGGCGGTCAGCATAGGCCAACCGCAATCCCGACCCGATTTCCAGTTCCAGGCTTTGACCCTTACCATCGGTCAAAGGACGCATGGTTGCGACGACATCGGTGGCAATTTCGGACAGGCTCACCGGCTGCATCGAAAGCTTGAGCCGTCCGTTTTGCAGCTTCGCCATGTCCAGCAAATCGGTGACAAGCGCACTCAAACGCTCGGTGTTGCGGTCAATATTGCGGAGCAGGCGGGTTTCGGTTTCTGAGGGCGCAGTTTCCGCCGATTGAGAAAGCATCAAAATCGTGGAAGCCTTAATCGAGGTCAAAGGGGTGCGGAACTCGTGGGATACCGTCGAAAGAAAATCGCTTTTCATCTGTTCCAATTCCTGCAAGCGGGCCACATTTAGCCGCTCCTGTTCATAGAGCCGAGCGTTCTTTATCAAGAGCGATAGTTGCCGACCTAGCGCCGCCAGAATCTCCTGGTCGCTTTGGGTAAACGGTAATCCCTCTTGCCGCACCAGCGCCAGACCCCCGCCATGCCCTTCATCCGGGCTAAGGGGAACAACCAAAGCCATTCCGGGATGAGAGCTTTCGGGCGAACTGACCTCATTGCCCAGCAGCCTTAATACCGCGCCGCGTGACAAGACCGCCTCAAAATCGGTCCGGCGCAAGGCCAACGGCCCGGTCTTCACCCAATGCTCCGTCTCATCGTCCTCAATTTCGTTATCCAGTGGCTCAAAATCCTCGTCTACCCCGCACCAGACCGAACCCAGCCGCCATGCGCCATATTCATCACAATTCGCCAGAAAAGCGACACAGGCATCCACCGCCAGGGCATCGGGCAGTTCTTTAACGGTATTTTGGAGTAACTCATCAATATCAAGGCTGGCGTTGAGCCGCTCCGAGAGGCGGTTGAGAGCGGAAAGGGCTACTACCTGCCGGTTTAGCTCGGCCCGCAACTCCTGCTCACGGCGCACCAAAGCCCGTTCCTGTTCAAAGGCCCGGTTGACTGCCCCACACACGCTGGCCCAGATAAACATCCCCAACACTACGCTCAACAGAATTGTTATGTTAAGCTCATCCCACTTGCGGCCCGGCAAAAGCATAGTAGTGGTCGCGTAGAAAATAGCAACCACCGCCGTATAACTCAACACCCCGCTGGGAGTAAAAAGCAGCGCGGCCTCGACTATAATCAGGTAGAGCAAAAAGACAAACGGGCTATAGATACCACCCGCCAGCCCATTCAGAACGGTGATTACTAGAGCATCCAGCACCGCCAGCGCAATCCGATATTGGCGCTCGACCAAATAATAGCGCATCACCAGAAAGAGGCTGTTATAAATCGCGGCGATGCTGGCGAGTTGCAGGGCGCGGGCTACCGCTTCGATTGTGCCGGGGGTTGCCGCACCACTGGCGACATAAAGCTGAGTCGCCAGGGCCAGCCCAATCACCATCCAGCGCAGCAGAATTAAAACCCGTTCCAGCGAAACCGGCATTAGTAGCGGGCTATGTGGTTCGGTGGGGGAAACTGAGGGAAGATTTCGAGGCAACCGACTACGCCAGCCCTTCGGCCCAAGACCGGAAGCCGGACGGAGCGCGATCCGAAGTTTGGAGCGGGTTGCCAACTATTTGTTCTCGTTCTTCTCGTTCTTTACTGGCTCACGGGGGTCGTCCCAACCCTGGTCTTGCCAGACTGAGCCGGAAACCAGAGCCGGGGTTTGCTCTGGCACACTGGTTTTAGCGGGCGAGGTGGTTGGTCGTTGGGTAGCTTGCAAGCGGGTTGCCCGCCGTTCTTTGTAGGTTAAGAAATGATAAAGCCGATCCCCTGCAACATAGGCTACAAAGAGTGGGATTAAAAAGAGGGCCATATCCATGGCGCTGCCCGCCCCCGGTATCTGACCTTCCCCAAACAAGTTTACCCGAAGCTGGGACATTGTCAGATAGCCAAAAACAAAGATGTCTACGCCGACAAAGATAGCTATGATTAATTTCAGGGTTTTTGGCATACTTTTTTACCTGTTTAGCCTATTCAAACTGTTCAAAGGGTTATTCTCGGCTAGAGCGATTACCACCCGGTAAAAACCGCCATGCGACAAAAACCCCGGCCGCCGCCATCAGTGCCAACCCGACCACTACTCCAATATTAATCAGTTGCTGAGAGGTAGTTTCGCCCGGTTGCAAGATAAAATCAATCCAGGTCGAAACGGCCTTTTTGCTCAACCGCTCGCCCGCCCCGCCATTCCAGACCGCAAAAGCCACTAAAGTCGCTTCGCCGGGCTTGAACTGGGTCGAGGCCAACTCGCTCTTGGTATTGAGGGAGCGCCGGAAAATAACCGACCATGTTTTAGTAGCTTCATCGTAGGTCGCGGTGCTGTCGGGGTCTATATCGGTGCTATCTTTGAGATAGCCGATCCCAGGGCCAAGATAGCTTTTGACGGCTTTGCCTCCGGCAGTGTTCACGAGGCGGTCTGTTCCGGCGATTGCGGCCTCCCGCTCGGCCTTCCATTGCCAGATATTTACCTGAGCATCGGTCTGACCCATACACCGGAAAGGTTGATGCCCAGCTACCAGCTTGAGGGGAAATTCCAGAGCTACCGCATCGCTATATTCTTGTTTGGCGAAATTGGGGATGACGCTTTTGGACTCGTCCTGCCACTGCACCAATACCGCCATCGTCGTATCGTTGAAGGCCGCCCGCGCCTGCACTTGCATCAGACTGCCGCCCTGTTGCGGGGCGATGTACTGGGCGCTCAAGGGAATAATCGTGGTAGTGATTTTGTTGGTCGGCATACCCTGGGCATCGGTCTCCTTGCTGAAACCGTTTTTGCGGTCAGGACTCCAAATTGGCGAGGCCGGGTTCAACAAATCGCCATCGCTGACCGAAGGCTCGTAGGCTACCGTCAGCTTGGTGGCATCGCTACTGACCGGCTGGAAATCCACCATCCACATTACCAGAGCCAGCCCTAGCGCCATTCCCAGCATCAGCCAGGGGGAGCGGCTCAACCGCCGTCCCCAACCGGGTTTTGGGACAGAGGTCGGAAGAAGGCTATTTGATTCCACTTCGTGGGCAACGGTTTGCTGCTCCATCATAATTGTATTCAGCCTCCTTCTAGTTACTGCCGGGGGCAGCCGGGGCTTTAGGCGCGGCTACCGTCGGAGTTTTCAAGTTAGCGATGTAATCTACAATCATCTGGCGTTCCATATCGGTCATCTGGATGGTCGGCATAAAAGTAGGTCCCATCGGCCAGAACTCGGTACGCTTGTCCTCGGCGAACCAGGGCTGAATATTTGGCCCGCGCTTGTCCGCCGAAACCGCCGACGGGTCTTTTATCCAGGTATAAAGCCACTCGCTGGTCCGGCGACTACCGACTTCGGTCAGACTTGGGCCGAGGGTCGTTCCGGCGCTCCCAAAGCCATGACAGTTCATACAACCTTTGACCATCAATAACTGACGCATTCCGCTCAATTTTTCGGACGGATTTGCCGGGTCGCGGTTGCCCAAAAGCTTCCGCAAGGTTTCTTTATTCTTCTCAACTTCCTGGAAAATCGGGCCTTTGGCGGCATCTTCTTGCTTGGCATCCGCATTCAGCAATTTTTTCTGCTCGGCAGTACGAGTGTCATCCGCGCCATACTTTTGAGGATTTTTAGCTGCCAGCACTACCGAGGTAATCGTCGGATACTGTTTCTTTTGCAGTTCGTTGGGGGGAATATCCGCCAGAAAGTTAGGGGCAGCGGTATAGCGCAAGGTCAAGTTCCAGTCGCCGTTAGTTATAAAGCGAATCAAATCATCAATTTGCTGTTCATTAAATGGGCCACCATATTCTTTGGCCCAAGCTGGCATCTGAATACCGGGTTGGGGACTGTGCTGACCGCGCTGCAAGACGTTTCGCAAAAAGAGCCTGACCGAGTTTTCATCGTACTTGGCATTGTCGGCCCGCCATTCCTCGCGGTCAAGGGCCGGGCCAATTGCGCCTTCCCCTTTTGGGCCGTGACACTGGGAACAGTTTGCCCCAAATAGCTCCGCCCCAGCGTGGGCTTCTTCTTCGATAACATTGCCATTGGTAGTGGCGGCACGACGGTTATCCTGGGTAATATATACCAGCATCCCCAGCACTACAAAGAGGGCAAAGGCAATGCTCAGGATCATGCGGGTAGACATAGCTTCCCTTCTGTTCTAGTTTGTTCTAGCTATTGATTTCTGATATGAACCGAGCCAAAATCCTATGATTGAATCTGAACCTGGTCTTTGGGCGAAGCCTGGTCGCGGCGATTAATTTTGCCGGTATTTACCGAAACGCTCGTCCCACTGAGTTGTACTTCCATTATATCCAGAGGGCGAGGCGCAGGCCCGGCGAAATTCTGACCGTTAATCAGGTATTGTGAACCGTGACAGGGACACCGAAAAATCCCCTTATAGGTTTTGCCGCCGTAAGTGCCATCCTCGGCATCGCGCCAGGGAACGGTGCAGCCCAGGTGAACGCACTTCCAGTATAGGGCCATCAGACCACCGCCAAGTTCGGGCGGAGTATGCACCAGATAAAACCGTCCATCGGCTACACGGGTAACAGAACCGGGCGGGAATTGCGAAACCTCCCCGACTTTGACGGTTGAGCCGAAAGTACCGACTTTGGTAGGCCAGAAAAATAGTAAAAACGTGCCGGTTGCCCCGGTCAGGAAAGCGCCCATCGCCCCCAGAAACGACCCCCGCATAAAGCGTTTGCGGGTCATCTCAATGTGTTCGGGGTCTTCTGTGATAGGGGTTTCGCGGCCCGGCTCACTTTCGCCCGGTTCGCCGCCCGAAACTACTACCGGCTTTCCATCTTTATAAATAATAGCCATCTCTAACTCACTTTTTCTAAATTGAGAGTAAATTATGCCTTAGCTTGGTCTTACAAGGGCCGCTTGAAAGCCCACCATAGCCAGTCGAAGGCCTGCCCGTAACCTCGGAAAGCTGTTCCAACCACCGTAGTAATCGCAAAAGCGACCACAAAGCCGGTAAACAAGGCCTGAAAGACATCTCGTCGGTCTGCCCCAAACCGCTTTATGACCAGAAATACTTGCAAGGCGGCTAACAGAACGATGCTGGCGATAGGTATCAACCAGTTGGACAGCACAATATCAAGTTGGGTATCTACCGGGGTCAGCGGGCCTTGGTTGGGGTCGCCACCGGGTATCGGCACTTTGATGGTGGTCAAGAGACCCTTGCCGTTTTCGTTGGGCAAAATACTCGCCATCAAGGTCTTGATATTATAGAAATTGTCCAGCGCAATCAGGAAAATCAGGCAGACGGTGGTATATACCACGCTGAAAATAACCACATTCTTACCACGGGCGCTGGTAAACCAACGGCCCATCTGCCCCGGCCCTAAATCGAAGTAGGGAACTAAGGCGATTAGCACCAGTGCCACCGATGGCACAATAACTCCGGCCAGACCCGCATCCATGTGGAGCAACAACTCTTGCAGATTCAAGAAGTACCAGGGGGCTTTAGATGGGTTAGGGGTCTTTTCCGGGTTCGCCAGTTCCTCCAACGGCCCATTGATAAAGGCCGAAGTGATGAACAGGGTGACGGTAAAGACAATCGCGCACAAAAACTCGACCATCAAAAGATGAGGCCAGACATGGACAATTGTCGAAGGCTCTTTCGATGGAATAAACCCGGCTTCTCGCTTGACCACCGCCAGAAGACGATGAGGGCGGGCCTTGTCGAGCGGATTAGACGGGTCTTGCCGTCGCCGCGCTTCGGCTCGACGGTCAGCTACCGAGGGGGCTGCCGCCGGAGGCGGGGTGCTAGTCTGGGTCGGTTGACTCTGGTTTTCCTGGGTGGTATCAGCCATACTGAACTCCCTCTAGGGATTTACGATTTACGATTGTAAAATATTCAGCAACGTAAATATTATAAGCCGCCGCTAAAACCGTCTTTGCGAACTCGCCAGAAGTGGACGGCAATCAGCACGCCCAACGCCAGTGGCAAAGCAATTACGTGCAAAGTATAGAACCGGATGAGGGCGTTCTGCCCGATTTCATAGCCACCTATGAGCAAGAACTGGGCCTGGGGGCCGACAAACGGGGTGGCCTTTGCAATATTCGTCCCTACCGTCACTGCCCAGAACGAAAGTTGATCCCAGGGCAGTAGATAGCCGCTAAAACTGAGAACAAAGGTTAGCACCAATAGTAGCACCCCGACCACCCAGTTAAATTCACGCGGCGGGCGATAGGCGCGAGTATAAAATACTCGGCACATGTGCAGAAAAACTACTATAACCATGGCATGAGCACCCCAGCGGTGCATATTCCGCAAAAACTGTCCGGCAAAGACGACGGTCTGTAAATCCTTAATATCCTGGTAGGCGTGGGTGACAGACGGGACGTAGTAAAACATGAGCAGCACCCCGGAAACCGTCAGCACCAAAAAGAAGAAGAACGACAGGCCACCCAGACAGAAAGTGTAGGTCACTTTCAGGGAAGCGCGTCGAATCGTGGTAGGGTGCAAGTGCAAAAAGACATTGCTCATAGTCGCCAGCGAGCGGGTGCGGGCGCTATCAGGCCAGCTATGTCGAAATACGCTGCGCCAGACCCGGTAGCCGAACTGACCGGCGGCGTTCAGGGCATTCTCCACCGCACTTCCGGTGGGAGGGGATTTCTTCTCAGTCGCCATAGTTTGGCAGCTCCTCTATCTAGCAAGAGTTATGAGTTTTAAGTTATGAGTTTTGAATTAAATACGTTAGGTCAAAACTCATAGCTTTACTTAGGAATCGGGGCAACAAGGCCCGGTTCACTGACATACCAGTGTGATTTTGGGTCACTGTACTGGAAGCGGGCCATTTTAATAGCCTGGGTCGGGCAACGTACCACGCACAAACCGCATCGGATACACTCGTTTTCATCCAGCAGCAGAGTTTGCGCTTCGGCCATGGCCGGGTCAGCCTGATATTGGTCACTACCGGCTACCCCACTCAATTGACTGAGCGGCACAAGCCGGATGATTCTTTCAGGGCAGACATCCACACAGGCCGCACACAGAATGCACAGATCGCTGTCAATCAGGATGTTATAGGCACACTGCAAGCAGCGAGTAGCCTCTTTCATTGCCATTTCGCGGGTGAAGCCGATTTCAGCCTCTCGCGCCAGATTTTCCGCCATATCGGGGGTAAAACGCTGGTCTAAATCCAAAAAGCGCATTTCCTGACGCTCGATTTTTTCATAATCGAGGCCGCGCCGCCAGACTTCCATAATCTCATGGCTGCTGCGACGGCGGGGCGGAGTTTGCCCGCTCAGGTACTCATGGATACCAATGGCGGCTTTGTGTCCGTCGGCAATCGCGGCAATCAGGTTGCGCGAACCTTCCGTCCAGTCGCCCCCGGCAAACAGGCGTGGCACACTGGTCATCCAGAATTCATCCCGCATGAGGTTGCCGTTTTTCTGCTTCTTGAGGTCAAGTTCCGGGTCAAGCCAACTGGTATCATTCCATTGCCCGGTGGCGGGGATAACCACATCACACTCTATAACAAACTCGGTGCCGGGGACCGCGACTGGTGAGCGACGGCCTTTTGCGTCGGGCTTGCCCAGCTTGTTGCGGATAAACTTAACCCCGCTGATGTTGCCTTCCTCGTTGCCCAGGAATTCGAGTTGCCCCGCCAGATAGATAAATTTAATCCCTTCCAGCTCGCATTCTTCGATTTCGTACTCTTCCACCGGCGCTTCCAGTTGGGTCCGGCGATAGACCACCGTGACTTCTTCCGCCCCCATCCGCCGGGCGCTACGGCAGCAGTCCATCGCGGTAAAGCCCATGCCGATAACTACGACCCGCTTGCCAAACGCGGCAGCCTGATAGTTGTGGAAGTTCAGTTTTTCCAGCCACGGTAGCCCATATTCAAACCCTGTGTATTCCTGACCTGGCTCATCTATTCGGGCCGCAACTGCTGAACCTGGGGCTAGAAATACGGCATCGTAGCGACTGAGCAATTCCTGAACAGTAATATCGCCGTCTTTACCAATCGTGGTATTGAGCCGGATTTCGACCCCTAGAGCATCAAAATATTGGTCAACTTCGTTCTGGACGACATCGCGGGGTAGCCGCCAGATGGGAATACCGCCGACCATCATGCCACCCGGTTCGGGATATTTGTCGTAAACTACGACCTTGTAACCCATAATCGCCAGGTCGCGGGCCGCCGAAAGCCCCGCCGAACCTGCCCCGACCACTGCTATTTTTTGGTCTTTGGTGACAGGGGCTTGCTTGGGCAGAAATTTGTCGCTGCGGAAATCACTGGCGGAACGCTTGAGCCAGCAAATCCGAATGGTTTTATCTATCAGACCCCGACGGCAAGTGCTTTCGCAGGGGCGGGCGCACACTCGGCCCAGGACCCCAGGGAAAACGTTGTCCCGCCGATTGAGGATATAAGCTTCATCAAAGCGACCCTGGGCTACCAGACCGATATAATTTGAGACATCGGTGTGGGCCGGGCAGGTATATTGACACGGAACATTAGTGCGAAACCAGTCGGTATCGGGCAATTCAGTGGTATAGGCATGGTCTTGGGACTCGGCAAAGCGAATATCGTCGTTTTTTTGGAGTTTATCGTTTATCATTCTTCGTCAACGCCTCCGGTAGCTCTTTGAATCAGCATGACGATGATTATCGAAATAATGACCATTGCGAATACTATAAAGAGTTCTATTGTTTCACCGACTACCATATAATTACTCCTTCAGGAGGTAAAAATCGAGTTGACCTTTTGAGCAGGTTTTTAAGGCTACAAATGAACCAAGGCTGGGCAAAAAGCTTTTTGGTTAAGTCGTACTTGGTGGTTCAAAAGTTAAGCGGTGCTATTCATAGCTGAATTAGAAAAATTGAAGCAGTTGGCGTAATTCCGAGAAAACTCCATTTCTGAGTAGCATCGGCCCGTTATTTGAGTGAGTTTTGTAACTGAAATTACCAATGATTTTCACAAATCTTTAACCGATTCGTGCCTGATGCGATTATAACACTCCCCTCTAGCTTCGTCAATGGGTTGGTAGCTTTTTTCACAATACTTCCCCAACCTCTAATCTAGGCTTCTAATCCGGCCTTCTAATCCGGCCTTCTAATCCAAGTTTCTTTAAGACTTTCGGGGCAAAGCGGAGTAAACCCGGAAAAGTTATACTTGAAAATTTCACGGCGTAAAATTTCAAATCAGTAAGTCGTTCCAAGCAAAAATCCGATGCTTACTTTCAGAATTGGCCTAAAAACTATCTGGCGCGTTTTTTTTCAGGTTGAAATATATGGCACGTTTCTTGCTATATAAATTTGTGGCATAGTTTTTGCAGACCAAATCTTATCGTCAATCCTCGCAAATTGCCACATTTTGAGCTATAGTAAAATAGGTTTGGTTAAACACTTAGAGAGAGGCAAAAGTTGGAACTTTCGATAGGTCTGAGCCAGGAGCAACAGCTAAAAGTCAGCCCCAGTTTGATAGTCCTGAACGAAATTTTGCAGTTGAGTAGTGCTGAACTGCAAGACCAAATTAGACGTGAGCTGGAAGAAAATCCTGCCTTGGAGATAGATAGCGAAGAGCGACGGATTTGCCCAAATTGTGGCGGGGCTTATCGAGGAGTAGTTTGTCAGCGTTGCCTGGGAGACACCGCTAATTCCAAAATCTCCCAAAATTTAAGCTTTGAAGCTAAAACCACTTCCGATGGTTATTCTGATGATTACTATGGTGGGGCTGAAGCCGATAGCTGGGGTAGTGGCGGGATGAGCTATAGCGGCGAGGAAGAGTTCGACCCTCTGACGATTGTCGCGGCGGAAAGGTCTCTGACCGAAAGTATCTTAGCCGATCTCAATGCCACTTTACCGGACGAGGATATGCCGATTGCTGAATTTTTGATTGGTAGCCTGGATGAGCGGGGTTATCTGACAACCGAAATCGAGTCAGTAGCCCAGGCTTTTAATTGCGAACCGGCGCGGGTTCTGGCTATTCTCAAGGAATTACAGCAAATCGCCCCCGCCGGGGTTGGCGCACGTAATTTGCAGGAATGTCTCTTATTACAATATCACTATCTCAAGGAACAAGGGGTGGAAGCGCCTTATGTCGAGAATATTCTTAAGAATCACTTTGAGGCTTTAGGCTCACATAAATTTACCTTGATTGCTACTCAACTAGGGGTAAGCGGTGATGAAGTCACAGCGGCCCGCGAGTTTATCAAGAAAAACTTGAGTCCTTTTCCGGCAGAAGGGCAAGTCGGGGAGTTGAACGGAGTACGCTATGGCGGGTCGCGCAGCGAACACGTTTTGCCAGATGTAATTATCAGTGAGCAAGAAGGTGAATTTAAGGTCGAGGTTTCAGAATCGCGCCGCTTCTATCTGCGCTTGAACCCGATGTATTTAAGCTTTTCCAATCAGATGGGTGAGGCCGGGCCGGATGCCAGCGAAGAAGACCGCGAACATATTCGCCGTTACCTAAATCGAGCCAAGACTTTTCTGGCGAATATCAATCAGCGCCGCGAAACCATGCGCCGGATTACCGAAGCCTTAGTAGATATTCAAAAAGATTTTTTGCAAAATGGGGTGCGCGACCTGCGTCCTCTTACCCGCTCGGCCTTAGCAAGTTATCTGGGATTGCACGAAAGTACGGTCAGTCGGGCTACCGCCGGTAAATATGTAATGCTCCCCAATCGCAAGGTAATTTCTTATAACGATTTCTTTACGGCCTCTTTGAGCATCAAGGATGTCATCAAGGAAATTCTGGAAGCGGAAAAAGGCAAGGGGATAGACCGCCTGACCGACCAGGTTATTGTAGAGAAACTTGCCGAGCGCAATATTTATATCGCCCGGCGAACCGTCGCCAAGTATCGCAACCAGCTAAAGATTCTGCCCTCAACTTTGCGCTAAAAATGTATTTATTTCATAGACCCAGCTCGGCTTGATAAAAGTCGAGGTACTGGCGGGCCGAGTTTTGCCACGAGAAATCTTTTGCCATATTTACCCGAATGAGCTTTTGCATCTGGATGGGCTGGTTATAAATGTCCAGCGCCCGGTCTACTGCGCTTAGTAAATGGGACGGTTCGTAAGGGCCAAACAGAAACCCGTTGCCACTATCGGTTATCCAATCATATTCCTGCACGGTGTCCGCCAGTCCGCCAGTATGTCGCACTATCGGGAGCGAGCCATAGCGCATCGCAATCATTTGGCCCAAACCACACGGCTCAAACTGGGATGGCATCATAAAGAAATCGCTCCCAGCGTAAATTTTCTGGGCTAAAGCGGCATCAAAGGCTAGTTCTACTGCGAACTGTCCGGGGTAGCGTTGGGATAAGTCCCATAATAGTTGGTGATAGTAATATTCGCCCGTCCCTAAAACCACCATCTGCACATTCCGCTCCATGAGGGCGGTGATAGTTTGGGTTAATAGGTCAAGACCTTTCTGGTCAGCCAGGCGCGTGACCATCCCAATAATTGGGGTGCGGTCATCTACCCGCAAGCCTTTAGCTTCCTGCAAATTCTTTTTGTTGACGGGGCGGGCTTCAATCGAGTCCTGGTCGAAATTCTTGGCAAGATAGCGGTCAGTGGCGGGATTAAAAATATCGTAGTCTATCCCGTTCAAAATCCCCCAAAGATGTCCCCAGCGATAGTTCAACAACCAATCGAGGTTTTCGCCATATTCCGGGGTCAAAATCTGGGTGGCGTAGGTCGGACTGACAGTGCTGACCGCATCGGCATAGGCAATCCCGCGCCCCATCACATTCACTACATCGTATTTATCGCCAAAGACTAGGCCGTATTCATCTAAGTTGGCTTGCTTCAGCCAGCTTTGCGGGAAAATTCCTTGATAAGCCAGATTATGAATGGTGAAGGCGGTCTTGACCCCGCCCAAATAAGTGTCCCATTTATAGATGGTCTTGAGATAATTTATCGCTAGGGCGGTATGCCAATCGTGAGCATGGACGACATCGGGCCGCCAGTCCAATCGCGGCAACATCAGAAGGGCCGCCCGGCAGAAGACCGCAAATCGGTCATTATCATCTTCGTAACCATAGACTTTGGGGCGCTCGAAATGGTGCTGGTTCTGGATAAAATAGACTGGGACATTCGGCCCACCCGCTTTGGTCGGCAATTTGCCTTCAAAGACCGCCGCCGCTGTCGCCCCCAGACCAAGTGGAACATCAAAATAAGGGGTGGCTTGCTCAAGGCCGTAGTGGGAGGGGTCTACGCTGGCATAGCGCGGCATCGCCACTCGCACATCGTGGCCTAGAGCAGCCAGGGCCAGGGGCAACGACCCGATGACATCCGCCAGCCCGCCGACCTTGACAAAAGGGGCGACTTCCGCCGCCAGGAACAAAATTTTCACTTGGCTTGAGCCTTTCGAGTGGGTTTCGATTTAGGGGTTTCCATCACGCTTTCACCGCTGGCGATTTCCAGGCTCGGAAAATCGTCGGGCCGGACTTCGGTCCCTATCTTGCAATTGCGCCCGACCCGCACCCCGTCCGGCAAAATCGCCCGTTTGCCGATAAGGGTAATCCCGGTATTGAGGCGTTGCGGCTCTAGTTTATTGGGTATATTGTCGTCCCCAAAGCCGATATAGCTATCCGCCCCGACCACCACTTCTTTGTCCAATACGGCGTGGTCAATCACAGTATTTTTACCGATATAAGAGTCAAACATAATAATCGAGTCGCGGACGATTGCGCCCTCCTCGACCACGACTCCCGGCGATAGCACACTATGTATTACCTGGCCTTTGACCTGGCAGCCGTGCGAAATCAGGCTCTGTTCGACCCGCGCTTGGGAAGTCACCAAGGCCGGGGGGCGCTCCTCGCTCTTGGTATAAATTACCCAGTTGCGTTCGTAGAGGTCAACCGCCGGGGGGTCAGTCAGCAGTTCCATGTTGGCATCCCAATAAGATTGCACCGTTCCAACATCGCGCCAGTAGCCCTCAAAGGAGTAAGCGTACACTTTATCGTTATTATCAATCATTTTGGGGATAATATTATGCCCGAAATCGTGGGCGCTCTCGCTATTTTCGGCATCCTTAACCAGCCGGTCTATCAGTATTTCCCGATTAAAAACATAAATGCCCATCGAAACCAGGTTGCTTTTGGGGTTTTTGGGCTTTTCCTGAAATTCGGTAATCCGCCCGGTCTCGTCGGCGGTCACAATTCCGAAGCGGTGAGCATCTTCAATCGGCACGCGCATAATTCCGACCGTCACATCGGCCTGATTAGCGATGTGAGAGGCAATCATGGGACGATAGTCCATTTTGTAGATGTGGTCGCCGCCCAGAATCAGCACGTTGTCATTGCGGGCATCGGTCAATTCGCCAATATTTTGATACACTGCGTCCGCCGTCCCGCGATACCAATCGGCATCCTTACGCCCCAGATAGGGCGAAACCATGCGTACTCCGCCATTCAAGCGGTCTAAATCCCAGGGCTTGCCTATCCCGATATGGTCGTGCAAGGAGGTCGGGCGGTATTGGGTCAGCACCAACACATCGTCCAGGTCGGAATTAACGCAGTTGCTCAGGGCGAAATCTATAATCCGATATTTCCCAGCGAAGGGGACTGCCGGTTTTGCCCTGGTTTGGGACAGGATACTGAGACGCTCGCCCTGACCGCCCGCCAGGATAATCGTGACGGTACTATTTTGCCTGCTCATCCTCACAAGCCTCCTTGCTCTAATTTGCCTGATTTGCGTTATAGGCCACGCTTGCTTTATTTTACTCTAAAAATTTGGGAATATAATGCGTTGGTGTTACCGCTCTATTATAGCCCTATTCCCGGCCCTACGACAAGGTATAAAGGCGTAGTGAATTATGATAAAATAGTAGGCAGTGGTCGAGGTCAGGGGAAATACATCCCATTGGAAGAAGGGTACGGAAATGAATTGGTAGAGGCAATCCGTAGTGACCACTGCTCGCCCAATCTAACACTAATCTAACACTCAGTGGTAACTCTTGACCTCGGATTTGCGTATATTATTGAGTGGGAAAATTCAAACCCGATTATTGCCTTGCCTTTGAGTATGAGCTAAAGAATGTATTAAGAGGGAGATAAGCCAGTGCAAAGTAGCGCCAAAAATGTCAGCACTTATTTGACGGAAATTCCCCCGGAGCGACAAGCGGTGCTGTCGAGCATTCGGCGGCTATGCCTCGATACCCTGCAAGGCTACGAAGAGTGTATGGATTACGGAATGCCGGCTTACAAGAAAGCGGGGACGGTTGAGGTAACGTTTGCCAGCCAGAAAAACTATATTGCCCTGTACATTCTAAAAAGCCAGGTAGTTGAAGCCAACCAAGCGCTACTCAAAGGGCTGAGTGTTGGCAAAAGCGGTATCCTGTTCTTGAAGCCCGAAAAGATTAATTTGGAAGTGGTCGAGAAATTACTGACTGATACCCTCGATACCCCCGATGAGGCTTGCTAATCGGCCCATAGAATAGCCCGTAACCCTACAAATGTAGAATAAACAAATCCTAGAGAGCAGGTAAATAAATGCGGATATTAGTAGTAGACGATGACCCTGAAATTCTCGATATGTTGAGCCGAGGTCTGAAATTTGAAGGCTATGAAATCGAAATTGCGGCTGATGGCGAAAAAGCCTTGACCCGCTTCCGGGAGAGTGCGCCCGATTTGGTGCTGCTGGACGTGATGATGCCCGGTCTCGACGGGCTGGAAGTCGCCCGCGAGATGCGTAAAGTCCGCGATACCCCGGTTTTGATGCTGACCGCCAAAGATGCGGTTACGGACAAGGTTGCCGGGCTGGATGCCGGAGCGGATGATTATATTGTAAAGCCCTTTGAATTTGAGGAATTACTGGCGCGGGTGCGGGCGCACTTGCGGCGCAAAATGCCCGGCGAAACCCAACTGCTCCAATTCTCCGACCTGACCCTCAATACCTCGACCCACGAGGTGCGGCGGAGCGGTCAGCTAATCGAGCTAACCAGCAAGGAATTTGAATTGCTGATGCTCTTCTTACAGCACCCCCGTCAGGTACTAAACCGCGAATTTATTTACGATAAGGTTTGGGGTTATGATTTCGGCGGCGAGTCGAATATTATCGAGGTCTACGTCCGCTATCTTCGTAGCAAACTGGAAGCCAACAATCGCACCAAACTGATTCAAACCGTGCGCGGAGTCGGCTACGTCCTACGCGACCCCGAACCGATTAGCGACCAAAACTCGGTACAATAAATACAATTTTAACAGGGATATATAGAATGGACAGGATAGGTTTTGAGTTAAAATGCCCAAGCTAACCGAAGTTTCTCAGCACTCAGCACTTTCTGAGCACTGACCATTTTATCCTGTTTATCCTGTCCATCCCTGTTAAACTGTTCCTTCGCTTTTAAATTGTTTTACTTGATTACCGGGTTATCGCCTAAGCCCGACCCGGCAAAGGCCGCTCTTTTGCCTTCGGGGGCATCTTTATCCTGCTGGTCGTTCATACCCTTAATAATTTGCTCGCCGGATTGTTGCCCCAAAATTGAGTCCACATAACTAACCAGCGTGTTTATATAATCGTGCAGATAGACCACCCTTTGGCTCATTATCATATCAGTCGAGCGGGTATTGAGGCCGGGCGTATCCCGAAGGCTGGTCTCATAGTCTTTGGTGCTACAACCGTCAAAAACCGCGAGGCGATATTTGCGCTCCGGGTGTTCGGCGGTCTGCTCTGCCAGCGAACCTTTTTTGCCGCTGTTGGGGTCGCGTCCGCCCTCGGCCTTATTGCGCTTGAGACTCCAGTTAATCAGGTTGCCGCCAAACTCGCCACTATGCTTGTTGGTCTTGTTCAAGTACAAATTACCTTCGTTGGAGCTATGGACAATTATCCGGTGATTTTTATCGCGCCACAAAAACTGCTGCCAGGCACTCCGTCCGACTTTCGCGCCTTCTTTTTTCAGAATTTCCTCAAGGACTTCGTAATTGTCCAGTTTTTCGACTACCGACCCGGCCTTATCCAGCAACTCGAAGCTCTCAAAGTTACGGTCAAAATCCGGGCCACTGCCGTAACGCCCATGCCCGGCGTAAAAAGTAGCGTCGGATTGTACCAACCCCTCCTGGAAAGCGCTGGCGGCTTCCTTGCCTTGCTTGCCATCTTGACTATAGACCAACCGGACGACGGCGTTAATCTGGCGCTCCTCGGCGGCGGGCGGTTTATATTGCAAAGCGTTGCGCTTCACATAAAAGTCCCCAAAAGGCTTTGCTCCCGGCTCACGTCCGGCCTGCTGATAGAGTTTCATTGCCCCGGCCGTATCCGCCATAAACTTGCGCTCGGCAAGGGCGGCTTGAAAACCCGGAATCCACTTATCGTTCCAGTGGGCCTCATCGTAACCGATACCGAGGGTCATATCCAGAATGCCGTCCTTAAACATTTCGCCGTACCGCAAATTGTGCTGACCCTTCTTGCCTTTGGGGGTTTCCACCGCTTTAAGCTTCTCGGTGATGATTTCCGGCTCAAAGCCGTGCCACTGCTCGCCTCCGAAAGCCTCTACTAGGCCCGATTCTGTACCTGGCCCGAAAAGTCCGTCAACCGCCAGGCCATAAAACCCTAATCGCCGCAATTGCTTTTGAATAGCTTTAAGCTCGGTTTTATTCCAGGCGGGTAGGGTCGCCATCGCGGTTTTCGGGGAACGAGCAACAATTGCCCGGTTTGGGGAATGTCCTGGGTTTAATGAGGCCAACATCCGCTGAACCTGCCGATTGCCATACTGCTGCCCATAGCTTGTAACGAATTCCCGGCGTTGTGCGCCCGCCAAACGCCCTTGCTGAAAAGCCCGGCTGAGGGTCGTCATGTCAGAGACATTATTCTCATGTTCCTGAACGCCGTCATAAGTAGAAATTGGATGAGGAGAAAGATGCGCCTCGCTCTTTTTGCTCTTTACCGCCGGATTGCTCTGCCCCATTATTTTGCTCCCTATTTACTATTACACTAACTGAACCCTTCCAAATAGCTGGAAAGCCAATCTATGATTACAATATAATGTTTTCAGAGCAGTGGGGGTAAGGGTTGAGTGGGATGAATCAAATTAATGATTGTGGGAAAAGTGACAACATCAATGTTATGTTTTATTAAAGCTCAAAATATATATTTTGTCAACAGGTTTTTGAACATCGGCCTAATTCTTTTTAGCTTTCAGGCTGGCGGCCCGTTTTTCACGGTTGTGCTGACGGACTTCGTGGGGAATAGTGCGGAAATTCTCCAGAAAATCCAGGCGGAATTGCTCAAAGCTGTCTGTTAGAACCGCTTGCCGGATGTCGCGCATAAGCTGGGTTAGGAAATAGACATTGTGAATACTGGCAAGCCGCAGACCCAGAATTTCCTCGGTGCGAAACAGATGGCGCAAATAGGCCCGGCTATGGGTGCGGCAGGTATAACACCCGCAGCCCTCTTGAATCGGGCGGTCATCCCGCGAAAGGCTGGCATTTCGCAAATTTACCCGGCCCTGTGGCACCATACAGGCCCCGTTACGGGCAATCCGGGTCGGTAGGACACAATCGAACATATCTATGCCGTATCGCACTCCTTCCAGCAAATCTTCGGGCGAACCGACCCCCATCAGATAGCGCGGCTTATCAACCGGCAACAAGGGGGCGGTATAGGCGAGGGTTTCGTAGAAAATATCTTTTGGCTCACCTACGCTCATGCCCCCCAACGAATAGCCAGGGAAATCCAGCTCGCCCTGGGTCAGAAAACGGACGCTTTCCTCCCGCAGTTCGCGATAAAAGCCGCCCTGGACAATCCCGAACAGAGTGTTTTTCTCCCAAAGTCCACTCTCGCGGTGAGCGGTATAGCACCGAGCGGCCCAACGATGGGTACGCTCCAAGGCGGCTTTGGTATAGGTAAAATCAGAGGGATATGGCGCACACTCATCAAACGCCATAATGATGTCCGCGCCTAGTTCAGCCTCAATTTGCATCACTCGTTCCGGGGTAAAGCGGTGGCTACTGCCGTCCAGGTGCGAACGAAAAGTAACTCCATCTTCGTCAATCTTGCGTAAAGGGCCGAGGCTAAAGACCTGAAAGCCGCCGCTATCGGTCAAAATCGGGCGCGGCCAGTTCATAAAGCGATGCAACCCGCCCATTTCGGCGATTAGCTCCGAGCCGGGCCGCAAATACAGGTGATAGGTGTTCGACAGAATAATGGGCGCATCTATTTCAATTAATTCATCCCGACTGAGGGTTTTGACGGTAGCCTGCGTCCCGACTGGCATAAAAACCGGGGTTTCAATCAGGCCATGCGGGGTTTGCAACAGCCCGGCCCGCGCCTCGCTATTAGCCGACCGCTTGAGCAAGCTAAAGCCAAACTTGCCATTTGCCGCTCCCAACGGCCCGACCTCCCCCGCAAGCAAACTATTATCCATCTGAATTATTAAATTTGCTGATAAAAATTAACCTCATATTTTGCTTATCCTGTTCATCCTATCTATCCCTGTTAAATTCTTAATTCTACTCTTTCGTGCCACTTACCAGCATCAACGCGCTACTCAAGTCATAGTGATTAGCTTTGTGATAGGGCTGCAAGTCGGTGGCGACTTCCTGTTCAAGCCGGGTCTGGACTTCGGGCGGCTGTTTCGCCAGCGAAATTGCGGTAATCCCGGCGACATCTAAAAAGCTGTGCCAGTAGCTTGCCGGACTTTCCAGCTCAAAAGGTATTATCGTTTTTTCGACCTCAATCGCCCCAAAACCCGCCCCGCCGACCAGTTCCCGCAATACTTCCGGCGACCCAAAGCGGAACATCGAAGGCCGCTCGATTTTGGGGGGCGGGAAATTGCGGGCCAGAGTTTGCAGGGCCACGTTAATAAACGGGACTTCCTCGGCCTGACCCCACACCGCCGCAATCAACCGTCCACCCGGTTTTAGCACTCGATACATTTCGTGCAAAGCTTTCTCAGGGTCGGGGAAGTGCATCAGACCCAAAGAACAAAATACCTGGTCAAAGCTGCTGTCAGGCAGGTTTAGGGCTTCAGCATCCTCGACCTGAAAACTCAGATTGCTCAGACCTTCGCTTTCGGCCTGCTGCCGTCCGATTGCCAGGGCTGCTTCGGCAATATCTACCCCAATCACCCGGCCCGGTGCGATGGCCCGCGCAATCGGCAAGGTCAGCACTCCCGGCCCACTGGCAACATCCAGGGCCGCCAAACCGGGCTGTAATTGGGCAATTTCCAACATGCGAGTGACGGCAGAGGCGGTTGCGCCCATCGCAGCAGCGTACTTTACCGCTACCAGATTGAACCCGGCCCGCTCCTGCTCTTTGAAGCGGGCCGGGTCAAAACCACTGCGGGGTGGGTTATTTTCAGAATTGCTCATGTTGCCTTCTCCCTGATTACAGCAATTGACAATAAGAGAAATAGACTTTACCACATTCGCTGAATTCCGTCATGCCTGGGCTTAAGATTGTCGGATTCAGGCTTTGCAAAGGGCTTGCATTGCGCCAAAAAACAGGTTAAAATTCTATTATAAGTAACAAGCGCGGGTAGAAACCGGCAATTTCCTTGTGGATGCAATTCCTGTGAATGCAAGAGGTATTATATGAGCGACCAGTTTGAGTCTGGCCCTGGCCTTATGACTGTTCCGCCACCCCCAAAAAATAAACCCCCGAAAGAAAGCGACTATAGCTTTCATATTTCGAGAGGGGCGGCCTGGGCCTTGGGGTTTATCATTCTGGCGATTGCCGTCGCAGTCGGGGTGCTGGTCACAAAACTTTCCGACAAAGATAGTGCCACCCCCAGCAATGCGGTGGCCCAAGCTAAAGCCCGGCCTACCGAAAAAGCCGAGACTACCTCACTCGCTGTCGCCACTGTCCGCCCTACCGCCGATAGCTCTATCAAGGTCTTTGTCACCGGCGAAGTGCAAAAGCCGGGGGTCTACTCGATGCGAAACGGCGAGCGAATCGAGGACGCGATTCAAGCGGCGGGCGGTTACACCGAGCAAGCCGACCCAAGCCGCCTGGATTTAGCCCAGCGAGTTAAAGATGAAATGCGGATAGATGTCCCTCGCTTGACGGTGGCAACTACTGCCGCCGCTAATTCTACTCTGCCGGTAGCGGTGGCAGCTATCGCCCCGACGGTAGCCCCGATAAGCGGCTCGGTTTCGACCCCTGCCGATGGCAAAATCAACATTAATACTGCCACTGCCGCCGAACTGGACAAGCTGCCCGGCATCGGGGCAGTCCTCTCCCAGCGAATTATTGATTACCGGGTCAAAAATGGCCCTTTCCGCACTTTGGATGACGTGCGTAAAGTCTCCGGCTTGAGCAAAAGTGTGGTAGATAAACTCAAGGATTTGATAACCTTTTAGCCCATTTATTTGTGTAAAGCGTAATATTTAGACCGAAAGCGCATTATAATTATGGGACTTTCGGTTTTTGAACCTGAAATAAAGTCAGGCCTTGTTATATCCCGGCTTGGGATTATTTCTGGCAAAAGTCCCGCTTGATAAAGTGCAACCGACCCGTTTTCTATCCGTTCTTAAACTGTAGATACAGTGGATGAGAGGCCCTGACTCACGATAGTTCGGCCTTGAGAGAATGGAATTCTGAATGCGGGAGCATGGAGGCATTTTTGACCTGGCAATTTACAGCGCCTGCCGAACCAACTTGGGCAATTAATCCGGCAGGGGGCTGGGAACAGTTACCGAGAACCTCAATCAACCGGGGCAGTCGGACAACAGAAGGATACTTAAACAGCGTGTGGGATGAAGCCACCTGGGTAGAACGCGCTCGTCTGGGCGACGAGGCCGCCTTTACCGCGATTTATGAGCGTTATGAAAGGCCGATTTATAGCCTGATTTATCGCTTGATGGGTAGCCCCGAAGATGCTTTCGACATCACTCAGGATGTGTTTGTCAAAGCCTATAAAGCTCTGTCCAAAACCTCCCCCGATTTAAATCTTTCGGCCTGGCTGCATCGCATCGCCTCGAATGCCTGCATGGATGTGCTGCGCCGCCGCAAAATCGTGCGCTGGTTGCCTTGGGACCCGGCGGAACACGCCAATATTACCCCCGCCAATGACGACGACCAGCCAGAACGCCGCCTCCTCAACCGCGAAACCCGCGAACAAGTCCAGGCCGTCCTCAACAAAATGAACGAGCGTTATCGGCTCTGTTTGGTATTGCGGGAATACCAGGATATGTCGTGTGAAGAGATTGCCGAGGTGATTGGCACTTCCCGCCAGGCCGTAAAATCCACTCTTTTTCGAGCGCGAGAGCAGTTTCGAGAGATTTATCAGCGCGAAGAAGCCGCCAAAGTTAGTGGCCCAACCAAAGCCCGGAAAGGAGGGCCGCGCTGATGGATACAAATTGCCAGCGCTGTCGCCAACTCCTTTCGGTGGCAATGGATGGAGAAGCTACTATCCCGGAAGAAAATTTTATCCAGGAGCATTTGGCGACCTGTGAGGATTGTCTGGAAGCGCAGGCCGATTATCGGAGTATTCGCAGCCAATTTCGCACTCTCAGTCGTCCGCTACCTCCACCCCAACTCCGGGCGGCAGTTATGGGACGGACTATCGCCCGACCCAGGCCCATCCGAAATACCGGGCGCGGGCTGGATTTGGTGGTAAGCAACAGCCAAAAACTGGCGCTGGGCATGTTTGGGCTGGCGATTATCGTTCTGACAGGCTTGATTGTAATCGGACTATTGCGGACTGCCCCATTTCAGGTACAAGGTGAGCCTTTCGCCGAAGCCGGGTCGCAGACGATTGTAGTAGAATTTAACCGCCCGCTAGACCGGGAGTTTATCCTCAATAACGCCGAAAAACTGAATTTGTTTTCGGTGAAAGATGCTCAGGGCAACCTTTTGGAAATAGATTTCAATCAGATTCAGGTTACTGGTTCGCGGGTAGAACTGACGGTCAAGCGTCGCCTCGACGAAAATCAGAAAATTGAGGTAGTGGTCAAGCCCGAAGTAAAAGACAATACCGGGGCGAAGGTGGACAATCCCGGCCCTAAAACCGCCAAAGTGACCACCCCAAAGCCAACCGATGCGCCCCGCCCTACCACCACTCCGACTCCGACTAATCGGGTGGTCACAACCTCGACGGCAGCTTCGACTACCAGTAATTCGGGCGGGAGCGGGCCAGCAACCCCGACTGTGCCAGTCCCGACGGCGGCCTTGCCCACCGCTCTCCCGGTTACGGCGACCCCAGCGACCAGCCCGCGTACTACTGGTACTCCGGCGATTACTCCCACTGTGACCATTACGGCGACTGTCACTATTCCGGCAACTGTAACGGCGACGGTGACGATTACGCCAACGGTCAGTGTTATGGCGACGGTGGCTATCACCCCGCCAATTTCGGTCACGCCGACGATTACCCCGACCGCCACCATAACCGCGACGGTTGCCCCGACAGTTGTCCCGACCACTACTCTGGCTTCGGATAGCTGTACGATTGCCATGCGGCGCGGTTTTGGCAAGCTTTTTAATGAGCAGCCGACGATAGCCGCAAAAATCGGCTGTCCGAGTGCGGAAGAGGCGCAAGCGGGGTTGGTCTATCAGCCTTTCCAGCGTGGCTTTATGGTGTGGCATCGCCAGAGCGGGCTAATCTATGTCTTCTATAATAATGGAAGCTGGACCCGCTTTACCGACCCCGGCCCTGGAGACTTGCCGACCCCCAGGCCAGTTTCCCCCGGTACAACTCCGCTCCCGACTATCACTCCAACCGCAACCCCCAATTCGGGCTGTAATCTCAACCCGGTGCGCGGTTTTGGTAATATTTGGGCCAGTAACCCGACGGTGCGTAGTGCGATTGGTTGCCCGCTGACGGCTGAAACTCAAACCGAAGTCGGGGCATTTCAGCCTTTCGCCAGAGGATTTATGTTTTTCAATCCGATTGCGACCAATGGGCGGCGGGTTTACGTCGTGTTCAATGATACGACCTATCAAGACCTGCTGGATAGCTTTCAGGGCTGAGAGCGAGGGACAGGGGGTGGGGGTCGCGGGTCGGGGAAAATTCAGGGGCGGGGCATTTTGTATGATATTGCGCCAACTGGTTACTGCCAATAGATTTTTCCTAGTGGGCAAGCTCCCAGGTAGGATGGTGAGGAACTATGCTATAATCGGTTAGCGGGAACTGGCAAAATCGCGGGTGGCTAAAATGGAAGACTAGGGATGAACTACAAAGATATTATTACCTTCGACCCCGGCAAACAGAGTGGCAAACCGTGTATCAGAGGGATGCGGATAACGGTTTATGATGTGCTGGATTACCTGGCCTCCGGGATGTCTTACGATGAGATTTTGAATGACTTTCCTTACCTTACCAGAGAAGATATTTTGGCCTGCCTGAGCTATGCCGCCGACCGTGAGAAAACGATGCTGTTCGTTCAGCCATGAAATTATTGTTCGACCATAATTTATCGCCGCGTCTAGTTAAGCTTCTGGATGACCTGTTTCCAGATTCCACCCACGTCAGCCACGTCGGGTTAAGTCGGGTTGACGATAAAGAAGTATGGGACTATGCCGCTATTAATGGCTTTTTGATAATAACTAAACACGCAGATTTCAACGACCTGAGCCTCATCCTGGGATTTCCACCCCGGCTTATCTGGATAAGGCGCGGCAATTGCTCTACTACCAATTTGGAAGCTCTAATACGGACAAATTATCCAGCAATTCAAAGCTTTGAGATTAACCCAAGTGCCGGAGTGTTAACGCTTTTGTAGGATAGTAAAGCTATTATAGGCCGATAAGTCAGTGGGCTATGCGCCTACCCACCGACATTTGGTAGAGTCATTTTGAAAGACTTATGTTAGCTTATGACGATTGGAATTGTGCCGAGCTAGACGGCTAATTGGAAATAAACTCCATCAAACCTACAAATTCAGCCCAACAACCAGAATTAAATCTAAAATCAAAGTAACTGTTCAGCCAGCCTTAGTCGTGTCATTCTGAGCAAGCGAAGAATCT
>JBBRSG010000023.1:0-53527 GCA_038245615.1 Chloroflexia bacterium | reverse complement strand
TCTTTGCCGCCGAAGCCTGTGCGCTCGAACCCGGTCAGGATGCCGATGCTCGTTTCCCCGGACAACTGCTGCACGGCGGTTTTACGCCTAGCGAAGCCTCAAGTCTGGTCGGAGTTCTGGGGGTGCTATTTATCGTCGGGATGGGGGTTTGGACGGTTATTGTCCCCAAGATGCGGCGCACTACCGTAATGCTGATTGGCCTCGTCGGGCTGGTGGTCAGTTGCATCGGGATGATAATCATCAACCACCTGGGCGATAATCCGATGACTCTGAGCGGCAACGCCCAGACCCAGATTTTGATAATTGTGCCATTTGTAGCTTTCGGGGTGCTAGTGATGAGTGGTTTTACTCCGGCGGCCCTGACCCATCTAGGCGCGATTTCTGAAACCCTGCCGGGCAAACGCGGCGCAGTAATGGGCCTCTATTCGGTACTGCTAGGAGTCGGGCAACTGGTTGGCGTGTTTATCGGTGGTCTGTTTGTGGATTGGTTAGGCTTTACTGGCTTGATGATATATTCTCTGATTTTAGGGACAATTTCGCTTGCCAGCGTATTATATATGCGCTCGCATAATCACGATATTGACGACCATTTGCTAGAAGCCAAAAAAGCCCACTAAACTAGCTGAAAACGAGCTAAAGCACCGTATGGCGGCTTTAGCTCGTTTTTGTTTAACTATATTCAGGTATAACGCTTTACAAGGCGTAACTAAAACCAGGTTTTGCGCGTATTATTACCATAGAATTTGTTGAGATAATTTACAAGGTACAACATTCCGAGGATAACAGCGCAGTCCACCAAAGTTACACAAAGGGATTTAACGGGTCACTATGGCATCTTCTAAAGACAGTCGGGAATATTCGGTTGGGCGGGAATGGGTTTTCAACTGCCTGTTAGGGTTACTGCCGCAGGTATATCTACGGGTCTCGCCTTACGAGGCCTATAGCCCGGTCATTGAGGCTCAAAATTTGGAGACCGGGCAGATAAAATTACGGGTGCAGCCCGAAAGCGAAACCCCGGCCTACAAATTCACTTTGACCTGCGAGGCGATTGACTCCAATCGCAGTCGGGTGCGGGCCGAAGCTATCACCTATGGCGTAACCGATTTAGGGTTGGGGCAACTCACCCTGCGACAGCTTTTGATAACTCTCAAGCTGGCGGCAGTCGGACGGCTGGGGGCAGGCCAATTGCCGGTGTTCTTTATCGAGCGCCTACAACCCCCCACCGGGTCGCCCCAGGCTCGTGCCGAAGCCCAGGCCAATACCGCTTTCGACCAGGGACGACGGGGCTACGCTGAGGATGCGCTCAAGTCCTTTCGGGCTTCTCTGGCAATTAATTCGCATCAGCCCGAAATTTACTATCACATGGGAGTTTTGGAGATGCTGATGGGACGGCTGGCGGAAGCGGCCCAGATGTTTCAGTCGGCGGCAGGGTTAGAGCCAAATCACCTGTTGGCCGGGGCGTATCTGGCAGATTTACAGACTCGTATCCAGAAAGTCGGGCCGGAAGTATCCTCACCCTTCACTATGCCCACCCGCACAACTCCCCTCGCTCCTAATAACAATACCCCGATGAATTCGGCGGCCTATAATCTGGTTTCTGCTAACCCAGCGTCTTCCGGGCAACTCAAGACGCCCGCCCCGGAACTCGCCACGATGCCCGCTCCCCGCAATTCTAATAACGAGGATAGGGTTGCTACCCGGCCTATTCAATTGCTTTCGGGCGGCTGGCTGTTCTTGCGGGGCGATGGTGCGCCAGTCGCCGAATATCGCCTGATCCGCCCGGTAACTACTTTGGGGCGCAGCGAAACCAGCGACATTTTGCTGATGGATGCTAAAGTTTCGCGGCATCACGCCGAAATACTCTATAACCCTTCTAAACGGGCTAATCCGGCCAAGACTTTTACCCCGCTTTTGCGCGACCTCGGCAGTATTAACGGCACTTATCTGAACGGGCGGCGGCTCACTCCCCGCGAAGAAGTCTGGTTGCAACACGGCGACAGGCTGGGTTTGGGTGAAATCGAAATCATCTATATTGCGGCAAATCCCCTCCAAAAATAGTTCCACTTTCTCAAAATTCTCTATATTAGAGGTAGATAAGAACCCCTCCAAAACCAGTAACTTTTGCAAAACAGGAGCGTATTAATTAGTGAGAGCAGCAAGACAAGGGTCGGAGCCATCCGAACCGAGTCGCTCTCAGAGTTAATCGCCGCAAGGTGGTTAGCCTTATCTAACGCCTCTAATCATTCTCCTATATAGATACCTCCTACACAAATAATGCGAGCACACAAAGCCTCCGGTAACTGCCCGGAGGTCTTTTTTTGCCCGGCCCATAATCGGGGGTCTTTCGAGGTAAATCGGGGTAAATCAGAAAAGTTATATTTGAAAAGTTTACTGAGTAAACTTTTCAAATATAACCAACCCTTTTTGGGGTTTAGGACGATTATTTTCAAATCAGCCAATCGTCTCAGGCGAAAGTTCAAATAAAAAGACCTTCTGCCCCGTTGGTTTCTGAAACCAACGGGGCAGAAGGTCTTTTTATCAGGGATTCTAGCTCAGGAAAAGCATTTCCCGATACTTCGGTAGCGGCCAGAACTGGTCGGCGACGGTTTCTTCCAGATGGTCGCAGACCTCGCGGACTTCGCCCATACACGGTAGAATCTCGTGAGCAAAGAAGGTTGCTTTGGCGGCATCTTCCATCCCGGAAGCAGTTGCGGCTTTTTCCTCCAAGGTATCCACGCTTTCTAGCAGCTTGCTAATCGAGTCAGCACAATCCTGGAGAGCGGCAACCTGACGAGTTATCGCCGGGCTTTTGGCCCCCAGCACCTCTTTGACTTCCTCAATCGAACTCGCCATCATCGCTTGATGCTGGAAGGCGGCGGGCAGCACCATGGATTTCACAATCTCTTTGAGCGCCTCGATCTCGATTTCGACATCCTTGATATAGCGTTCAATATTGACGTGATAGCGGGAGTGGACTTCGGCCTCAGTAAATAGGCCCATTCGCTGGAAAAACTCTACCGCTTCCGGCTTAATCATCTCCGCCAGCGCCTCCGGGGTTTTAGCCAGATTGGGCAGACCGCGCTTGGCGGCTTCCTCAACCCATTCCATCGAATAGCCGTTGCCCTCGTAGCGCACCCCTTTGGTTTCAATAACCGCCTCGCGCACAACATCCAGCACGGCCTTTTTGAACTCCGTGCCATCCTTGATTTTGGCGGTCAGCTTGGCGTGCAGTTCATCCAGCGCTTCCGCTACCGCCACATCCAGATATGCCATCGGGACTGACACCGAAGCCGAGGACGCAACTGCCCGGAACTCGAACTTGTTGCCGGTGAAGGCAAAAGGCGAGGTGCGGTTGCGGTCAGTATAGTCGCGGGCCACATCTGGTAGTTTGGAGATACCCAGGGCGATAATCCGCTCCTCAGTGCTTTGCTCGGTGAACTCGCGGTGTTCAATGTCATCCAGAATAGTGGTTAGTTGTTCACCCAGGAAGGCCGAAATAATCGCGGGTGGGGCTTCGTTAGCTCCCAAACGGTGGTCGTTCCCCGAACCGGCAATCGCGGCCCGCAAAATCCCGGAACGCCGGTAGACCGCCTTGAGCGAAGCCACCAAAAAGACCAGGAATTGCAGATTTTCACTGGGAGTCTTGCCCGGTTCGAGCAAGTTATTACCCTGCTCATCCTGCATAGACCAGTTATTGTGCTTGCCACTGCCGTTAATCCCGGCAAACGGCTTTTCGTGCAGCAACAAGGCCAGATTGTGGCGACGTGCCACTGCCCGCAGCATTTCCATGGTCATCTGATTGTGGTCGGCAGCCACGTTGACTTCTTCAAAAATCGGCGCACTCTCATACTGGGCCGGGGCAACCTCGTTATGGCGGGTCTTGGTTGGAATACCCAGCTTGAAAAGCTCGATTTCGACCTCCTGCATATAGGCCTGGATGCGGTCTTTAATCGAGCCGAAATAGTGGTCTTCCAGTTCCTGACCTTTGGGCGGCTTCGCTCCAATCAAGGTGCGGCCTGCTGCCACCAGATCGGGGCGCATGGAATAGAAAGCGTAGTCAATCAGGAAGTATTCCTGCTCTGGGCCAAGCGTCGGCACAACTCGATCCGAGTTGTTCCCAAAAAGCTTGAGGATTTGGACGGCGCTTTTACTCAAGGCTTCCATTGAGCGTAGCAAAGGAGTTTTGTTATCGAGAGCATCGCCGTAGTATGAGATGAAAACCGAAGGCACACAGAGGGTTTTGCCGTTTGGTTCTTCTGCGATAAAAATCGGGCTGGAAGGGTCCCAGGCGGTGTAGCCGCGGGCCTCGAAAGTCGAGCGCATGCCGCCGGAAGGAAAGCTGGAAGCATCCGGCTCGCTCTGAATCAACTGCGAGCCGCTAAACCGCTCAATCGCTTCGCCCTCATCATCAAAGGTCAAAAACGCATCGTGTTTTTCGGCGGTCAGGCCGGTCTGGGGCTGAAACCAGTGGCAAAAGTGGGTCGCGCCATTTTCAATCGCCCATTCCTTGACGGCGTGGGCCACTTCGTTAGCAATCGCTTTATCCAGCTTGCTGCCCCGTTTGATAGTCTGTTGCAACTTGTTATAGACCGATTTGGGCAGCTTCTCTTTCATCACCTTGCTATTGAAAGTACTGCTGCCAAACATTTCGGAAACTTTAAGCGGACGACCATCTTTATCTTTTGGCAAATCAAAGATGCGCGGGGTGCGGCGGCTGACTTCCTGAATGGCCCAAAGCCGGGGATTAGTACCAGAGGATACTGGTGACATTCCTTCCTCCTTGCATAATATAGGTTAAACATTCGCTAGAATTTGCTAGAATTCGATATTGGTCAAAAACTAAGCAGGGTCCATATTGTACAATCAAAACAAATCAAGCCCGTCAAGCTTGTACAAATGCAATAAATCTAATCTTACCTGCTAAAGTCCGGTTTGTAAACGTTTAAAACCGTAAATAAAAAAGGCGGCTCTTTGTGCTAACTGCACAAAGAGCCGCGCCCTCTCATTCGTCTCCAGACCACCCTCTAACCCGAAACTGCCTAAACCCACTTTTAGCTTTTAGTGCTACCCGTACATTTCGGGGGGGGGGAATAGTTTTGAGTTAGGCTGCGGTACTAAGGTAGTCCTTGAATTTCCTCAGCACTCAGCACTCTCCCCAGCTACGCCACTTTATCGAGTGGGCGCGGCTGTTGGGGACGATTGGAGTTATCTTCGTTCCCGGAAGGGCCGTCCGACTTGGGCAATTCCGGGCGATTGCCATTCTGGTCGAGCAAGCCGAGGGTTTGCTGCATTTCGATGTAGCGCGGTACATCTGCCAGATAGAACAATCCGGCAAACTGCCCACCATCACCGATGACAGCTGCATAGAGGGCCGGTTTCGCGGTCATCAACGCGATAGTGGCCTGCAAATCCTCGTCGGGGCGATAGGCCAGCAAGCTCCCGCGCCGCAGCATTACGCTCGAAACCGGAGTTTGCGACCAGTCGGCGGGCTTAATCTGGCGCAGGGCTTCCAGGTTGAGGACTCCCAGCAGATAGCCATTTTCGACCACCGGCAGAACCCGACCCCGCTCCGTTCCAAAGAATGCTTGAGCCACTTCGTCCAGACGAGTGTTCGGGCCAAGCCAACGCCCGGCCTGCGATGTCACCTGACCGACTTTGACCCCTTGCAGGGTCTGGGTGGCGATGGTTTGGGCGTAACCCATCCGGGACGAGCCATTCAAGAACCAGCCAATAAAGGCCAACCATAGTCCGCTAAAAATCGCGCCGTTCAGGGCTATTAAGACCCCGAAGAAGATAAAGGCCCACCCAAAACCGCGTCCGACTGTCGCCACCCACCGGGTCGCCTTGACCAGATTGCCGGTGCGTGACCAGACCAGCGCCCGCAAAATGCGTCCGCCGTCCAGCGGGTAAGCCGGTATCAGGTTGAACACCCCCAGCATAAAGTTTACTACCGCCAGATACCCGGCAATCGCCGCCAAAGCCGGAACCGAGGCCTGGGTGAGAAAGGCGAGAATCAGGAATGCGCCCCCCAGGTTCAGGCTGGTCAGTGGCCCGACCACCGAAATCCAGAATTCATCGCGGGAACGGCGCGGCTCTTCTTTAAGATTGGAAACCCCGCCGAAGAAATTCAAAACGATGCTCTCAACTTTTATGCCCCGCTTTTGGGAAACTACTGCGTGGGCCAGTTCGTGCAATAGCACCGAGGCATATAGTCCAATAAAGCTGAATAGGGCGGCAGTCAGGTAAGCCGCCGCGCCCCAACCGGGCAGGGCCGCCGGAAAATAGTCCACTGCCAGCGAGAAGCTGATAAATAACCCGATTATTACTAGCGACCAATCCAGCCTGACATCTATGCCGCGTATTTTCATTAATCTGAAACCACTTTTCATTTTCTTACCTTTATATAAATAGTTTAGCTTAATTACGCTTTGCTTAATTTACATCTAACTTTTAGATTACGGTCTTGCGTTTTTCGCCTTACACTATATATATACGTGGGGAAAATGAAATAGGGGTGAAGAAAATGTAAGTGTTATATTAGAATTACGGCTCTTTGTCTATCCGTACATCGTCTACAAAGAAACCGTTAAAGCCCGCCCCGCTATTGAGCGTACCACTGCTGAAGCGGATTCTAATCTGCAATGGCTTATCCTTCCAGCGGCTCAGGTCTATCGCTACTTCCTGCCAATCGGCATAGAGGCTGTTGGTGCTGAAAATCGGCTTGAAACTTTGACCGGGGGTAGCAACTTCCACAAACAGGCGGTCTTCGCCATTCGGAATCTGGGTATAGTCGCTCTGCCCGGTCAGCCGAAACCGCAAAATGGGGCTGGATGCCGCGCTCAAGTCTACCGGTTGCAACAAAGTCGCGCTGATATTCAGGTTAGGGCTGTAGCGCCCCCGCGCTTCGTCGCCAAACCACAGACTTTGCCGCCCCGACGCACTATAGCGCCGGGTGAGGTGCCAGGGTGCATCCAGCTTCCAGTTTAAGTCAGTCGGGTTCTCGAAATCATCCAGAAAAAGGGTTTTAGCGGGTAGGGCCGGAGTCTGGCTCGTTGGGGAACTGGTAGGATTCACCGAACCATTCGCGGCCTTTTCGCCGTTGCCTATTACTAACAAAAAGACGACGGTCACGATAGCCAGCCCCGATAACCCCCAGCCCAAGCGTGTCCAGCCGCTTGCAAGCCCGAACCAGTGGCGCAACCGCACGAGCAAACCGGCGCGGGGCGGCACATAATCATCCTCGCTCCAATCGCCACTATATTCTGGGTCGGGCGGGCGGCGGTCGTATTCGGCCCGACGCTCCGGGTCTTTGAGGACGGCATAGGCCGCGTTAATCTCCTGCATTTGGCGGGCCGCGTCCGGGGCAGAATTATGGTCAGGATGGAATTTCAGGGCCAACCGCCGATAGGCCGCCTCGATGATTTCGGGGTCGGCTTTGGGGCTGACTTGCAGCAACTCATAATAATCGGTCATTGGGTTGGTAGGGTGCGGCGCTCTGGCGCGGCGATTGGCGTATTCGGTGGTCATTGGGCGGCTCTTTTTTTGGTGATTGAAGATAATTACGAGATGACCTATTAGAACATTCGTTCAACTTAAATTATAGAGCCACGCCCCAAGCCTGTCAATAGGCTATATATTAAATTTTATGTAAACTTTGAGGTCTTTTATTCGCTATGCCCAAAACTGGTCAGAAGAAATCAAATACATTTTAACAGGGATAGACAGGATTAACAGGATAGTTTTGAGTTAAATGCCAAACCTTAACCGAATTTATTCAGTCCTCAGCTACTGACCACTAACCACTTTTTCTAACGTTTTTCGCCGAGGACTTCGCCGATGCGGAGGGCCAGGTGCAAGGCCAGGCGGGTTTCGGCGTTGTCGAGGTCAATCCCGGTGATTTCCTGAATCCGGCGCAAGCGATAGAGCAGGGTATTGCGGTGGAGGTGCATCCCGGTTGCCATCTCGCTGGGGCTGCCGTGATAGCGGAAATAAGCTTCGAGGGTCTGGACTAATTCGCCGCCGTTGCGGAGGTCGTGGTCGAGCAGACGGCCCAACATTTCGTTATAGAATTCGCGCAATTCTTTGGGCGAGCCAATCGAGAGTAACAACCGATACACCCCCAGGTCGCCAAAATAGGTAAGCTGGCCCGGCCCGAACAACCGTAAACCCATCGTCACGGCTTTTTCGGCCTCACCACTCTGTCGGGGTAGCCCCTCGATGCCCTCGTAATAGCGTCCGATGCCGCCCGAAACGCTAATATCGGGGTACTGCAAGGCAATACGCTCCTGATAGACCTTGACCGCCTTGCGAACCTCCACCGGGCCGGGTAATTCCTTGCCATTGGCGTTGGCGAACAGCACCACAAAGCGGTCATCCCGGACGCGGGTAATCGCCACCATCTGTTTGCGCGAGGATTCTTGCTCGACCAAGCGTTGTAATTCGCGGGCCATATTTTCGCTAATCGGCAAATCCAGTTCCAGTTCCCGCCCATCCAGCACTATCGTCAGAGGTTTTTTGCGAGTACTCTTTTCCTGCTGCCGGAACGCAAAATAGACAATCCAGTAAGGCAGTTGCAGATTATAGCCCAACCGCCGGGCGCGTTCCAGCACTCCTTCCGGGTTGGGGAAAGTCCCGTCCAGCAATTCGTCCAGGACGTTGGCCTGAAAGCGGTCTTCGACGGCGCTTACCGCGATTTCGCGGGCGCGTTCAATCGCCAGGGCGCTGGCCGCCCGCGAGAGGGCCACTCGCTGTTTACGGTCAAAATCGTTGCCAATCAGCGAGACATAGCCTGAAACGGTGGATTGGGCGATAATCGGGGCGGTCAGTTGTAACTGCTTGCCGTTCAGCCCCGGTTTGGTATCTATCTCAAAGGTGTGCAAGGGGGGGTCGCTGGCCCGCAATTCTTTGTTATGCAGCCAATCGCGCAGGGCCGAAGCATTTTCGCGCAAAATTGAGGCCGGGGCATCGCTGGTCGTTTGCACCGCACTGATACCGGGTAGCGTCCCGTTTGCCACCGCCGAGCGACTGCGCCCAACCCCAACTGCCCCAATTATGTTAGGCTGAATTTCATAAGCCTCTGGTACATAGCGCACCCGTAACCGGAAATTGGCATCCTCAACTACGACGGCTTTGCCGGTCAATTTGCACAAAAGCTCGGCAATTGTCCCCAGCCCTTTACCTTCGATTGCCAGTTCGGTAAATTGACGATAGACATCCTGATTCCACTGCTGAAGCTGCTGGTTATTGTCGGCGATATACTTGGTAATCGTCCGCTCCATTTCGTTCAGGCTCGACCCTTCCGGTAGCCCAAAAAGCGGCAGTTCCAGTTCTTCCGCCGTTTCTACCCCCAGCTCAGAGACATCACCTAATACCGCCGCCGCCGCTACTCCCATTTCAGAGAGATAACCAAACAGCCGTGAGAGCGGAAATTCCTCATCCAAAGCCCGCAACGAGCGAATCGAAATCAGCACCAACTCATTGCCCTTGAGACCCTCGAAAATGGGCGGACGGCTTCGGCTGATTACCACCCAGCTAACCTCGCGGTTTAGCCCGCTGCGTCCCGCCAGCAGCTCAGTGCCTACCGGCAAAATATGTTGTTGTAGCTCTTGTACTGTAATCAATTTATAATTTAGCTGATGTCCAAATAGCGTTCCACTTCCCAGGGGCTGACGTGGCGACGGTATTCGCTCCACTCCTCGACTTTAGCTTCCAGAAAGTTTTCATAGATAACTTCGCCGAGGGCTTCTTGAATCACTTCATCTTTACGCAATTCGTCGAGGGCATCGCGCAAGGTGGGCGGCAAAGTTTCGATTGAGCGACGACGCAACTCGGTAGCATCGAGTTGAAAAATACTTTCTTCCACCGGCTCTGGGAGAGGCAACCGACGCTTAATACCATCCAACCCGGCCTTGAGCATTACTGCGAAAGCCAGGTAAGGGTTACACGACGGGTCGGGGCAGCGCAATTCGAGCCGGGCGGCATAACGTTGATTAGTACCCGGCCCACTGTGCGGTACGCGAATCAGAGCGCCCCGGTTGAACCGCGCCCAACTGATGTAGACCGGGGCTTCGTAGCCTGCCAGCAACCGTTTGTAAGAATTGACCAAAGGCGCAAGGATAATAGTCATCGCTTTGGCGTGGGCCAACTGTCCGGCGATAAAATGGCGGGCCACCGACGACAGATTATATTGCTCGTTAAGGCTGCTAAACACATTTTCGCCCGGCAAAGCGCTGCTCGGCACGACCTTGCCCATCCCGTTGCGAATTCCGCTCCCGCCCTCCGAGGTAAAAGTGAGGCTCTGATGGGTGTGCATCCCTGAACCGGGAACTCCAAAGACCGGCTTGGGCATAAAGGTAGCCTTCATCCCGTTCTGCATCGCCAGGGCTTTCAGAACATATTTGGCGGTCATGAGGTTATCGGCGGTGCGTAAAGCCGGGCCGACTTCTAAATCAATTTCGTGCTGACCGGGGGCGATTTCGTGATGAAAGCTCTCGAAATGAACTCCCATAGCTTCCAGAGCGCTGGCAGCCTGCCGTTTGAACAGGCTGGCGTTATCGGTGGAATGGTCGAAATAGCTGGCCCGGTCATTCTCGACTGGTTGAGTGCCGAGGCCACCGATTTCATTTTTAAACAAAAAGAATTCCAGCTCTGGACCGGTATTGTACTGATAGCCCAAATTGAGGGCTTCTTTCAGCACCCTGTCGAGGGCATGGCGCGGGTCGCCGCTAAATTTCTCGCCGCGTGGGGTATAGACCCAGCACACCAATCGGGCGGTTTTTTCAGCACCGCCGGTCCAGGGAACGACCCCAAAGGTCGAGGGGTCTGGTACGAGATACATATCGTGTTCCGCAACACGGTCAAACCCTTCGATGGCTGAGCCGTCGAACCAAACTCCGTTTTCTAGCGCGCCCGGCAACTGCTTGACCGGAATAGTCACACTCTTGATGACCCCAAAAATGTCGGTGAATTGCAGGTCAACGTAGCGCACCTGGGCTTCCTCGGTGCGGCTCATCAAATCATTGACCGAACTGACGGGGGTTTTAGGGGGTTTTTCTTTTTCAACAGGGGAAGAGGGCGGAGTCGCTGCGCCGCTTCCGTTGTCCAAATCGCTTTTTGCCATTGGCATCCTGTGTGGTGGCTTATAGCATTGCGCACAGCCGATTGTGCAAAATGTACGGGATACGCCATTCTGGGAAGTATAACACTGTGCAATTATACCGGCAATAGGCCAGTAGCACAACTTATATGGGGCTTGGATTAGTCATTTAGCACAAGAGATGGGGTTAGGAGAGATATAATTGGCGCAACCATTCGATAAGTTGTTGAGCATCAGAAGCATTGGCATCAAAATAACCAGCAGTTATAGACCGACCTAACGGCATCCCCGGCTCTTTTTGCCATGCTAACCAAGTATAAACGTAGGCTTTATCTTTATCTTTGGGGGCAAACCGTCGCTCTGTAAGCGGGAGGCGGTCTACTGCCGTTTTGACCTTCTTCCACAACAATGCATCTTTTTCCTGGAGCATAGAAATAACAAAATTTTCAATATAACCCGCGGATAGGTTATCGGGCATAATCCATACTCCTACCTTTGGTTTACCCGGCTCAGTTATAATACTGCCTGAAGTAGCAAGAGCAGTTGGAACGTTTTGATAACCAAAGCCAGTTAAAAATTTGGCAATCTCGCGCCAGCGTCCGGTAGCACTCCGGTCGGCATCCACAACAATCCCCAGCCGTTCTAAATCACTGCCATCCAATTCTTCATTCAAGCTACCTAGCAGATTTTGAAAACCATTTTTATCTAAAATCGTTAGTGAAGTATTATCAATCTCCAGCGAAGCAGATAAGTTACCACGAGTAGGAGGTTTAATAGGCTTTGAGCTAAAATGTTTTCCTATTAAACTCAGAAAGAAGTGCAGGTCATTGTTACCCTCCACCAAAAGCAGATTTTTCTCAGCCAATTTTTAACGTACCTCAATCTGCTCACGGGTAACTATCGCCAGTCTGCGCTCGTCAAAGATAGTGGGTACTACCTCGCCTTTTTTATTCTGCAATCTGATAAGCAAGCCTTCTTCCTGCGCGTTTTCCTCGGCGGCTTTCTGAAAGGCTTCAATACATTCCCAGCTATGGGTAGTGGCAAAAACTTGAACATTAAGGCGATGGGCCGTCTCGAAAATTAACTTCCAGACATCGGTTAGTACCGAATAGTGAAGGCCGTTATCAATTTCATCAACCAACAGGATGCCATCTTTAGCATTTACCAGTGCTATTGCAAGTTCAAATAAATGGGTTATGCCTCCTCCTAAACTACGAAGAGGGATTGGACTTGAAAACTGATTTATTTTTACAAGTGGAATACGATCTTCTACATCATCTCCATTGCTGACCAAATTAATACGTTCCAACTCTGGAAGTATTAAACGTAAAGTTTTTATGACATCATCTTCTTCGGGAGTAAGTGCTATTCTATCCCAGTAGATAGTTACTTGCCTACTTGTCAAACCCCCTATAGGAATAAACTCACAAAGTATTTGCTTAAGAGGGGGATATAACACTACTAATGCTTTGCTATCGGCACGATAAACAACCTTACCATTTTGCCCGGTTTGAAGAGAAAAACCAAGTACAAGGTCATCAGGTGAAGCAACATTTTCTAAATCGGAGAAATTACTTAAAGGTTTAGCATTTATAACTCCATTAGATTGTGCCAAAAACCAATTTACAGCAATAGATAGTACTTCATCCGGCTTATCTTTAGAACCAATCTTTATAGCTTCAGGAACATTGCCAATGCTAATTTCCTTACGTCCATTAAAAAGATATTTGATTGCCGCCGCTTGTTCCTGAAAGTTTAGCCTTTTTTCCCTGAGTACGTGTTTACCTTCATCGCGATCTTCTAAAAGCTCCCAAATATAGAACGGTAAGCCCTGCCTTGAATATAGCAACAGCGCCTCAAGCAGGCTGGTTTTGCCGACGTTATTTCGGCCTACAATCAAATTCACCCGGCCCAGTCGCTCGATGGTCAGGTGTTTAAAGGTGCGGAAATTCTTTATTTCGAGACTATCTAAAACCAGCTTTCCCATCGCCTTATTTCTCCACTCAAACTATAGTTTTCCTGGATACTGGATACTCTATCCCGCCAGCAAGCTCCAATCGGCGTAGAGCTTTTCGATTTGGTCGCTAATTTGCTGATATTCGAGGCTCAGTTGCGAGAGGGCTGCCAGGTCTTGCTTTTCTCCGGCAGCGTTCAGCTCTTCGGTTATTTGGGTCTGACGGGCTTCTTTAGTGGCTATTTCCTGCTCGATAGTGGCAACTTTGCGCTGACGCTGGCGCTCCTCTTTACTGATGGTCTTGTGACCACTAACCGAGGAAGAAGCTGGCAACGACCCATTTTTCTGACTGTTGCTATTGGCGTTTCCGTTATTAGTGTTGCTACTGGCGTTGCTGCTATGTCCGTTGCGATTAGCCGACGAGTTAGCCGGGGCAGCTTTGGGCTGGGGGCGACTTAACTCGGCTAGACGCGCTTTCTCGCGGTTGGCCCGGTTCAGATAGTCGGTATAATTGCCGACATTCACCGAAAGCTGTTCGTCATGCAGCGACCAGATTTGGGTCGCCAGGGCATCAATAAAGTAGCGGTCATGCGACACAATCAACAGCGTGCCGTTGTACTCGCTCAAATCTTCTTCGAGGGCTTCGCGGGCGTTAGCATCCAGATGGTTAGTTGGCTCATCCAGAATAAGGAAATTGGACTTGGTGAGGGTTAGCTTTGCCAACGCCACCCGGCTGCGCTCCCCGCCCGAAAGGTCGGACACCTTTTTGAACACATCGTCATTGCTGAACAAAAAGCGTCCCAGAAAGCCGCGAGCCGCGCCTTCGCTCATCGGTTGCGCCCACAAAATTTCTTCCAGCACGGTATTTTTGAAATTCAGTCCTTCGTGGGATTGAGCGTAATAACCCACCCGCACACTCGCGCCTAATTCGACTGTACCTCCCAAAGTCGGGATTTCGCCCATAATCGTCTTTAGAAAGGTAGATTTACCGCTACCGTTTGGCCCGATAATCGCTACCCGCTCGCCTCGCTCAATCAGCAGGTCGGGGGCGGCGAACAAACGGCGAGTGGCGGTTTTGCTATGATAGCCAATCACCGCTTCTTCTGTGACCAGTACCAACCTCCCGCTCCGCAGGTCAGTCTGGAGCGCCAGATGCAGCTTATCTTTTTCTTTGGGACGCTGCACTCGTTCCAGCCGATTGAGAATCTTCTGGCGACCCTGGGCCTCTTTGGAGCGTTGCCCGGCCCGGAAGCGCCGAATAAATTCTTCGGTCTTAGCGATTTGCCCTTGCTGGGCTTCGTAGAGCTTCATGGCCCGTTCCAGCCGCTCGGCCCGCAACCCTAGATACTTGGTATAGTTGCCGGGATAATCTTCCATGCGCCCAAAGCTCAAATCCAGCACCCGGCTCACCACCCGGTCCAGAAAGAAGCGGTCATGGCTGATGACCAGCACCGTCCCTTCCCAACTTCCCAGAAAATCTTCCAGCCATTCCAGGGCCGCTAAATCCAGATGGTTGGTCGGCTCGTCCAAAAGTAGCAAATCGGGGGCTGCCAATAGCGCCCGCGCCAGGGCCGCCCTGGTTTTCTGCCCGCCGCTAAACTTGGTCAGGCTCATCTCCCACATTTCCTGCTCGAAGCCCAACCCGGTCAGAATCTGCTTGATGCGGGTATCATAATCGTAGCCGCCGACTAGCTCAAAGCGATGGGTCAAAGTCCCGTAACGCTCCATCAGGCTCTCAAAATCCTCGCCGATAGTGGAACTCATGGCGTGTTCCAGGCTGGTGATTTCAGCTTGCATCTCATGGACTTCGTTAAAGACCGCCAACATTTCGGCATAAAGGGTTTTTTCGCTCTCGAAAGTGGCTTCCTGGGGCAGATAGGCGATTTTCAGACCGCGAGTGGCGGCAATATCGCCGGTATCAGCTGGCTCTTCGCCCGCGACCATCCGCATCAGGGTACTTTTGCCCGCCCCGTTGACCCCGACCAGCGCGACCTTTTCGCCCTGATTCAACTGAAAAGTTACATCCTTGAAGATAGGATAAATGTTAAAAGCTTTGCTCAGTTTATAAGCTGAAAATACCGCCATACTCATAAGTTTATTATCTGCCCAATCAATCTTCTTATAAATTCTAAAGCTTTCGCTTAAAAATCGTCTTAACCCCGCAAAAGTTATATGTGAAAAATTTACTGCGTAAATTTTTCACATATAACCAAACTCGTTTTGGGTTCAACCGTATTGTCCCCAATTCAGAAAATTATCCAAGCGAAAATCCCAAATTCATTAATTTTGTCATATTCGCTCTAGCTGAAATTATAACATAACCTATTGGCTAATTGACAGGCGGGGATTTGTCGCGTAAAATCCGCAACAGAAACCGATGGTGCTGCGAAATTATTATTCAAAATCAATACTTTGCATTCGCTTTCCATGAAGCTAAACAGGAGAGTACACCGGGCATGACCCCATTTCAAGCTTTCTTTCAAGAGGCCGGCCCTTATCTTTGGCTGGTGACGCTGGTTTTGTTGATTGGCGGTTTTTTCTGGCTCTACCGTCTGCAAACCCGCTATCAGCGCAATTACCGCGAGTTGGACTTGCTATTACGTGGCAGATATGGCGGAGATGGCGGCCTGGACGCGCTTTTCCAACGGCTATCCAGCCTGGAACGCGATGCCTCAAACCTGGAAGTTCTGCAAACCGCTCTGCGCGAACTTGAATTGCGCCAAAACCATTCCTATCAATCGGTAGGCATGGTGCGCTTTTATCCTTTTAGCGATATGGGCGGCGACCAAAGCTTTGCGCTTTCGATTGTGGATAGCTACGGCGATGGCTTTGTAATGAGCAGCCTGCACGGGCGCACTGCTACCCGCATCTATGCCAAAATTGTGCGGCGCGGCAACGCCACTCAAACCGTTTCCACCGAAGAACAAGCTGCTATCGAACAGGCCATGCGCTATCAGCAACTCCCACCCGAAAACCCGGTCAGTAAATAGGGGTCGAGGTAATAGTTTTGAGTTTTGAGTTAAACTGCCAACGATTAGCCGAATTACTCAGTCCTCAGTCCTCAGTCCTCAGTCCTGTATTTCCCCTGTCCCCCAAAAAGGATACCCGAATGAGCATAAAAATCAGGCGCGGCTTTGTGGATATGGAATGGGGGCAGGTGCATTACCGGACTGCCGGGAGTGGCCCGGTGCTGGTGTTGACCCACAAGACCTATTTTTCGTCGCGGACGATGCTGCGGGTAATTCCGCTTTTGGCCCAACATTTTCGGGTGATTGTGGCGGAAACACCGGGACAAGGCGAGTCGGATTTCCCGCCGGAGCAGTGGGAGATTCCGCAATATGCAGCGGCTTTGCTGGGGGTGCTGGACAAGCTGGAAGTAGATGACTTTTATCTGATTGGCAATAGCACCGGGGCGGCGATTGCCTGTGAAATTGCGATTACTCACTCGGAGCGCATCAAAAAGCTGGTGCTGTTCGGGATGCCGCGTTGGACCGAGGAAGGTCGCCACGCCCTGCGGAAATCGGCTCTATATTACGGGCCACTGGAAGTGAAGCCGGACGGCAGCCATTATACTGAGAACTGGCAACGTCTCAAAGCCCGCTGGACCGGGTATCCGCCAGAGTGTTTCGAGATAGATTTTCTGGAAGCTATGAACCGCAAGCCGCGCACCTATGAGGGGATTGAAGCGGTCTTGCGCTACCGCGAGGACGAGCGATTGCCGCTCATAAAAGTGCCTACTTTGTTATTATGGGCCGATGGCGACACGATGTTTACGCCCTTCATTGAGGATACCGCTCGGCTGATACCCCACGCCACCACCAAAGTGCTATCCAGCACCGCCCTCATGTATCTGCGCGACCCCGAACCCTACGCCAGTGCGGTGCTAGAGTTTTTGGGCAACCAATGAAACCTGCCTTCTTCATCAAAGATTTTACCTGAACCGAATGACCCTCGAAGGAGTGGCGGTTGCTACATGGTCAGGGTGTTGACGATGCGTGCGACCTGCTTGAAGTGTGACCGTTCATGGCGAGCCAGCCACTGGGCATAGAACAGCACGGTCCGCTCAAGTACCTTTCCCGCCCCCGTCACTGTCGCCGCTCGTGACCAGCCTTCGGGTGGCAACGGCTCCAGGGCTGCCAATAGCTCGGCCCGCTGCGCGGTAAAGGAACGCAACGAGGGCCGGAATTCTAGTTGGAGATAATCCGTCTGCTTGATCCAGGTGCGGGGATTGACCGCCCGCAGGGTCGGCCTGTCCTCCGCAATCATCGCTACGACGCAGTTGCCCCACATGTCAGCACATGCCCGGAGATGGGCAAGCACATGATTGGCGGACCACTCATCGGGGGTGGGGGTGGTACGCAATTGAGCGGGTGCCAGACCAGCGGTAAGCGCGGTGAGACGTTGCGGCGTTTGGGCAAGCAGGGTCATAACCTGCTCAGTCGTGAGTGAGCTGCGGGTCACGTTAAGGCATCCTTTCAGCTCGTTAGTTCGCCCATCAGTTCAAAATCGCATGTGCCGATAATCTGACCTACTCTTTCGACAAACATATTAAACTCCGGCTTGGCTTGCAGGGCGTAGAGATAGGTCGGCAGGTCAGGGGCGGGAACTCGCGGATTGAGCTTGCAGGTTATCACCAGGCTAAACCCCTTGACCGCTTGCAGCTCCCACATTTTGTGGCGGGCGTGGTCATCCCAGACCCTATCCCACAATGGATGATAGCCCCGCACCACGTGAGCCACTACATATTGCAGCCAGCGCCGTTCTTCGCCAGGGCCAGTCGGCGAATAGCTTAATTCCATAAAGCGGCGAGTTCCACGCCCTAGCGAGGCTACAAAAGCTTTATCGCGGGGCATAATATTCTCGATTTGGACGCCCAATTCCCCATAATGCTTATAATAATTTTCCTGGGCGGTGGGCGAGTGGAGCAAGTGGACATAGCGTTTACGCACCTGGGCCGGGAGTGGGTCATCCGGTTGAAGGCGTAGATAGTTCGACCACTGCTTGGTTTCCTGGGTCGGGAGCAGCACCAGTTTGGAGTCGTCCCGGTCCGGGCCATCCAGGTAGAGGTTACTATCCATAAAATCCACTAAGCGCGAAATAGCATCTAGCCCCGGCACGAAATTATCCTGGCGAGCTGAAATACAAATATTATAGTCACTTATACCCGGCATTTTTTAATCCCAAATACAACTTCCCCAACCCGAATAGCCAAAGCCCTCGGCGGGAAAAGCTAATTATAAAGTTCCGAAAGAAAGTGACCCGACGCACGTCATAGTACGTAAATGATAGGTAGGTTGAGTAGGTTAGATTGAGTAGGTTGTCAGTAGTAAAACCTGGTTATAACTTGGTTAGATTGTAGTTGAGACAAAACACGAAATGCAAGCCAGGTCGAAATCCTGGATGCGCTGGTTGTTTAGACCAGGGATAATAAGATTATAACGATAAACGAGGCGAGACTGTATAGTTTTTCTCACATAATTTGTAGGACTTATCTCTCACTTTTCCAAATTGTGCCATCAGGCCGGTCTTCCAGCCGGATACCCAACTCCTTGAGCTGGTCTCGAATTCGGTCTGCCAGGGCAAATTGTTTGGCGGCTTTAAGTCCTTGCCGCACTTCTATCAAAAGCGCGATAAATGGCGCGGCCTCCTGCCCGGCGGTGGGTTGGGGTATGTCGCGCATTCGCAGGCCCAGCACCCCGCCCAATTCCGCCAGGGTTTCGCGGGCGCTATGAAGCACCGCCCCACTCGCACCCTCGGTGCGGCCCTTAAATATCTCGCTTTTTAGTTCAAAAAGAACTGAAAGAGCTACCGGCGTATTAAAATCGTCGTCCATCGCGGTCTCAAATTGCTGACGAGCTGCCAGGGTCGCGGCTTGCAGGGCGGTACTTGCCGCCGCATGGCCTTCGCTTGAGGCCGGGTCGGGCCACTTTTCTTCCGGCGCAAAGGGCGATTTTAGCCGCTCCAAACTACGGAAAGCCTCCTCAAAGCTTTCGTCGGTGTAAGTCACCGGGCTGCGATAGTGTGAACTTAGTACACAACGCCGCAACATATCCGGGTCGCCCATTTTTAGCAAATTGCCGACTGACAGGGTGTTGCCGAGCGATTTCGACATTTTCTCGACCACCATTTTTCCAGAAGCTTCGTCCAGCAACTTGGCTTGCAGCAGCCCGTTATGCGCCCAATATTTTACAAAAGGGCGCTGTCCGGTCAGAGCCTCGCTCTGGGCGATTTCGTTCTCGTGGTGCGGGAAAATCAGGTCGGTACCACCACCATGAATATCGAGTTGCGGGCCAAGATGGTGCATCGCCATGGCCGAGCATTCGATGTGCCAGCCGGGACGACCCGGCCCCCAGGGACTATCCCAACTCGGTTCGCCCGGTTTGGCGGCCTTCCAGAGCGCAAAATCAAGGTTATTCTCTTTGGAAATCCCGACTTCGACCCGCGCTCCGGCGTTCAGTTCATCTAGATGCTGATGTTTCAGCTCGCCGTATTCCGGTTTAGCCAGCACCCGGTAGTAGACATCGTGGTTATCGGCGAGATAGGCATAACCCTTGTCAATCAGGGTAGCAACCGCCGCAATAATCTGGGGCATATCCTCGGTGGCACGGGGATAGACCGTCGCCCGCGTGACGTTCAGGGCATCCATCCATTCCAGATATTCCGCCACATAACGCTCGGTGATATTGCGCCAGTCGGTCTGCTCGTCCTGGGCGCGTTTGATTATCTTGTCATCCACATCGGTAAAATTGATGACATGGCGCACCCGGTAGCCTTTGTATTCCAGATAGCGCCGCATGACATCAAAAGTCAGGGCGCTCATGGCATGACCGATATGGCTGCTGGCATAGACCGTCACCCCGCAGACATACATGCTGACCTCGCCCGGAACAAGCGGGACAAACTCCTCTTTCTGACCGCTCATAGTGTTGGTAATTTTAAGCGTCACGGATAATGGCCTCTTCGGTGGTTAATGGCAAGCGCGGTTCCGGTTCCCCCCGACTATTACGATTACCATTTTTCAAATTGTTTTTGAGCAGGCCTGACTCCAGGGCCAACAGTGCCTTTTCAATCCGTCCAATTTTATCATCCAAACGGGACAAATGGGCCTCAACCCCGTCGGTTGCCAGGTGGTCGGCTTCGTGGGCGGTAATCTTGTCGTCCAAGAGCTGTTGCAACCGCTCTTCCAGCAAATAGCTTTTTTCTTGCAGGGCGCTTAATAATTCACCTTCCGGGTCGGGCATGTTTTCGACCCGCTGCCCACTTTCGCCCGCCGCATCCCGTATCCCGACTACTTTGGCCGGAATACCTATCGCGGTAGCATTGGGCGGCACATCCTTGAGAACAACCGCCCCGCCGCCTATTCGAGCGTTATCGCCGATTGTAATTGCCCCCAGCACTTTCGCGCCGACCCCGACCAGCACGTTATTTCCCAGGGTCGGATGCCGCTTGCCGGTTTCCTTACCCGTGCCACCTAAAGTAACCCCCTGATATAGGGTGACATTATCGCCGATTTCAGCGGTTTCGCCAATCACAACTCCCATGCCGTGATCAATAAACAGGCCACGCCCGATTTTTGCGCCGGGGTGAATTTCGATGCCGGTAATAAAGCGGGCAAATTGGGAGATAAGCCGAGGGAAGAAAGGCACCCCGGCTCGATATAAGCGGTGGGCCAGACGATGTAAAGCTAAAACGTGCAAGCTGGGGTAAAGGAAAACTTCAAAGATATTGCGGGCGGCAGGGTCGCGCTCCCTAATGGCCCGGATTTCGTCGCTCATAAACATTTTAAACTCCTGACTGCAATTTCAAAATATCTGTTACCTGAAATAAGGACACAGCCAAACGGGACACCGCTCCCCTTTACTGGAAGCGATGACCCCAGGTACAGATACACGGTTTGGCTTCAGCGCTGCGAATAATCGCTACCCGGTCTTCTACCGGACAAACCAGCCGTACGATTTTGAGATTGTAGCTCCGGCCCGTTTCAGGCCGGTACAGAGTTGACATGATTTTCTCTTAAAACTTTCGATTATTGTAATAACGAAATCCGCTAACTTAGAAGTTATCGGGGTCAATCCCGCGTTCCCGCATCTTCTGGCGCATATCTGCCATCGCTTTTTGTTCGGCTTTGAGAGTTCGCTCGGCAGCTAGACGGGCCTTTTGTGCCAATTTGGTTTCACGCTCGGCGACTAGGCGGGCTTGACGCTCGGCTTTTTTCGCCGCTCGTTCCGCTTTGGCAGTGCGCTCCGCCACTATTCGGGCTTGGCGTTCCGCTTCTTTGGCCGCCCTTTCCGCTTCTTTGGCCGCCCTTTCCGCTTCTTTGGCCGCCCTTTCCGTTGCCTCGCGCTGGTCTGAGGCCTGAAGCTGGGTTAAGCGACGCTGGCCTTCCCGGTCGTATAGCCGCAAATCTGGCCCATCCCCCACCAGCCAGCTTTCCAACTCGTCACTCCATAACCTGCCCTGCTCATCTGGGAGCATTGGGATGGGAGTGCCGTCGGGAAGGTAGCGCCAGCCCCGCAATCGTTCAATGTCGCTCACTCCCTCGCGAGGGTCGTAGGTATAGTATTCCTTTAGCCCTAACTCCCCGTAGTAAATCGGTTTCAGAGTGACATCTATCGTCCAGGTGCTGTCCGAACAAATTTCGATTGCCACCGTCGGAGCAGAGCGGTTAGGCTGGCTCATATTCCAGCTTTTGACGCTATTCTGCTCCCGTTTAGTCAACCTTACTCCCCGGAAGAAAACTACATCCGGGGCGACACTGTGGAAGCTATATTCCCATCCATCCTTGGGAGGCAGAATTTCGAGGTTGCCGCTCACAAAGTGGTCTTGTAGCCCCAGCATCTCTTTCAACACACTCTCTACCTCGTTGGTCAGGTTGTGTTGGAGAATGCTTTCGGCCATTTCCTCTTCCTCGCTATACAGTTGTTCGACCAGCTCGATGCTCATCCCGCTTGCTCCTAACTTGACAGGATTTCAGCCTGACCTAACGGGCTGGGTAGCCTGACCCGGCGGCTTTGCCAAAGACACCCTACCTGTAAGTCCGGTGCGCTTGAACTATCCCCCCAATTTAGGCCATCGCCCTTATGTCAAGCCGCTTCGGTTTTGGTGCTGGCTTTAGCCGAGGTAGCGGGACTGCTATCACCCGACTTGGGGGTACTTTCGGTAGTACTACCGGAAGAAGAGTTAGCAGTATCGGACGAACCTTTGGCGGGGCTGTCGGTTGCACTCGCCGAAGCTGCCGGGCTATCGGAAGAAGCCGTAGCCGGGGCGGGGACTTGGGCAGTCGAGGCCTTGCGGCTATCGGTAATATACCAGCCCGACCCCTTAAAGACGATGCCCGCCGCACTGATAACCTTTTTGACGGCATTACCACATTCGGGGCAGATTTTTATTGGCTCATCGCTAAAGCTCTGAAATTTCTCGAAGCGGTTGCCACAAGTTCCGCATTGATAATCGTAAGTGGGCATAGCTCCTGGTTACTCCTGTTTATACGGGCAATCGCCCGGTTTCTCTTTTGGTTTGGTAATTTTACTAAATATATAGGTCTCAAGCTTTATATCTAAAAACTGAGCGCAATAAAATACGGCTCAGTGAAGTTGATTTTACTATAATTTCGGAGGTAGGGCAAGTATAACCGCGTTAGAGCTGCATTTGCGATAGTTTATACTTCCGTAAGATTTTTAAGAGCCTCACAACCCTCTTTGGGTACACTTGGTTTGTCAACAGAAAAATGTATTTCATTTCAAAGGAGCAAAAATTATGTCAACTCAAATGACCCAGAAACCAAAAATGACTAAAATCGGCGACAATTTGCCGATAAAATGGGCGGTATTAGGCGGCTTTATGGTGGCAGCGATAGTCACGATTATCGCTTTATTAATTTTCTTCCCCAATCTGGCGAGTAATTCGGGCTACTTGGCAATATTAATCGCTACCTCGCTTTTATCATTCGGGTCGTTGGGGCTGAAATTTTCCGGCCTGCGGGCGCGAATGCCAGCCGCCGCCCGCTGGGGTTATTCGATTGCACTATGGGCCGTAGTCGCTCTGGATGTCATCTTTCTGATACTACCCAATTTTATTAGTGGCCCGGCAGTAAACGAAGCCGACCCCTTTGCGCCCAGTTCGGCTAACAAACCGGCGGTAGTAGCTACGGTTGCCCCGACAGTAGCCAGAACCACCGAAGCGGCTATAGTAAAAACTTCTGAAACTATTTCCGGCTCGATTTCGGGCAATTTTGCGGGCAGCGAAGGGCATTCCGTGACCGGCAAGGCTCTTTTAGGCAAGGCTAACGGCAAGACCGTCTTGCGGCTGGAAAACTTTAGCTCGACCAGCGGCCCGGATTTGGTGGTATATCTTTCCAAAGAGGCTCGCCCCACCACCCCGACCCAGGTTCAAAACGGCCTTTTGGTCGGCGCACTCAAGGCCACCCAGGGCAACCTCAATTATGACCTGGATACTAATATTGACCTCAGCCAGTACAAATCAGTCGTGATTTATTGCAAATCCTTTAGTGTCAGTTTTGGTAGCGCCGCCCTCAACTGATATTTCTCATCCTTCACCCTTTATTCTCCACAATCCGCCCTTTGGCGGATTGACACACCGCCCCAAGAGTCTTAGACTTCATATAATTATAATTATCGAAAAACGTTTTACGACCTGTTTGGTCGGACGGCAAAATATGGAGTTATAGTAAACGGTGAGTGCAAGAATATCGGAAGACGAAGCAACCTCTAAATCCCCTGGCCCCTGGCGAACCGTCTGGCGGTTGGCCTGGCCTACTATCGGCGAACAATGTCTACAACTAATGGTCGGTCTCAACGAGGTTTTTCTGTTGGGCCATCTCTCCAAAGAAGCCGCCGCCAAGCTCGGCTACGATAGTGCGACGGCTTTAGGTTCAGCTAATTTAGGACAATTCTATATCTGGGTCATGCTGGCTTGCTTTAACGGAGTCGGGATAGCCACAACTGCCCTGGTGGCCCGCTCGGTGGGAGCGGGTCAGCATGACCGGGCCTCCTTTTTTGCTCGACATGGCATCGCCCTCGCGCTCGGTTTTGGGCTGCTAATGTCGGGTATCATGATTTTGTGCGCCGACCTTCTGACCTCTTTAATCGGGGCAGAAGGCCAACTCCAACAGACTGGCTCACTATTTATCCGTACAATGGCTTTTGGAATAGTGTTTCAATCGCTGCTGGTCGGTGGGAACGCCTGTCTGCGGGGAAGCGGTGATACTCGCACCCCGTTGGTGATTATGATTATTGTCAATGGGGTCAATGTTACAGTAGCGTGGCTATTCATCAATGGGCAATTCGGGTTGCCGACTTTGGGAGTGCAGGGGGCAGCCCTGGGTGCCGTCATATCATGGGCGGTTGGGGCAACCCTCGTAATGTCCCGGCTGCTGTTCGGGATGTCATTGGGCCGCTCGGCCCGCAAGTTACGCATAAAATTGAGCTGGCGGTTGGACTTAGCCACGCTTCGCACTATGTTGGGGCAGGCGCTGCCGACTATCGGCGAGCAATGGACTTTCCAGATTGGGATATTTATCTTTTCGCGGATGCTGATAGGGCAAGGAACTTCGGTCTATGCTGCTCATAATACCGTCATAACGATAGACAGCATTTCGTTTTTGCCGGGCATCGGGCTGGGCATCGCCAATACCGTCCTGGTCGGGCAAAGTCTGGGGGCGGGCAAACCAGAGCAGGCCCAACTTTACGTCTGGACGGCCTACAAAATCGGGCTGCTGTTTATGACCAGCATGGGCTTGATGTTCTTCTTCTTCCCCGAATTTTTCCTGCAAATCCTGGTGGTAGACCCCAAAATTATCGAAGTGGCGACCCCGGCCCTGCGAGTTGCCGGGATATTTGACCCATTGGTGGGTACGGCTTTTATCTTTATGGGAGCATTGCGGGGGGCGGGTGATAATCGGTTTCCGATGTTCGCCCGATTCATCAGCAGCGTACTATTTCGGGTGAGTCTCGGTTTTCTCTTCATGGAAATATTACATCTCAGCCTGTTTGGGGCGCGGTTGGCGATGGGGCTAGATACAGCTTTGCTTTCGGCCCTGATTATCTGGCGTTTTAGAACTGGCAAATGGAAAACTATCTTCATTGACCGAGCCGCCCATAAAGCCGATAAGCTGGAAGGGAAAGCCGCCGCCCGGTTAGCCGCACATACTCCGGCAGCTACCACCGCCGCCCCCGATTTGGAGTAGCAATGCTGCAATTGAAAACTTTGGTTACGGATAAGGTCGAAGAAGCTGCCGGGCTGTTAGCCGCCGGGCAGCTCGTTATTTTCCCAACTGAAACGGTCTACGGGCTGGGGGCGGATGCCACTAACCCTGAAGCGGTCAGCCGCATTTTTTGGGCCAAACAGCGCCCCGCCGATAACCCCTTGATTGTGCATATCTGGGATTACGCCCAGGTTGAGCAACTGGCCCATTCTGTTCCCGATTACGCCCGCGCTCTCATGGACGAATTCTTTCCCGGCCCACTCACTATTCTGCTGCCCAAGACCGCCGCGATACCCGCTATTACCACCGCCGGAAGCGATAAGGTCTGTCTGCGGATGCCTTCTCTGCCCCTGGCTCTGGCGCTGTTAAAGGCCGCCGGACGACCAATTGCCGCGCCTTCTGCCAATATTTCGGGACGGCCCAGCCCGACCCGCTGGCAAGATTGTCTGGAAGACATGGAGGGTCGCGTGGCGGCAATTCTGACCGGGCCGGAGGCAAGTCACGGGCTGGAGTCAACCATCGTGGATTGCAGTGGGCCGCGACCCATCTTGCTGCGACCCGGCGCTATTACTTTGGAACAACTGACGCTAGTTGCGCCGGGCATCGGGGTTGTGAGGCCGGGCCAGGGCGGGCCGGTCACACCGGGTATGAAGTATCGCCATTATGCCCCCCAAGCCAGGGTATTGCTCTTGCCGCCGGGCGAGCTTCCGGTCACTTCTATCGAAAATACGGCCTATATCGGCCTTACGCCGCCCGCCTTTAAGCCGACTTATAGCTTGATAGCCTCATCCCCCGAAGATTATGCCCGCCAGCTATTCGCCTTCTTCCGCGAATGTGACCGGCGTGGTCTGAGCTTTATCTATGCCGAACCAATCGCCCCCACCGGCCTCGGACGGGCGCTGATGAATCGGCTCTATAAGGCGATGGGGGAGTAAATAATCTCAAATCTAAAATCCTTGATCCGACCATAGACTTTCGCCTTTCAACTTTCGGCCTTAGATTTGAGATTTGAGATTTGAGATTTGAGATTTGAGATTACCTACAGCCGGGTAGCGATATATCCGGCGGCGCGGTGAGCGATGGTCTGAATGGTAATCATTGGGTTTACGCCGCTTGCGCCAGGGAAAGCCGCCGCATCGGTCACGAACAAGCCGGGAGTGGTATGACACTCATTGTTTTCATTGACTACGCTGGTCTGGCGGTCAGAACCCATGCGGGCGCTGCCCATTTGGTGATAGCTGAAAAAGGCGGTCTGGTGCGGCCCCCAACCCTGCTTATCTAACCGGCCCATATAACCCTCAATACTCTCGCTCATACCGGGGCGATAAACTTGTGGGATAGCATTCAGCGACGAGATTTCTTTAGCGCCCGCCGCCGCCAGCAACCGCACTGCCCCGGCTACGGCGGTACGAGCATGGGATGTATCATACGGCGATACCTTGTAGTTAATCACTGGCACACCCTGCCGATTGACGGTGATACTACCCCAGTCTCGGTCACGAGTGATGATGACCACTGAGGTAGCATAGCCGAATTTTCGCATCATATCTTTAAAGGCTCGCCCATTTTCCCAGCCAATTGCGTTAGCCGGAACTGCCATGTGGGTTGGGCCGGTTTCCAGGATTGCGCCATAGCCTCGCCCATCCAGGTCGGCGAACTGGCGACTATAGGCCGCTTGCATAACCCCATTCCAACCCTGAATAGGTTCTGACATATGGGCCGTAATCGCGGTGGCCGGATGCAAATGTAAATATTTGCCAACCGCCGGGCCACCCAACCCTGACCGCAACAGTACCGCCGGAGTATGAATTGACCCCGCCGCCAGAATGACCGCCTTAGCCTTTACTGTAAGCTGATGGCGCAAGCCCGTCTGGAGGTCGGTAACGGTTGCCAGCACTCCGTTAGCTCGGCCCTGGGTCGTCAGAACCCGGTCAGCACTACAATTGACCACTATTCGTGCGCCGTTATCGGCAGCATCCTGTAGGTAAGTTACAAGGGTGGATTGCTTGGCCCCATGTGGGCAACCAAAGGTACAAAAACCACAATCGTCGTTCTGGGTACAACCCCGCACGTTGCGGGGCATTAAATCTTTGTGCCAGCCCAGCTTTTCCAGACCGTCCCACATCACCTGGTCGCGCCGTGAAAGCCGGTTATAGTCCTGCGATACTCCTAACCGTTTCAAGACCGCCTGACTGCTGCGCTCATACGAGCCACTATAAAAAACCTCCCAGTCGGATTGGTCGTCCCATTCCTGGCGCACGGTCTCCGGGGTGGGAAAACTGGTCGTCCAATTGATTACCGTCCCCCCGCCCAGACAACTCCCCGCCAGCATACTGACCCCTTTATCAGCACTGGCGGTCATGCCCCGGTCCAGATAGAGTTTTTGGTATGCTTCCAACTCGTATTGGTTAAAATCGGCCTCGTTATAGTAGCCGCCTTTTTCCAGAACGATAACGTTTTTGCCAGCCGCCGCCAGCACCCCCGCCACCACTCCACCGCCCGCCCCGCTACCGACAATCACCACATCACATTCAAGAGTCTGGTGACGATTGATTGGAAGTGGTATGATAGGTTTGGGTTTAGCGGGAGGTGGGGCAGGCGGGCCAGAGTAACCAATCACATTCCAGGCTGGATTATGTCCCTCGGCATCTAATCCGGCGAAATAAAATGCTCCGCTCAGGGCTTTGAGCGAGCGGAAAGCCCCCCGCAGCGCGGTAATCGGCCCGGTTGCCAAGCGCAAAAGATAGCGTTCCTGTTCCTCCGACGACATACGGCTGAAAGGTTTGGGGATGGCCGCAAGGCCAAGATTAGCCGCCCGGCTTTCGACCAGTTGTAGAAATTGTTTGAGCTGCCGAACTTCATCCAGATTTGGCAGGCTTGCGAGGGCTTCGCACATCTGGCGGGGTACATCCCGATCACTGGCTGAAATCGGGTAGAGCGGATTATCGCCCGGTGGAAGGTGCGGAAAAATAGCATCCACCAGAGCTGCCAGGGTAGCCTGCTCTTTGGCGCTGAAAGTTTGAGATGGGGCGCTCATACCGATTTCCTCCAGAATTTTTTTAATAAGGTCGCGTTTTTATTTGACACCAGACGATTTTAGCCAGAAAGCCGAAAGCGTGTCAATCAGCATAGCACTTTACATTTACTATTTTAGAATTTAATTTAAAAGTAAGTTTTAGCTTTTCGTAATAGGGCGGTAGTACTGGCTTAATTAACTTTTTATTATATTGGGTGATAATAAAGCTAAACCTTTAGTTTGCACATTAAGGGTCAGATTCATTGTATAGATTCGTTATAGCTACAACCGAGTAAAGATAATATAGTAAATATAAATTGCTAATATTGTATAACCGTTAGAGCAGCTAAATGGGTGATAAGAATGTTAAACGTAACCGCTCAAGTGCCGCCTCAGTATCAAATCCTGATAGCCGACGACGATGAAGATGCTCGCCGGATTATCGAGGTTAAATTAAAGCGGAATGGCTATCAAGTCGTGACCGCCAAAGACGGACGCGAGGCCCTCGATTTATATCAAAAAACCCGGCCCGACCTGGTGATGCTGGATTGCCTGATGCCCGAAATGGATGGTTATGAAACCTGCCAACGGCTACGCAGTCTGCCCGGTGGCGATAATATTCCTATCCTCATGATTACAGCCCTTCAGGATGATGCTTCGATTGCCCAGGCTTTTGAGTCAGGAGTCAATGATTACATCAGCAAGCCAATTCAGTGGGCCGTGTTGCGCCATCGGATGCGCCGTCTGATTGAATCCAGCCAGGCCCAGGCCCAACTTACCGCAGCCCAGGCCCGCATGAAAGCAATAGTTCGGCACGCCCTCGACAGTATTATCACCTGTAATTCGGTGGGCGATATAGAATCGTGCAACCCGGCGGCGGAATTGATGTTTGGCTATACTGCCGCCGAATTTGGCGGACGTTCGGTCTATGATTTTATTGAAGAGGTCGAGAACCAAATCGCCGAACCGGACGCAACCTGGGCCAATGGCGCGGAAGAAGGTCTGGGAAGGCGTAAAAATGGCACGACCTTTCCGATTGAGTATTCTACTAGCCAATTTGTAGTTGGCAGCGAACAATATTTTACCTTTATTCTGCGCGATATTTCCCGTCGCAAAGAAGTTGAGCAGGCCCTGGCCGAAGCCAAACAGCAGATTCAGAAAGAACGGGATTTCGCCCGGCAGGTGCTGAATAACATGGGGCAAGGGCTGACGGTCTTGAATGAGCAAGGCGAGTTTGAGTATATCAATCCGGCCTATGCGCGGATGGCGGGCTACACCCCGGAAGAATTACTCGGTAAAACTCCTTTTGATGTCACCCCTGCCGCCGACCATTCTATCCTAAACGAAGCCTCGGTAGCTCGTCACAATGGCAAGGATAGCTCTTCCGAGTTACGGATGCAAAAAGCCGACGGGGAAGAGCTATATGTGCTGGTATCGAGTGTCCCACGCTGGCAGGAAGCCAAGCTAGATGGGGCAATTTCAGTCATCACCGACTTGACCGAAAGGCGACAGGCCGAGGAAAAATTGCGGGAAAGCGAGGAACGCTATCGCACCCTAATCTCAGCTTTAGAAGAAGGAGTGATTTTGCACGATGAAACCGGGCGGATTTTAACCTGCAATGCCAGTGCCGAGCGAATTTTGGGTTTCAACGCCGCCCAACTGACCGGCAGGGCCAGTATTGAGCCGCGCTGGCAAACCGTTCACCCGGATGGGACCGACTTCCCCGGCGAGGAACATCCGATTGCGGTCAGCCTCAAAACTGGCTTATCACAACACAATGTAATTATGGGATTACCCAAACCGGATGGCTCAAACCGCTGGATTTCGGTCAATTCCCGACCCTTGTTCCATTCCGGGGAAACCAAACCTTATGCCGCCGTTGCCTCGTTCTTTGATATTACCGAGGCTCGCCGTCTGGAAGAAGAACTTACACACCAGGCTTTTTATGACAACCTGACCGGGTTGCCCAACCGGGTGCTTTTTCATGATCGGCTGGAACATATTCTGGCCCAGGCCCGCCGCCATTCCGATAATTTTACAATTGGCTTTATTGACCTGGACGGTTTTAAGCAGGTCAATGATACCGAAGGCCATGCCGTTGGCGACCAGCTTTTGAAGCAGGTGGCGACCCGCCTTAAAGGATGCTTGCGGGCGGAAGATACCGTAGCCCGGTTGGGGGGCGATGAATTTACCCTGATACTACCCGGTATCGGTTCGCCGGACACTGCTCTACGGGTGGGCAAGATGATTACCACCGAACTGGCCCGGCCCTTTGAAATCGAGCATCGTTGTATCAAAGTTACTGCCAGCGTCGGGATGAGCCTCTATCCGCTGCACGGACAGGACCTCGAAATATTGACCAAAAAAGCCGACAGTGCGATGTATAACGCCAAAGAAGCTGGTAAAAATCTTTGCCTGCTCTTTACCGAAGATTAAAACGAGCGGGATTAGCGCGTCGCTAGTTGTTCCTGCACCGCCGGAACCGGATTGGGGTCTTTGAAAGATGGTTGCTCGGTGATGTCGCGTACCCAGTATGAAGCTTCAAGGGTAATCCCGCTGGGGTCGGTAAAATAGATAGATTGGATGAAGTCGTGGTCTACCACTCTGGTTACTTCTACCCCCTGGGCTTGAATTCGGCTCTGCAATTCCAGCAAGGCGGCCTCTGAGTCTACCTGGAAAGAAAGGTGGTCGAACTGCCGACCACTCCCCGGCTCCCCGGCATCTTTTTTGCCGCCGGTATCTGTCACTCCGGCATACTCAAAAAAGGCTATCGTATTATGGTTGCCCAGGTCGAAAAAGTAATGCCGAAAACTCCGGTTGCCAATCGTCCCGACCAGAGGCATCCCCAGCACATCGCGGTAAAATCGGACGGTTTGGTCCATATCGGGCGTAATCAGCGCCAGATGATTTATGCCATTGAATTTTATCATTTTATTTTCTCCTCAGAAATACATTTTAACTCACCAATACATTTTACCAGAGATGTACAGGATTAACAGAATATATAAAATCCCGAACCCGCTTAACGGGGGTGTAAATCCCTATTTAATTTCAGTTTGACACAATTCCCAGGGCGCACCGTCCTTGAATTTCTTTTTCAAAAACTCGACAAACACCCGGACTTTGAGCGGCAGATAATCGCGGGATGGATATAGCAACCAGGCTGCCGCATTATCCAGGGCCGCCGTTACCTCATAATCTGGAAATAAATCCACCAGGCTACCTTCTTTTAGCTCTCGACCAATCATCCAGCGAGCTTGAAGGGTGATACCCATTCCGGCTAAGGCACATTGCTTGAGAGCCATTGCATTGGAGGTACGCAGAAACTCTCGCACTTCCACTTCCCTGGTCCGACCGAGCTTATCGGTGAATTTCCAGTTGCTACGGGTAAAACCCGGTAAGGCCAGTAGCAGACATTTATGCTTAACCAGTTCCTGGGGAGTTTCGGGCTTACCGTAATTTTGCAGATATTCGGGAGTGGCACAGACTCGCATAACCATTGGACATAGTTTGTGAAGAATTAAGCTAGAGTCCGGCAGAGTGCCAACCCGAATAGCTACATCCAGATGTTCACTTATCAAATCCACCGCCGTATCGGTCAGTAATAGTTCGTAGCGCAGTTGGGGATAGAGCTGGGAAAATTCGGGCAGGAGCGGAGTGATGTTTAACTCAGCAAAGCTGACCGGACAGGCAATCCGTAATACCCCTTGCGGTCGTTCATTCACCTCCAAAGCTAAAAGTTGAGCCTTCGCCAGCTCATCTACCAACGGTTCTACACGCTCGAAGTAAACTACGGCGGCTTCAGTCGGCTCAATCTTGCGAGTGGTACGCTGAAACAAGCGCAGTTGAAGCTCTTCTTCCAGCGAGGCAATCGCCCGCGAGATGGTCGCCGGATCTACTCCCCGGTCACGAGCCACCGCCGCAAAACTCCGTTTTCGCATTGCTTCCACAAAAATAACCAAATTAGTTGTGTCCATTATTACATTATACGCAATAGTGACTTGCTTGTAAATGTCTTTATTCGCTGTATTGCAAACGTTACAATAAAGCTGTTACAAGATTAGCCTTTACTTTATTAAAAATGATGTATAAAAAAGGAGCTTAGTTTATTATGAACCTCAAAGATGCTACCATATTCGTTACCGGAACTAATCGCGGGATTGGACGAGCTTTAGTAGATAAGCTCAAGGAGCAAGGTGTCAAGCGGATTTATGCGGCGACCCGCCACCCGGAAGCCTTGAGCGCAATTGCCAGCGAACTGATTATACCCGTCAAGCTGGACATTACTGACCGGGCGCAGGTAAAAGCGGTAGTAGCCCAGGCCGCAGATACGACGATTTTAATTAATAATGCCGGGGCTTTGGCGTTTGGCAGTCTGCTGGATAGTCCTCTTGAGATGATTGTTCGAGATTTGGATACCAATTATTACGGTACGCTCAATATGGTGCGAGCTTTTGCCCCAGTTATCGCCAGCAACGGGGGTGGGGCGATTGCTAACGTCCTAACCTTACTGGCGCTTGCCAGTATGCCGGGGATGGGCGGCTATAGCGCCTCTAAAGCGGCGGCTTTTTCGCTGACCCAGGCTATCCGCTCCGACCTGAAACCCAAAAGTATTAGCGTTTACGGTATTTATCCGGGAGCGGTAGATACCGATATGCTGGCGGGAGTTGAAATGCCCAAAACCAGGCCGGAAGAGATTGCGACGGCTATCGTGGAGGGGATTATCAATGATACTGAAGACATCTTTCCCGACAGTATGTCCCGGCAGATGAGCCAACTCTGGCTGCAAAACCCCAAACAACTGGAAGCTCAATTTAGCGCGATGGCCGGATAGCTTACTTAATTCGCCAGTGAAAGCTCGCCCCAAAACCCGTCAAACCTAAAGTTGGTAGGGCGTTCCGCCAAGTGGGGCGAGCTACCACAAAGGATGAGAACTCATCTCAACAGGTATGCTATAATTTCCGGCATGAGTGCCACGAGTCTACAACCGGAAAGCAAAATAAGAAACTCTGACAATTCTGGACAATCCTTTGGCAGAGTTATCGGACGCGGGTTGGGTTCGGTTTGGGGCGGGCTGCTTTTCTTTGCGATTGCCAGTGCTTTCTTTACCTGGCCTCTAATCACACATCTAAGCGATACTTTGCCGGATTGGGGTGATGCCGCCGACTCTTCTTGGCGGCTCGGCTCGATAGCCCGCCAGTTGCTCACCGACCCGTTTCATTTATATCAAACCAACGCTTTTTACCCACTCTCGAATGGCCTGGCCCTGGACGAACTCTTGACCGGACAGGGCTTGCTGGCTGCCCCGCTAATCTGGCTGACCGCCAATCCGCCCCTGGCCTACAATCTGCTGGTGTTCGTCTCCTTCACTTTGAGCGGGTTCGCCATGTGGCTTTTGGTGCGCCATCTGACCAGCAGTGGCGCGGCGGGACTGGTCGCCGGAATGATTTACGCTTACTCGCCCTGGCATTACGGACAGTATGGGCATCTGGGGTTGGGCGCACAGCACTACATGATATTCGCCTTATATTTTTTAATCCGCTTTCTCGAAGCTACTTACCCCAACCAGACTATAAAACTAATAACCCGGCGCACCTTGCTCCTGCTTGGGGCATTTATCTTCTTCGCGGTGTTACAGGCGATTGTCGCGGGGTATTATGCCTACTTTACAGCAATTCTAGTCGGGCTATATCTGATTTATCACTATCTTTTCGCATTGGGGATATGTCGCTGGACATGGCGAAAAGTGCGACACAAATCTCCCAATCTAAGCCTCGATTGGCGGGACTTAGGGCGACAATTCGGGCTACTGGCGGTTGCAGGATTGTTGGCTCTCGTGCTGGTCTTTCCTTTTGTCTGGCCTTTCAAGCAAGCTCAAGACCAATTTACTTTTCACCGCGACCTGACAGAAATCAGCTATTGGAGCGCCGCCCCCAATAGCCTCTTACGGACTATGCCGACCAGTTGGCTCTATCGGCCCATCCAGCGCGGCGTTTTCGGCCTCCAAACCAGCGCCGAGAGAATGCTCTACCCCGGTCTGGTAGCCGTAATCCTGGCCTTAATCGGGCTGGTCAAAAATCGAAAATCGAAAATCGAAAATCGAAAATCGAAAATTTCTTCCGTCTTCGGTCCTGTATCTCTTCCAACCCACAACCCGATTTCTCAGCACTCAGTCCTCAGTCCTCAGTCCGGCCTTTCCCCCGACCCCCGCTGGCTTTTCGCCTTTGTCAGCCTGAGCGGGCTAATCCTGAGCTTTGGGCCGAGCCTGAACCTGGAAGCCTATGGCCTGAACCCCACCGGCCTTACCCTGCCCTACAAATGGTTATATGACCTCTTGCCGGGCTTCGATGCGCTGCGCGTACCCCAGCGTTTCGGACAGCTTTTTATGCTGGGGCTGGCAGTCTGCGCGGGCTACGGTGTGGCGGGACTGCTGGGGGTCAGCGGTCAGGGGTCGGGGGTCGGGGAAAAGGCAGATCGGAAGACGAAAGCCGGTAGGAATTTTCGATTTTCGATTTTCGATTTTCGATTGGGGATTAAAAACCTCAGTCCTAAATTCCCCCTGTCCCCTGACCCCCGACCCCTGACCCCCATCCTCACCCTGCTACTCATCGGGCTGATTGGAGCGGATTATTTCGCACCGAATCAACCAGCCCAACTAACGCCGACTGGCGAGAATACTCCGGCGGTCTATCGCTGGTTGGCAAGCCAGGAAGCCACCCGGCTTGTACCTGAAAATGCCATCTTGCTGGAACTACCGATTTCCAGCGAGAAAACCCCGGTCAACACTGGGCCGCTTTATTTGATGTATGGACTGGGCCACCATCGCCCGATGCTGAACGGTAGCGCCAATATTATCCCCTACGGCTACGAGCGGCTATTCTTCGAGATGCAATCTTTTCCCGCCCCGGCTACCCTCGATATTATCGAAGGGTTGGGAGTGCAATATCTGGTAATCCATCCCGCCGGATTATCGAGCGAGGCGAACCGGGCCGAACTGGAGCAGGCCGCCGGGCCAGATGGTCGGTTGGAACTGGTCAAAAATTTCGAGGCCGCCGGAGGCAAAGATACAGTCTATCGGGTCAAGCCCGCGCCCGCCCGTTTTCAAAGACTACGGGCCGCATTGCCCGAAGGAGCAGAAGTATTCCTGGGCGACCATCCCAATCAGCGACGGCTCTTAACGACGGCCCTGCCCAAGCTTATCGGCCCGAATCGGCGCTATTTTTCACTTTATCCCACAATTTACGGTAAACTCGCCAACAATATTCAGCCCGCCCAGGCAAGGCGCGTCTATCAATACGCGATTTTCTATCGCGGCCTGAGCACCTCTGCCGAATATGGCTACAACCTTGCCGATTTGCTGCTGGACGAAGAAAGTCTGGGCATACAACTCTATATGAAGCGAAATTAAATATGGACACTTTAGAAAATCTCAAAAATCAATGGTGGGAGTTGCTAAAACCTTTCGCGGTAGCCCAAACGCCCGCCGAAACCGCTTTTAAGGCGATTGTCGCCAGTTATTCCGAACCGGGCCGCTATTACCACAGCTTGAGCCATATCGAACAGGTGCTGGCAACGGTCAAGGCCCTGGAAGCAAGCGCCCATAACCGGGCGGCAATCTATTTCGCAGCCTGGTTTCACGATGTGATTTATGACAGTCGGGCCAAAGACAACGAAGAAAAAAGCGCCGAGTATGCTGCGAACCTGATGCAAGCGATGGCCTTGCCGCCTGCCCTAATCGCCGAAACTGCCCGCCTTATCCTCTGTACCAAAGCGCATCAGGCCGGGGGGGACGATCTGGCAGCCCATATTTTGCTGGATGCCGACCTTGCTATTTTGGCGGTAGACCCGGCCCGCTATCAGGATTATAGCCGGGCCATTCGCCAGGAATACGCCTGGGTTTCCGAGCCGGATTATCGGGCGGGCCGAAAAGCGGTGCTGGAAAAATTCTTGCAACGCGAGCGGCTCTATTTTACCGCCGCCATGTTTGAAACCGATGAGGCAATCGCCCGTCATAATCTGCAAAATGAGATTGCAGAATTGAATAATGGGAAAGTAGCCCGGTAAAATTGTAAAAGCCTCAAATTTGTGTTAAGGTTCAAGCGAATAGATTGCCCAAAGAGTATTTTATTTAAAATATACCTATATAAAAGTTTGATAGAAAGATATTCAGAATGGAGTCTGGTTTAATGTCGGTTACGCCCCTGGAATTTCGACAGGTTATGCGTCAGTTTACCACCGGAATTACGGTAGTTACTACGGTCAAGCCGGATGGTAGTTATTACGGTATCACCGTCAGTTCGTTTACTTCGGTTTCGCTCAATCCACCGTTGGTGTTGATTTGCATTGATAAAAAAACCGAGGCCAATAATATTCTGCCCCAAAGCGGGTTCTTTTGCGCCAATATTTTGTATGAAGGTCAGGAATATCTCTCTAATCGGTTTGCCGGGCGCGAACCAGACAATCTTACCCCTTTCCAAGATATACCCTTGCATACCGAAGTGACCGGAGCGCCGGTTTTTGAGGATAGTTTAGGCTTTACCGATTGCCGGATTACCGAAACCTACGAGGGTGGCGACCATACAATTTTTGTAGCGGAAGTCCTCAAGACCGGAATTTCGGCCCGACTAGACCCGGACGGTCAGGGGATTGACCCGTTGCTTTATTTTCGCTCGAATTATCATCATGTTCGGCAACCCTCCTGAGCGTATTCGGCCTAGCCTGGCCTACGAGCGGGAACTGTGGGCCGCTGGGCAGCGCCGGGTGGTCGGGCTGGACGAGGTGGGGCGGGGAGCGTTTTGTGCCTGTGTAATGGCGGCGGCGGTGATACTTGGCCCGGATGTGACCGGACTGGAACAGGTGCGCGACTCCAAGCAACTTTCGGCCCGGCGACGTGAACAACTGGCGGTAATCATCCGTCAAAAGGCGATTGCAATCGGCCTGGGAGCGGCCTCGCCTGCCGAAATTGATCGCTTGAACGTCCAACGGGCGACAGGGTTGGCAATGCAACGCGCCCTGAACCACCTCGGCCCGCACGACCATTTGCTGATTGACGGCCTGCCGGTTCCCGAATTGGGCCTGGCCCACCAAACTGCCATCATCAAGGGCGATTCGTACAGCCTTTCGATAGCCTGCGCCTCGATTATCGCCAAAGTCTGCCGTGACCAGCTTATGTATCGGCTGGCAGTACGCTATCCCGGCTACGGCTGGGATCACAATGTCGGCTATGGGACTGCCGAGCATCAGGCCGCCCTTCAAAAGCTGGGCGTAACCCCCCACCACCGCCGTAGCTTCGCCCCAATTAGAGCCTTATTAACCGCCTCCGCCGATACTACCCCACGCGGATTTTAAAACTGTTCTTGACCGCTGCCCCGACTACCAATAGCGTATTGTCTTATTGTTTTAAAATTGGAACACCTTGATTGTAACAGGAGCAGGATTAAATGTTAATGATAATTATGACTGGCCGCGAATTCACCCGGCGGCCTTTCCCGGCTTGCCGCTCATCCAGTGGTAGGGTAAAATATAGCTGACTAGAATTGTGAAAAAATTGACTAATATCTAAACCTAAAGTAAAACGGGAGACTTATGTCAGAGCGAATGTCGGAAGGGCCGGTGCGCCTGAGTTCCAATGCCAATAGCGAGGAGCGTCCCCGGCTACGGCTGGCGATTCAAAAAGAAGGCCGCCTGACTGACCATACTCTGAGCCTGTTACGCAGTATCGGGCTGGAATTCGAGAGCTACAAGCAGCGCCTTTTTAGTAGTGTCCGTAATTTTGAGCTGGATATTCTCTATAGCCGTGACGATGATATTCCTGAATATTTGGCTTCCGGGACGGCAGATTTGGGGGTGGTGGGCCAAAATCTGCTCTTTGAAGAGGGGGTAGATGTAACCGAATTGCAGCCGGTGGGATTTGGACACTGTTCGCTAGTCCTGGCTGTCCCCAAAGAGAGCCATATTAGCGACCCGCTCCAACTGGCGGGCAAGAAAATAGCCACCAGTTATCCCAAATCGGCCCAAAAGTATTTGCGGAGTATCGGGATTCAGGCCGAGGTTGTGACCTTGAGCGGGGCAGTCGAGCTTGCCCCCAATCTGGGGGTAGCCCAGGCCATCGTTGAAATTACCGCTACCGGCAGTTCGCTGGCCCTGAATGACCTTATTGCCATCAATACTATTATGAAAAGTGAAGCGGTACTGGCAGCTAATAAAACTTCGCTAGAACACCCATATAAGGCCCGCAATATCAACCGGCTTCTGGTGCGAGTACGAGCGGCGTTGGCCGCTCGCCACCATAAATATCTGGTGATGAACGTCCCGCGCCACGCCCTCGACCACGTGATTTCACTCGTACCGGGCCTCAAAAGCCCGACGGTTGTACCTCTAGCCGACCCCGATTGGGTCGCAGTCCATACCGTCATCAAGCAGGATACTTTCTGGGAAGTCATCGAGCAACTCCGCGAGGCTGGCGCGGGTGGTATTCTGGTCGTTCCCATCGAGCAAATTCTCTTGTAGGGGTCGCCGACCCCTACCCTATTCCCGCGAACAGGTCATTTTCCTCACCGGCGGGCTGATAGTCGGGAAGTTTATTTTTCGCCAGAGTGTACCATTCTACGCCTAGCCCTTCGCGGCGACGCTCTGCCGGAATGACAAACATGAAGTTATCGGGCGCAATCTGGGTTTTATGCGCTCGAAAAGCTTCCATCTTCTGGTCAACATAATCCTCAGCGTGATAAATGGTGGTCACTTCTGAATCGGGGTCGCCCCATTCGTCGGTCTCCATTTCGGGATTATTCCAGGGGCCTTCGATGCCTTGCGCCCGCATTTCTTCGGATACCCGCCGGAAGAACGAGCGCGGCAGCGAACTCCAATAGAGCTTTTGGGATTGCCAGGCTTCCAGCCCCATTTCAGGATAGAGCCGTTTGTCCCCGGCAGCATCGAAAGCCGCAACCGTCACTCGATGGGCCTGCAAGTGGTCGGGATGCCCGTAACCCCCAAATGGCCCGTAAGTCGCCATCACCTGCGGTCTGAACTCGCGGATAAGCTTGACCAGTCGTTTCACCGCCTCATCAAAGTTGGCCTGCCAGAACGAAGCCGGGTTCTGGTTGTCCTCGGTCCCAATCATCCCTGAATCGCGGAAGCCCAGCAACTTTAACTCGGTGATACCCAGGGCTGCCACCGAGTTTTGGAGTTCCACAATCCGAATCTCACCCAAACGGGTGGCATAATCCTTTTTGGTTTCCTCGTCTAAAGTGGGGTCCACGATTTCGCCCACCTCGCCCAGGGTACAAGTCACCAATACGGTCTGTACTCCTTCGGCGGAAAGCCGAGCGAAAGTTCCCCCCATCCCAAAAACCTCATCATCCGGGTGGGCGTGAACCGCCATAAAAGTCAAGCGTTCTTTTGAATTATCTGCCATTTTTTTATAACCTCTTCTGAAATAGTGGTCAGTGGTCAGTAGGCTAGTTTTGAGTTTTGAGTTTGAATTACAGTGCTAACCACTAGCTGTACTTTCTCAGCACTCAGCACTGTATTCACTGACCACTGACCACTGACCACTTTTACTTAATGACCGGCAATTTGCGATGGGCCAGCACTGAAATCCGGGCAGCCATATTGCGGGCCGCGCTCTTGAAAGCCTGGGACACCGGCGAGTCGGGTTGGCTGATGGTAATCGGTACGCCGCTATCGCCGCCGACCCGTACCGCCGTTTCGAGCGGAATCTCACCCAAAAAGTTCAGGTTGCGGCGCTGGGCCTCGCGCTGAATATTCCCGTGATCAAAAATCTCGGTGCGGATGCCGCAATGAGGGCAGACGAAATAGCTCATATTCTCGACTAGCCCCAAAATCGGCACGTGCATCTGCTGAAACATCGCCAGACCCCGTAGCGCGTCCGACATTGCTACATCTTGCGGGGTGCTGACAATTACCGCCCCCGAAAGCTGCACCGATTGGGTCATCGTCAGTTGGGCATCGCCAGTGCCGGGCGGCATATCTACAATAAAGTAGTCCAGTTCGCCCCACTCGACATCGCGCATAAGCTGTTGCAGCGCCCCGTGTACCATCGGCCCACGCCAGGTCATCGAAGAGCCGGGCGGCACCAAAAAGCCGATAGACATCATCTTGACCCCATGATTTTCAATCGGCAGAATTCGGTTTTCACCAATCATGCGGGGACGCTCGCTCGAACCCATCATAATCGGGATATTCGGGCCATAAATATCGGCATCCAGTAGCCCGACCCGCGCCCCTTCCTGAGCCAGGGCCACCGCCATATTGACGCTAACGGTGCTTTTGCCGACCCCGCCTTTGCCACTGGAAACCGCGATAATATTTTTGACATCGGGTAGCAAGGGCGAGGCTGGTTGAGAAGTCCCGCCGACATTGCCGCGCCGGGCAATCGAAACATCGGCATCCCAGTTTATTTTTATATCGGTCACACCAGCAATCATTTTGTGGATTGCTTCTTCACTTTGCTTTTGCATTACGTTTTTGAGGGGGCAGGCCGGGGTGGTCAGCACAATGGTAAAGGTCAGGCGCGAGCCATCAATCTGGACATCCCGAATCATCCCGCGGGAAACCAGGTCGCCGCCTAATTCCGGTTCTTGCACCGTACTGAGGGCCGCTAGTACCGCTTCTTTAGTAATTTCTGTTGCCATTTAGCTTCTTCTCCTGTGGCATTATAATTTGGTTTAATATAGGCAAACTTTATTATCAATTTCGGTTCTTGTATGACAAAGTTCGTGAAAAGTCTTTCAAATTATGGGTCATATTATACCACTTGGCCCAGTGCAAGCCAATGTACGGCGCGTTAGATATGTTATAATCTGGGTACTCTTTCTTGTTAAAGTCGCTAGTAAATTGTTGAAATCTATCAACCAAGACCCTTATGAATGACGAACTTTTAGCAAAAAATAAGGAAGCGGCCAAAAATGAAACCGATTAAAAGCTTGTATTCTGGGCAATTAGATTTACATCGTATCAGCTTTGAAAACCTCGACCAGGTACGGGCGATGCTCCAAAATGAACCCGACTCGGAAGAATTAGTGGAAGAACTGGACGAAAGTTATTTGCCCAAGTACGATAGCCAAAATCGCTTAACCCTCTATGGCTTCTACATTTTTAAGGCTGGAAAATTGGCGGGCCTGACCCTGCTAGAGGTGGATAGCTGGGAGGATGCCAGAGGTAATACCGGGGCGGATATATTACCCCACATGCGGGGACAGGGTATCGCGCCCGCCAGCAAAGTCCATTTGTTTTACCTCGGTTTTGAGCTACTGGGACTGAACCGGATTGATACCGGGCATGGGGTTTCTAATCATGCGTCGCAAAGGTCAATCGAAAAAACCCCCGGCTTTCGGATGGAAGGGGTATTGCGCGAGTATGCCCGTAGCCCGGAGGGTGAATTTGAGGATACCTTGTACTATGGCATCCTGAAACGGGACTGGCGGGAGTTGTACCAGGGAATAGCGGTTGAAGTAGTCTACGAATAAGTTATTATGGATAAATTCTGTTTCTCATCATTAATTCCAAACAGGTTCTCAAAGAAGAGAGGCGATTAGATTTATGGAAATCGGTCAATTGCGGGCTTTTGTAGTCGCCGCCCGTGAGAAAAGTTTTACTAGAGCGGCGGAAGCTCTTTTCGTGACCCAACCTTCGGTGACGGCCCGAATTCAGGCCCTGGAAGGTGAAATGAAAGTGCCGCTCTTTTTACGCAAAGGCCGCACTATTGAGCTGACCGACAGCGGTAAAGTCTTTTTGCCCTATGCGGAACGGGCGCTTTCGGTGCTGGATGAAGGCGAACAGGCCATGCGAAATGTGCGGGAGGGGACGGCTGGACGGATTTCGATTGGCGCAATCCAGACGATTTGCCTCTTTTTGATTGCACCCCTGCTCAATCGCTTTCACGAAACTAATCCAAAGGTGGAAATCTATTTGCGACAGGATATTTCGACTGAAGTTATCCAGATGCTGCTGGATGATGTGGTGCAACTTGGAGTAGTCATCGGCCCGGTCATCCATCCTCAAATAAAAACGATTGTCAGCTTTCAGGACGAAATTATCGTGGTCGCCGGGCCGGAGCATCGGCTGGCAATGCGCCGCAACCTGGAAGGAGTTACCCCGGTCACGCCGGACGAACTGGCCTCGGAGGAGTTCATAATGTCGCGCTGGGGCATGGCCTTTGATACCTTTATGAGCAAGCTGAGTGATTTGGCCCACAAACCACATATTTCAATGGTAATTGAAGTCACCGAAACCACTAAAGCGATGGTCAAGATGAATGTCGGTCTGGCGGTGTTGCCGCGCTTCGCCGTCCAGAACGACCTGCACAGTGGGGCGCTGGTCGAAATTCCGATTCAGGATTGGGAGCCGCTTTTGATTCAAATCGCCATGATTCATCGGCGCGACCGCGATATGAGCCAGCCCGCCACCCGGTTCGCCGAACTATGGCGTTCTTCCCACGTGCTACCCGATCTGGCGGAGTTGGTGACGACCAGCTAGACTGGGTATTTATTCTCTTGCGGGCATTTATCCTGGGAGTATGTTACTTTTGTAACATTTGGCGGTGAAAATTTTGTGCGCTTTGCCGTTGTTTATGGCTTTTCAATCTGGTAAATTTAAGCTAGTGGTCTGTTGGTTCAACCACTCATCCTCCTCAAGAACAGCGAGGCCCGGTAGTCCCCAATGTGGCTGGGCCTTGTCCTATTTCCCCAATCCGGCTTCACGCGCCCGCACAATCGCTTCTGCTCGGTCGGCAATCTGCAATTTGCTGAAGATATTCGAGATATGATTGCTCACCGTTTTGACGCTCAAAGATAATTGTTTGGCAATTTCAGGATTAGTTGCGCCCTGGGCAATCAGATTCAGGATTTTGGGCAATACTTGGGCTGAAAATAGCTTCACCTTTTTGGACGGCGATAATTGCCCGGATAATCTCAGCTTCGTCCGCATCTTTGAGAATTACTGAAAAGGTTGCGCCGCCGTCAAGCGAGCATTTGGTATTGGCAATCACGGCGGTCTTACCGTTAACCGGGTTGTTAGGCGGGCCAGCCTCTTTAGGCAGATAAGTGAAACCTATGCATCGGTACAAAACTGGTTACAGATCTGGCAATACAATAGCAGTCCCTGATACCCTGGGGCGTGAGGCTCTAGTCCTATTTGGTCGGGAAATGGGTTATAGGTGGAAGCGGCTGTACCCTCGATCACTTCACCCCGGAAAAGCCCACTTCAGGAAATCAGGCAACACTTTGCTCCAGGTTTTCGGGTCATGAGTGCCGCCTTCAATTTGAGTGTATATTATATTGGTTCCTATCTGGTAGCCTTTGGCTTTTAGCTCATCAAGCAATTCGGTAGTATCTTGAATCACATCATTCACGCCGTTACCATCGCGGTCGTCGGTTACTTCTCTTGTACCCACCGAAAACCACATCTTCAAACCCTCGCGCTTCTGACTTTCCCGCACTACCTTGTGCAGTATCCGCGAGTTTTGTCGAGCGGTAGGGCTACCATTATCGGTACGAACCCAGAATGCGCCGGAGAAAACTCCGACCTTACCAAACAAATCAGGATGCTGCCAGCCCAAATCAAACGCCATCAACCCGCCCAGCGAAACACCCATAAAGGCGGTATTAGCCGGGCCTTCCTGCACCCGATAATTTTTCTTCATGTAGGGCAGCAATTCCTCTATCACAAATTTAGAGTAGAGGTCAGCCTTGCTGCCCTCACCCGCAAAGTTCGGCATCCCGGCTACGCCATATTCGCTCGCCCGTAAAGATGTACTATAAATTCCCACCACGATTATCTTTTCAAGCTGTTTGTCCGCATAAAGCTGGCCCAGCACTTTGTTTATGTCCAAATTGTTATAAGCTATATCGCCATCGTTCACATAAAGCACTTTGTAGCGGGTGGCAGAAGTGTTGTAATCGGGCGGCAAGTAAATATCTACTTGGCGGTCATTGTTCAGGATAGTCGAATGAAATGGGCGGATAGGGACAATCACTACTTGGCCCGCGGCTATTGCAGTAGGGGTCGCTGCCGTAGTTGGGGCAGTAGAAGTAGCAGCAGCGGTGGTAGGTGAAGGTGCAATCGTAATCGGCACAATAGTGGTAGCTGCCACTGTAGTCGGAGAGGGCTGGGTCTGGGCGATAGGGGAAGAAGGCAGCACCACCGAAGTAGCCGTCACTTCGTTACCACAGGCTGCCAATCCCGCCAAAATCAGAACCAGGGTCATCAGGGCTACGAACTGCCGCGCCGGTAGAAAAAGCCAGACATAAGTGCCTCCTCATTTGTTATCAGGACTTTCGCTTGAAAATCGGGGTAAACCCGGAATATTTATATCTTTAAAAAATTTACTGAGTAAATTTTTTAAAGATATAAAAAACTGTTTTTGTGGTATACCAAAGTGTGCTTCTGACCGGAAAATTTGACTGAGCGAAAGTCCTAGTTATAAATCAGGCTAGAGCAGAAATGACCGGCGCGGGCCGCACCGCGATTTTTCCGGCGGCGACCACCATGCGGGTGGCTTGCAGGTCGGCGATATTTTCGAGCGGGTTGCCTGCCACCGCCAGCAAATCGGCCCGTTTGCCGGGTTGCAAAACTCCGGTATCTTCCAGCCCGATAGCGCGGGCGGCGTGGGAAGTCGCGGTCATCAGAGCCTGCCAGGGGTGCAAGCCCAATTCGTCCACCAGCAAAGAGGGGTCTACTGGGAAGTCATCAAAATTTACCCCCGCGACTCCCGCATCACTACCACTGACCAGGACTACCCCCAAATCAAACATCTTTCGTAAATTTTCGGCCCGGTTTTGGCGGGTCGCCTGAAATTTAAGTACTGCGGCGGTGGGAGTCGGCTGATTGGGGCGGGGACGACCTACGCTGATAGTCGGCACAACATAAATCCCGGCCTCGGCGATTTGGCGGGCCAACTCTGGCTGATACTCCACTCCATCCGGGGTAAAATAGGAACAATGCTCAATTGTAGTAACCCTGGCGGCAACCGAATTCGCCACCCCCGGCACGCCGTGAGCGTGAGAGGAAACCCGCTTGCCCAACCGCCGGGCTTCCTGGGTGGCGGCCTTCATCTGCTCCTCGGTGTACTGGGCCTCATAGATATTTGTGCCGGGGGTCAGACCGCCGCCCGTCGAGAAGATTTTGATAAAATCCGCCCCGGCCTTGACCTGCGAGCGCACCGCCTTCCGCACCTCGTCGGCGCTATCGGCTTCGATTCCCACATAATAGCAATGCCCACCGGTAGTGGTGATACCGTTGCCACTGGCTACAATGCGCGGCCCGGCGATTAGGCCGCTTTCTACCGCCGAGCGCAAGGCAAAAACCACCTCGTTGAGCGAACCACAATCCCGAATGGTAGTCACCCCAACCCGCAGGGCGTTTGCCAGATGGTTCATGGCCCGAATCGTCAGGGTGGCGATTCCGGCCTTGCTATCCTGGAAAAAATCCTGCAACACCGTCGCCGAGGCGCTAAAGTTGAGATGGGTGTGCATATTAATCAAGCCGGGCATCAGGGTCGCCGCGCCCAGGTCATAAACCTCAGCCTGACTTGCCAGCCCGGTAGCGTCACTTTCCCCCAAATCCTTCTGCAAGCCAATCGTGTCAATCTGGCGGTTTTTTATCAACAGAAAAGCGTTGAGGACTACCTCTTGTCCCAGACCATCCCATAACCGGGCAGCTTTGATAAGCACAGGTTTATCTGACATAACTGCTTTCCTCTTTATAGATAGTTGTTCTAAGTTAAATAGTTTTAAGAGCCGGATTGAAAAAGGTAGCGAATAGCCTAACCGGTAAGCTCGCTAATAAATTTTGGGTTGGCTTATTTTAGGAGAGGTGTTGGAAATAAAAAAGGCTCCGCAACTAGGACTCGAACCTAGAACCTACCGGTTAACAGCCGGTTGCTCTACCATTGAGCTATTGCGGAACGATAATATGAGCCAAATTATAATAGGCCGAACCCGCTTTGTCAAGCTGGAATCGAACCTTTTGGACATTTGACAAACTGCCAAGAATTGCTATACTGGAAAGAAATCGGGTTGTACATCCCAAGAAACTAAATGGAGATGGGGTGGCCTGCTCCGGCAAATCTCAGGAATGCCTGTTGTTATCCGTTAGATGTGCAGGATGTTTCAGGATAACGGTTTTGCTTCTATTGCTAGTATGCTAGTAAACCAGTTTTAGAACATTTCTAAAAACAGACTGGTAGCAACCTCAAAGGGTTGTCAGTTGCGCGGAAGTCATTTTGTAGTAACCCAGCTCGATTCCCTGGCGGGGTCGGCTATCGGGCCTGCCTTCAGTTGTGTACCGCGCCCACCGGCAATCTAACTTTACATATATTTATAGATATTGTATAAATATATGTAAGCAGGTTTGGAAGCACATAACGTCAGGCTTTATAGGAGGTTGAAACCTTTAGTGCAACAGACGCAGAATAGTGACCCAGACACTACCGACCCCAAATCTAAAGGGCGGGCCGGTGTCGCTGAACAGGATGAGCAAAGTTTCAATCCTAAAAACTCTACCTCGCCCCACAAAGAAAATCGCACTCGCAGTGCGGCGGATGAAGCCCGCCAAATGCTGGATGAAATCGCCGGACTGGATGTCAATGCCAGCCCGCCGCGCCGACCCCGGCCTGATACGGCCCACACCGTCCGAACTATCTTGTTGTGGCCGTTTATCGTTTTATGGAACATTGCCAAGCTGATTTTTTCGCCGCTGCGCCGGGCCGATTTCAAGCTCTTCCACGAAATGCGAAAGTTCCTGGCTCACCCCGGTAACTTCTTCTGGTTCAACCGGGTTGCCCCGGAAGCCGCCGCCCGCCACTTTGGAACTACTTCTACCGATGCCATGACCCATCACGCCCGTCGCTACGGGGCGCACACCGCTATGCTGTTTATGGCGGCAATTGTGGTCATTTTTGGCGGATTTAGCGGGCTGGCAACCAAAGTTATGAGCGCCTACGCCGATGTGCCGAACCCGCCCCTGATTTCGGGCAACTTAATGATTACCGGCGAAGGCCGTGAAATGTATGTCAGCGCCGTCGCTGCCAATAGCACCACTTTCACTCGACGTATCGAAACGACGGTGGTCAAGGATAGCGAAACTTTACGCACGATTGCCAAAGCTCGCAATATTAGCCTCGAAACCCTGCTCTACGCCAATAACCTGACCGACCCCGATAGCGAAATCAAGGCCGGGCAGAAACTGGTAGTGCCGCCCGTCACCGGAATGCTGCACATCACTAATAACGGCGACACGGTGGGCAAGATTGCCGATATGTATGGAGTAGACCCCAAAGTTATCTTGAGCTACAAGTTTAATAATCTTGACGGCGCGGATAGCAGCACCGTCTTTAAGCCCCTGACTGAAATTATGGTGCCGGGCGGGAGTATGCCGTTACGCACCAAGCTCTATATGTACACCGTCCGACCCGCCGATACCCTTAAAACCGTTGCCGAAAAATTTGGCCTGAAGGTGGATACTCTCCTCGACAATAACGACCTTGAAGGCGGCTTAAAGCCGGGTCAGCAAGTCCGTATCCTGCCGGTAGACGGGGTAATTTATCGGGTCAGAAAAGGCGATACCCTCGACGGGGTAGCTAGTTATTTGCAGACCTCGCCCCAAAATATCATTGACTTCCGGGCCAACAACGTCGCTAGAGGTTTCCCCTTACAGGAAGGCAGTAGCCTGATTGTGCCGAATGGTAGTTGGCCGCCGCCGCCGGTCGTGGAAGTTGCCCCGGCCCCTAAACCAGCCAGCAACGCCCCCGCCAGTAATAACGCCAATAAACCGGCCTCGGCTGTCGCGCCTTTGCCCAAGCAAGCAGTAGCCCCGGTCCAGACTGCCCCTAAACCGGCTACCAACCCGGTCACCAATCCGGCCCCCAAACCGGCGGTTCAGAAGGCCGCCCCGGTAGTTGTGCCTGCGCCTAATGCTGGTCGGGCCACTGGTAGAATGGTATGGCCTATGCGCGGGGTGATTACCACCTATTTCCATCAGCCAATCTGGTACGGGATTCATCAGGGATTAGACATTGCCACCACCTGCGGTACCCCGGTAGTAGCGGCGGACGGCGGGACAGTGATTGAATCGGGCTGGAATCCCTATGGCTATGGCATTAACGTTTTGATGGATCACGGCGGTGGAATTCGCACTCGCTATGGGCATTTTGTCGGGACTGCCGTCGCGGTAGGTCAGCGGGTCGCCAAAGGCCAGCTAATCGGCTACGAAGGTACTACCGGCAATTCCACTGGTTGCCACGTCCACTTTGAAGTCTTGGTCAGTGGTAGCCCAACTGACCCCTTGCGCTGGTTGCCTTAAAACTGGTCAGATAGATAATCATAAAGCCCCGCTTCGGTCTAGGACAAACCGAGCGGGGCTTTTACTTCTCTGCGTATTTTCCTGGGTTAGAATGCGAGTGGGGTAAAATGATACTCGCGGTCACTATTGACCCCGAAAACCGAGTCCCAATAGCGTGCGCCGTTATACATCACTATCAGGTTTTTCCCTTCGACCTTGAGTTCCCCGATATTGAACTGACCACAAATCCGCTCGAACAGACTTGCTCCCTCTCCCAGTTTCTGGCGCTGGTCGGCCCGCATGTGGGCAAAAAAGCCGGGGAAGGCCAGCACTAGCGGCAGCCCGCCATATGGAGCATATTTAGCGTGGGCATAATCAATCAATTCTTTGGCCTTGCGCGGTACATCGCGCAACGCCCCCGGCCCCACCAGTGGATTTCGGAGAGTAATCCCGATAGTTATATCGGCAAAACCATCTTTTATAAGCGCGGGTTTGGGCCGAGCCACTAAATCCAGTTCCAGCATCCGCCCACCGGGATGATTGCCCTTGACCGCCTCGGCTACTGGCTCAAAAAACGGGGCTATCTTTTCCTTGAGCATCTCAATTGTTTCGCCTCCACCGATAGGCTCATCGTCCAGGAAAAAGCTCATAAGTACCTCCTCATTAGCAGTAATCGGGTAAGACCCCTGGCGCAAGGGTTGGAGAGTTGTCACTTATCGGGGAAGTTCCAGATCCGCAGGTTACTCCCTGCCGACCCATCGCTCCCGATCACAATTGTTTTCCCGTCCGGGCTAAAGGCAAGGCTGTTCATAGTACTCTTATCTCCAACCAGAGTTTTGAATGTCTTATAGCTGGTGGTGCTGATCAAGTGACCCAAATTATCGCCAGCCACTACCCCGATAGTTTTTCCATCCGGGCTGTAGGCCAGCTTTCCAACCCTCTTACTGCCCCTGGTTACTTGCCGCTCCTCTATTTGATTGCCACTACTGGCATCGTAAATTAGCAACCGACCCTGCAAAGTCCCAACCGCAATATTTTTGCCGTCAGGGCTGAAAGCCATCCCGTAAATGACCTCGAAATTCAGTTCGATATTTCTTAGAGGCTGCCAGCTACCTACCTCATAGAAACGGATGGTATAATCATTCCCGGCGCTAACCAGGGTTTTCCCGTCCGGGCTGAACGCCACTACCTCAATAACGTCGGTGGCATCTTTTAGGGTAGTGACCAAATTGCCATCGGCTACATTCCACACTCGGACGGAATAGTCCTTATTCTTGGTGGAGCTATACTTTGGCACGCCCCCACCAGCTGCAATAAATTTACCATCGGGACTAAAAGCGATTGAATTAACCTCAACCGGGGCCGACAAGCTTTGCAAAGCTTGACCGCTTGCCACTTCCGACAATTGTACCGCCACGACCCTATCAGGCGAGGCAGAGAAAACCTCCCCCCCGGAAGCCAAAATTTTACCATCGGGACTGAAAGCCAAGCTATTATTATGACGGTTCAGGGTGTTGATTTGCCTGACCTCCTGATGGGTGGTTGCATCCCAAATTATTACCGACCTGCTTCCGGCATCGGTAGCGAAATATTTACCGTCAGGGCTAAAAGCTACCGAATCCACGTTAGTATAGGGGCTGGGGGTTGATAAAACGGCTTGGGCCTTAGTATTGGAAACATTAGAGGATAGGAAGACTAGGCCCAAAAAAACGAGGCCCGCTACCGGTAGCCCAATCCGAATTACCCTGATTAACCATTGCGGTCTTTGGTTATAAGAAGTAGTCGCCACCCATGAAACCGGGTTAGCAGTTTCGCTGCCCGCTTGCTCAAAGACTTGGGGGGCGTATTGCTGAATCTGGTGTTTAAGCTGGCTGTATTGCCAATTCCGGGCGAACATCTGCACTGGAATAACCCGGGTAAAGCCGCGATTAAGTCCCCCGGAACCACCGTGACCACCAAATAGGCTGAGAATTATCACCAAAGGTTGGGCGATAACAAAGGCCTCCAGCCAACCGCTAACTTTGGCGGCAGACTCTTTTAGCACAACCCCCTCCATCGCCGCCGCCCAGCTAGTCCAGACCAGTCCCATTTTTTCCAGATTATCCCAGCCGGTCCGAATACTATAGCCGACGGTATGATATTCCAGGCCCTCTGGCGCAACTACCAACCGACTCCCGGCAATTGTGCCAAAAGCAAGCAAACCTACTCCAATTAAAATGAACTCCGTGACCAAATTAAACCAAAAAAACCAATCCGCTGAGGCAGATACCGGGTCGGTTAAGGTCCAATACAGAATGATGCCCGGCCAAGCCAGGGAGCAAAGAACTAAAAATATGATACCAATTACAAAATAAACGGTTTTAACCTGATAGGTTTGGCGAGAACCGGTCAAGGTGGGAGATGTTTCCAGGGCCATAATTACCTCCAATTGGATAGAAATACGCTTTAGGTATTAGGTAGGCCACAATATGTAAATCTTATTAAACCATTATATTATAATTACATCATAGCATAGCTCTTGCCAAAAACAGTGATATACCCCACCTTTCCCCGCTTGCTTTGGTTTATAATAGCCCATTTAGATTCGGGAGGCTATTTGAGATTAATAAATTTTCCGACAGATTGCATCAGCGACCCGTACCGCGCCCGCCATTGCCGGGACGTTGTGAACGCGCACGATGTCAGCCCCGCCCGCGATTGCCAGAGCGAGGGCGGCGGCAGTTCCAAAATCGCGCTCCGGGCCGGAAGGCGCGGGTTGGGTTGGCCCGGCGACTAGCCTGCCAATAAAACCTTTGCGCGACAGCCCGATAAGCAAGGGTTGGCCCAGGGCCTTGAACTCCGGCAGACGGCGCAAGATTTCAAGATTTTGGTTGGCGGTTTTGGCGAACCCGATACCAGGGTCAATAATCACCTTGTCGGATGAGATACCGGCCCTTGCCAGTTCGGTCAACTTGGCCGCGAACCATTCCAGGATTACCCCGACCACATCCCCGCGATAATCGGTCATTTGCATCATCGTCTGAGGCGTACCCCGCGAGTGCATTACGACTACCGGCACACCCCGCTCGGCAATTAGTTCGCGCATCGCCGGATGCGATAACCCGGTAACATCGTTGACCAGGTGCGCCCCGGCATCCAGGGCCGCTCGCGCCACTTCCGGTTTCATGGTGTCTACCGAAATCGGGCGGATACTGACGGCCCGAATCGCACGCAAGGCCGGAAGCAAGCGGGCCAATTCTACTTCCAGGGCAACCGGGGCCGCATTGGGCCGGGTACTTTCCGCCCCTAAATCCAGCAAATCAGCCTCGGCCTCGAAGCTTTGGGCCTGCTCTACAGCGAGGGCCATATTTTCAGCCAACCCGTCGCCCGAAAAAGAGTCGGGGGTCAGATTGACAATCCCCATCAGGTAAGTGCGCTGGCCCCATTCAAAAAGCTGTCCACCAATTTCCAGACTGCTTTTACTGCCAACTTCATTCATGGTGCGACTTTCTGAGCGTACAAATTAATCCAGCGCACCGGGCTACCATCTGGCTCGGTATTGGTCTGGGATATGTTTTCCGAAATGCCTTTTATCTCAAAACCGGCCTCGAAAACCAGATTCCAGATTTCGTTGGGCAGATAATAAGCGAAAAAGAAATGTAAATCCTCGTGGGGGTTATCGCGCCAGGCTTCGTCCAAACCGCGCTTAACTCCCAAAAAAAGCGCCCCCTGCTTGGTAAGCACCCGCCCCATTTCGGCTAAGGCCCGTGCGCCATCTCGCTTTGGCAGGTGGAGCAGCGAGGCACAGGCCCAGACCCCGCCAAAAGCCCCGGACACGAAAGGAAGTCGCCGCATATCGGCCTGCACGAATTGGCCTTGCGGAATGCGCTGTTTGGCTTCCGCCAGCATCCCCGCCGACAAATCCACTCCCACTGTCGGAAAACCACTTTCTTTGAAATAAAGCGTGTCCCGACCCGGCCCGCACCCCAAATCCAGCAGAGGCGGTTTTTCCTGCTCAGGTAGCAACCTCATAAAACGTTCTTTTTGCTCGGTCAGTTCAATCGCATAATTTTTCAAGGCAAAGCTCGCCGCAGTCCGGTCGTAGCTCTGGATAGTTTTGGCGGTAGTTTCTTCCATAAATAAAATTTACCACCGGGCAATGTCTCGATATTAGCGGTGGTAGAGCTACCTATTGAGCAAATAGTAACTAACTGATATTAAATAGCTTTGATAGCCTCTCTCACGCTCAATATATATTGACTCATACGCCTAACGACTCTTTGTGTTCCTATTATGGTACAACCCCAAACTCAAAATATTTTGAGTTTGCTCTGATTTGAGTAGGTCTTAGAAACTAATTAGCCTGGAAGCGTCCAATTCCGCCGGTATAGCCAATTCTTGCCCCGTAAAGGATTTCGTTCAAGCCGGTATTACCGGGAATCCAGCCAAGATAAAAGCCGGTACTGCTATTATCAACTATCCAGGGCAACGACCCACTCAGGGGGACAGTTTGAATACCGCTGTTGACAGTGGAAAGCGTTGCGCTGGCTATTGCGCCGCCGCTGCCACCGGTAGCCGAAGTTCCAATTAGATAATAAACATCTGTACCAGCTATATTGTGCTTGACATAAAATTCAAGTTCAGTAATTTTCGCTCGCTCTGGTAAGAATAATTTAGTGGTGTACAAAGTGGCACTACTCAAGGGATAAATGCCGCAGTAGTTAGTGCTTGCCCAATCAAAAGTAGCGGCTGAAGCGGCCGGGCGAAAGTCCAGCCCGCTAAAAGAGATGTAGGTCGTTCCCGGAGTAACACTGTCCGGTTTGGGCGTTTGCGACGCATGGGCTAGGGGTGGTGGGACCGAGCTGGGAGTTGTCTGAGCTTCGCTTGTAGCGGGGAAACTAAAAGCCGCCAGTCCGGCTCCGGCTGTCAGGGTACTCTTTAGCCAGCCTCGGCGGCTATTGC
>JBBRSG010000022.1:0-54312 GCA_038245615.1 Chloroflexia bacterium | reverse complement strand
TCGAAAAACTTCAGCGTTATATTATGACCTATACCGCCTATGGCCCGCTTGGGCCACGCATTGCCCTGGCAGCCTCCGAGGATTTAATAAATTGGGAGCGGCTGGGGACGGTAATTTTTGCCTTCCGCAAAGAATGGCAGATGGACTTTAATCTTTATTCCAACAAAGATGCGATTTTATTTCCTGAGCCGGTGATTGACCCGTTAGGTCGTCCGGCCCTGGCAATGTTGCACCGCCCGACCTATGATGTCCACACCTTTTTGAACTTGCCAAGTATCCCCCCCTATGTGGTCTTGCCGACCGGGGTAGAAGACCCCCGTCCTAGCATCTGGATTTCGTACTGCCCGTTGGAGCTTTTGATAGATAATAAAGCCGAAAATCTGATTATCTTTGATGACCACCATTTGCTGATGACCCCGGTAGGCGATTGGCAACGCTTTAAAATCGGGGGGGGTACTCCGCCGGTGAAAACGCCCTACGGCTGGCTAACCTTCTTTCATGGAGTAACGGGGGCCAGGGGTGGGGCCGCCGACCTGCACCCAAGCGCGGTATATTATTCGGCGGGGGCGTTGGTGCTGGATTTAGAGGACCCCCGCAAAATTCTTTATCGCTCGACCAATCCGGTTTTGGAGCCGGAATTGCCGGAAGAACGAGAAGGAATTGTTTCAAATGTGGTGTTCCCCACTGGCATAGACCTGCGCGAAAACGGGCGAGTAGATGTATATTATGGCATGGCGGATGACCTTATCGGTGCAGCTACTCTACAACTTCCAGCTACTCTTCCTCCTCAAGATTAGTATCGCCATAGCCTGGCACAAAATATGCTATTAGCATGGCTATGGCGGTCTTACTAGCTCTCTATTTCACAAAAGTTTAAGGACAACGTCGCCCTTTTTCTGGTAATCAGGTCGGGATATTTGCTATGTGGAAAAATTCTATTTCCGGTCCAAACGATATTTTTAGGGGTATAGGTCGGTTAGTAATTTGCTAAAAGGAGAATTTATTAATGATAAAGGCTATTAATGATACCAAAGCTTATGGTTATGAAAGTAGGTATGTACAGACGAATGGAGAAAACCGCCTCGGCTCTTTTGGCAGGTCGGCTACCAAAATCGCTTATTTGAGCAGCTTTACCCCCCGCCAATGCGGGATTGCTACCTTTAGCAGCGATGTCATTCAGGCCGTAATCGGAAAAGCGCCCCATTTGGAAACGATGGTGGTGGCAATGGAAGAGCCGGGCAGTCCCCAACGAGAATACCCGGAGCAAGTAAAGTTCGTCGTGCCGCAAATGGAGCGAGAGGCTTATGACCGGGCCGCCGAATTTATCAATCAAAGTGGCGCTCAACTGCTATGCGTCCAGCACGAGTTTGGCCTTTTTGGGGGCGAAGCGGGCGAGTGGCTGCTGGCGTTGCTGGAACAAGTAAAAGTTCCGATAGTCAGCGTTTTGCATACCGTTTTGGATGCCCCGGAGCCAGCCTACCGCCGGGTTATGTTGGAATTAATCCGGCTGTCGCGCCGGATGGTGGTAATGACTGACACCGCTCGCCAGTTGATGCAACGGGTCTATAATGTGCCTTCCTATCAGATTGTGGTAATTAATCACGGGGTGCCGGATGTGCCGTTTCTGCCGACTGCCCCGGTTAAGGCTCGCATGGGTCTGGAAAACCGTATGGTCTTGAGTACCTTTGGGCTTATTAATAAAGGCAAGGGCATTGAATATGCAATCGAGGCTCTCCCGAAGGTAGTCGAAAAATATCCAAACCTGCTGTATTTAGTATTGGGTGGCACTCACCCGGTTGTCCGCAAACTGGAAGGCGAAAAGTACCGAGAAGGGCTGCAAGCGCGGGTGCGGGAACTGGGGTTGCAAGACAATGTGCGCTTTGAAAACCGTTATCTGGATTTCAAGGATTTGTGTCGCTACCTGGCAGCTACCGATATTTATGTAACTCCTTACCTGGGCCGCGACCAAATTGTTAGCGGGACGCTGGCCTACGCGATGGGTTTTGGCAAAGCGATTATTTCAACCCCTTACCTGTATGCCGAAGAAGTTTTGGCGGACGGGCGGGGCATGTTGGTCGGGTGGCGGGACAGTGGCAGTATTACGACGGCCCTGCTCAAGTTGTTGGACAACCCAGCCCAACTAAAGCAAACCAGCCAGACCGCCTATAACTATGGGCATAAGATGGCCTGGCCTTGTGTCGGTAGCCAATATACCAACCTTTTTGAAGAACTTATCGGCTACAGCCGCATCAATCGGGTGGCTATCCGTTCAAGCCAGAATAAGTCAGTTCCGGCGGCCTAAATCTATCCAGAAATTGGGGTAGTTATCCAAATTTGATAAGAATACTATCCCAATTGGTAGTTACCATGAGTTAAGAGATGGTACGGAAATTGCTTACATGGTCTAAAGTTGAGTTCAATGCTGTGTTAGTTACAAACTGAATTGAAGATGAAAGGAAGATTTAGATTATGTTTATGTTGCCGTTAGCGCCTATTATTTTATTACTGGTAAATGTATTATCGGTAATGCTATTAGGTTTTGGGGGCTGGTTTGTAATTGGCTATTTTACAGCTACTTTAACTATTGGCTTTTTAATTGGGGGCATTATAATGCTGCTCTTTACCCTGTTCGGACGTTACCTTGTACTACTGTTACTTGGTGGGCATAATAGCGCGGACGAACCAAAGTTTACTCAATCAGACGAAAGTCAACGCATAAAACGACCAGATGGGACTGAAATCTATGTTGAGTTTCTTGGGCCTCCCGATGCTCAACCGATTATCTTGACCCACGGTATCGCCACTTTTAACTCTGATTGGTATTATGTAAAAGAGCGATTAGCTAAACAATTCAGGCTGATTTTGTGGGATGTACGCGGCCTGGGAAAATCCAGTCGTTCGCCAGAGCGCGATTATAGCCTTGAAACAATGGCTGGAGACCTTGAAGCAGTATTAGGGTTGGCAAAACGTCCAGCTATTTTAGTCGGGCATAGTATGGGTGGAATGATTACCTTAACTTTTTGCCGCCTCTTCCCGCAGCATCTGGGTCGTCAGGTAGTTGGTCTGGGATTAATTAATACGACTTATATTAACCCAGTAAATACTGCCACCGCACGAGGGTTTTTACGAGTGGTTCAAAAACCGTTACTTGAGCCTATTTTGTATCTGACTATTGCACTATCCCCATTGGTATGGTTGATGAGTTGGATGAGTTACCTAAATGGCACAGCCCATATCGCCTCGCGGTATACCTCATTTAGTGGTAAGCAAAGTCGCGGTCAGCTCGAATTTATGACGGTGTGTCAACCTTTATGTTCCCCGGCAGTTCTGGCGCGGCAGATGTTAGCAATGTTTCACCACGACAACACCAGTATACTTGAGCAAATTAACGTACCTACTCTCGTAGTAGCGGCTAATCATGACCGAGGCTGTATACCCGAAGCCAGTCAATTTATGAATGCCCATATTCCAAGCTCACAATTAGCCACGATGCAACCTTCGGGTCACGTTAGTATTTTTGAGCAGAACGAGCAATTTACGAATGTATTAAATGAGTTTGGGTCTTCGGTGGCTGCGGCTCAGTTGGAGACCCGGAAGTCGCAAACTAAGTGAGACCTATTACAGTCGTGCTAATAAGTAATAGGTAAGAAAGAAGTATTTTAGAATGAGCGTATTATTAGAAAAAATTCACGGTTATAGCAAACCGAAAAATCGGCTGGTGATAAACCCGGCCTATCTTTTGACGATGACCGACGATACTGGGATGTTCCAGCACGGGCGCTTTAATATTCCTGACCGGGCGCACGGTTACACTGTGGATGATAATGTCCGGGCCTTGATTGTGGCAGCAGATAGTAACCATGCGGCGGTGGCGGCCCGCTTGCCAATTTATCTTGGTTTTACGACCTATTGCCAGCGCGACGACGGTCTTTTCCGCAACTTTATGGGCTATGACCGACGTTTTTTGGAAGAGGTCGGCAGTGTCGATTCGCAAGGACGGACGCTTTGGGCGCTGGGAGTGGTATATCTGCAACGGCCTGAATATCGGCCTTTGGTCAAAAATATGGTCGAAAGATTTCAGCCGCATCTGGCAGAATTAAATTATATCCGCTCAAAGGCTTTTGCGGTTCTAGGATTGCATTATTATTTGCAAGTCGAACCAGATAACCGCGAGTTGTATCTTGAATTGCAACGGTTAGCGGACGAAATCGCCGATACCTGGGAGGCTCGAACCCATACCCCGGAATGGAGTTGGTTCGAGGATGGCTTGGTTTATGAGAATGCCCGGTTGCCCCAAGCTCTGTTTATGGCATGGCAAACTACCGGGCAGCGGCGTTATCTGACGATTGCTCGCCAGGCGGCGGCTTTTCTGGAAAGAGTCCAATTTGAGAAGGGCTATCTAAAGCTGATTGGCAACCAGGGCTGGTATTATCAAGGCCAATCCAAAGCTGAATTTGACGAACAGCTAGTGGATGCCGGAGCATTGGTCGAGATGTTTATGACCGCCTGGGAAGCTACCGGCGAAACAAAATATAGCCGACTGGCAGAGCGAGCTTTTGGCTGGTTTTTGGGTGACAACTGCCACGCCCAGGCCCTGTACGACCCCCTAACCGGCGGCTGTTACGATAGCTTGATGGCAGAAGGAGTCAACCAGAACCAGGGTGCGGAGTCGGTCTTGGCCTTTCATTTGGCTTGGCAAAGTTTGCAGAAGGCAGACCGCTTCATCTGACAAGAACTACTACCCATTTTTTCCATTGTAATATATACTGAGATGGTATTAAGATGTATATATTATAGTGTCACGTTTGGGTAGTAGGAAACTTGCATGAAGTTGGTAGAACTGGAAATGTTTAACTGGGCGCTCGAATTGGCCGAAAGTGGTCAAAAAACTCATGCCCACCACATTTTGCTGACTTTGGGCCGCACCAACCCTGACAATAGCCGGCTTTTGCTCTGTTCGATCTTTACCACCGATAATCTGGATGAAGCCCGCCAAAACCTGAATAAAGCAATTCAGCTTGACCCCGACAATCCTTCGATTACAATTGCCAAAATCTGGCTGGCTCACCGCCAGCAGCAAATCGAAAGCCCTTCGCCCAAGCCAACCAGCAATTTTATTGGAAAAAGTCCTTTTCCTTTTCCGGTTGCGCCCCCTATTTTGGACGTTAAGCCTGACTTGTATTCTGAAAAATCATCGGCGGTGGCGGTGCTGGAAGCAAATGAAATTGCCGCCGAACCCACCCAAATTTCTTATACTTCTGACCTGGACTCGAATCCGCCGATTTCCTTTAGCGACCTCAGTCATAGCTTGCGGCTACCGCTGCCCCAAAGCGTTAGGCCGATAGCCGCAAGCACCCCAAAAACCTGGCTTCACCTTTCGCTAGACCGTTGGCTGCAAATCTGGATTGGGTTGTTAATAATAGTGACCAGCCTAGTTGCGATTCATTTTATCAGTATCACCGGGCTGTTCAGTGACCTGACCGAAGCTGAAAAGAGCTATTGGGGACAGGTGCGCGAGATAAACCAGCAGGTCAATGCCGCTAACGGGCAATTGCGGCAACTCGAAACCCAGGGCCTGAACCGCCTTTCGCTCAAGCAGAGCCTTCGCCATCAACTAGGCGAGTTTGTCGAGGCTAACAAGCGTTTCCGCAACATTATGAGTCCTTCGCCCCGCTTTCAAAGAGCCGATGGCCTTTTGGGGCTGGCTTATAGCTCTTTCAGCGATGGTGCAAACTTGATAATTCAGGGACTAGATAACGATAACCAGGAATTGATTGAGCGAGGCAACCAGGAGCTGATGGTCGGCAACGATTTTTTACGGCAGGCCAGAGATGAGCTAAAAACCCTCAAGTTGGCCTGAGAGTTTCCCCAAATTCGAGAATTTCCACTAAAAAGGCGGCAAGATAAAAATAACATCCCCATTTTTAGATAATCAAGCTTAAAGTAAGGTGTTTTGTAAGGTTCAGAGACTAAAATAGATTAATGTAACCTGAAACAGAAAACCGAAGTAAGCTGGTTTAAGGGCTGAAAGTCCTTATTCATTGACAGATTGTTGATAGAGGCTATAATTAGAAGTTAGAGAAGCATTGGAAATGCCACTTTAATTGGCTTTGAGATTAGATGCTTCCCTGAAACGCAACTCCCCGATGTCCGTTATGGCCTATCGAAAATAAGCGGTACAACAATTGTCCAGCTTTGGACTTCCGACCTAAAAACGTTCTAGCACTATCTAACACCGTCCTGCGCCCTCTTAGAATAGAGTAGATTCAGGACAAATTCACTAGCGTAACCCTTATATTCTACTAGCTTGGTATTTGTGAAAGGCGGCAGAACCGAATGGCAACCAATCAACTGGAAGAAGTGCGGCCCACTTCCCCTGTTTTCAATGATGTAGAGATTAAAATTCCGAGCGACCTGGTGTTCGAGCGGGTGGTGCGGGAAGGCGCAGTCGTGGTCGCCAAACATCTGGGCTTTGATGAAGACCGGGTAGCCGACCTGCAACTGGCGGTCAGCGAAGCTGTTACCAACGCAATTGAACATGGGAATAATTGTGACATTAATGTGAAGGTCGGCGTCAAATTCTACGTGCATAGCGACCAACTGGCAGTAGTGGTCAGTGACCGGGGGCAGTGGAGTGGGGCGGCCACCAAAGTCGAGGATACCCCGGACAGTCTGGATATGGAAGACCGCCTGGACCACGACCTGACGCGCGGCATGGGTATTTTCCTGATTCAAAAACTGGTAGACAACGTAGATGTTCGCAGCAATGACCAGGGGACAGAGTTTACCATGTGGTTCAATCTTACCAAGGGTCCTAATAATCCGGCCCAATTTAATATTCAACTGGAAGGGCCGGACCCGATTGGCGGCTAAGTTGTTTGGCTGTATTTTAGAATATCCGGCTAGATATAATGCAATCATGGCACTATTGTTAGATTTGTAGATAGGGAGGACTCGTAGGCAATGTCCCTTAAAATTGACCAGGGTAACGAAGTTACCATTATTCATATCCAAAATGACAGCGTAGATGCGGTGTCAGCCCGCGAAATCGCGGGAGTCAACGACCAGATGCAGGCCACTACCATTCTGGATTTTGGCTCGGTGATGTTCATTAATTCGGCGGGTATTTCGGCCTTGCTCAAGCTGGTAATCGAAGCTCGTAAGCAGGGCAAAAAGCTGTATGCTGTTAATGTGACGGCCCATCATCGCAAGGTTTTCGAGATGGTAGATATGTTACGCTATATGCCGATTGCCAAGATGGAAGATTTGTTACCTCTCATCAAGGCCTAGCTCAGTTTCAGGGTTACTCTTTCGTCGCAATCAAGTAGAAACCAGGGATGGCATATGACGCTCGAAAATGGGTCACAAGGACATAATAGCGCCAAAGCCAGCTTTTCAGGATGGAATAACCAGACCGAACAGGGTATTTATCGCAGCGCGGTAGCCTTGAGCCTGGTCGCCATATTGCTGGTATTTGGGCTAGACTGGCTAAAAGACTCTACCGCCAGACTAGACTTGGCTTTAGTTCAATTAGTCGTGGGCGGGCTAGTCTTTTGCTTCACGGTCTTTGGAGATGGCCTGGCAGCCCGAAGTAGACCGGATGGGAAAAGCTGGGAATGGGGCGCAATAACTTGCGCCCTGATAGTGATAGTTGCCAGTCTTTATACCGGCGAATATTTGAATATTATGCTAATCCCACTTTTATTGGGGGTGGCACGCCGCCGCGAAAACATGCGACTCTTGCTTTGGCTGGGAAGCGGCGCGATTGGGCTGATAGTTTTTGAAGCGATTTTATTTGCTATTTTAGGGCTAAAACGCCCGGAGGTGAGCGGCGCAAGTACGGCGCTGATGGCAATTACCGCTATAACCCTTTCGCTGGCAACTTTTTTGCGGCACTATCAAACCCAGGTAAAACAATATCAGTCTGAGGCCGCCAGCAAAGCCAGTGAAATGGAAGTTGCCCACGAAATTCAGACCAGCCTGATGCCGCCCAACCAGTTTACCAGTGGGCATTGGACGTTGGCGGCCCGTTCTTTACCTGCCAAAGATGTCGGCGGGGATTTTTACGAATATATCCCCCATCCCCACCTTGAACATACCGTGAGCGGGATTGCGATTGGCGATGTGGCGGGGAAAGGTATTCCGGCAGCCTTGCAGATGGCGGTTGTCCGCACTTTGTTTCGGGTCGAGGCCCGCCGCCGAATTTTTCCGGGGGAAACCTTGATGTCGGTCAACATGGCGTTGCAGGCCGAGCGGTCTTTCGGAATGGTGACGATGCTCTATGCTTTTATAGACATTAAGAGCAATAGCCTGCATCTCGCCAACGCCGGACACAATTACCCCCTGTTGGTGAATGGCAATCACGAACTCGAAGAAATCGTGATGCCGGGTTTGCCGCTGGGGATTGATGACGAAATTGAGTACGAAGAAAAAATAATCAAGATTATGCCCGGCACCAGCATCATTTTTTACACCGATGGGGTGGTCGAGGCCATGGATAGTCAGGATAATCTCTTTACCTTTGAGCGGTTGAGAGAAGCAGTGGAGAATAACCGCAAGCTGGATGCAGTAGAAATGGTGGATAAAATCCTGGAAGAGATTTCGCTTTTTACCCAGGAAGCCCCTCAAAGTGATGATATAACCGTGCTGGTGTTGCAATATGCCCCCAAGCCGGACGAAATCGAGCCGGAAGATAGCAAACTTGAGCCGATTGGGGTCGCGGCGCACAGAGGCAGTGAACGCGGTAAACTGGAAGTTGAGGTGGACGGCGACGGCCCGAACTGGATATAAATCAGGAGGAACTATTAGACCCCGGTGGCGTTATTATCGGTAGGGACACTCAAATAATGTTGCTTAGTTTAAGGTAAAGTATTCCGGTACTAAAGTACAATATTCAAAAGAGCTAATCTTTAGTTAAATTAGTAGTATAATATGGTTAAATTGGGTTAAGACGGGAGCGCCCTAGTAAGTTAAGTAGACCGGCCCAGGATAGCCGGGCCGGGGGCGGAGCAAGGTAGTTTGAAAGGTATTGGGTCATTATGGGGGAAGGTCAATCTTTTGGCGGGCCACAACCCGGTAACAGACAGGCGGATGACCTGGCTGGCGGTCGTGGTGGTCTCGCTAGTAATAGCAAAGGGCTGAGGGGGCCAAGTAGCTCTATGAATATTCCTTCGGCTAAAACTGTTTCACAAAAAATGGATGATAAGCTGCTGATTTTGGACCTGGACACCTTTAGCGGCAGCGAGCGGTTTATGAGTGGCACTAGCCTGGGTGCGGCTTTTTCGACAGGGATGCGGGCCTATCTGGATGGGCGCTACGCCGATGCCGCTGTCGAGTACAAGACCGCCCTGATTGCAGCTTACGTCGAGGGTGATGATTACGCTCAGATTTGGGACCGGGAACGGGCCATCATCCATCTCTATCGCGGCAATGCTTTCGCCTATATAGATACCTGGAACGAAGCCCTCACCGAATACATGAACGCAGTTCAGATAGACACCCAGTTGGCGGAAGGTCATTACAACCTGGGGGTCTCGTTTCGGGCGATTGGCAAGCTCTATGAAGCGGTGGCGGCCTTCAAGGTCGCTCTGCAATATAACTCCGACCTGTATGAGGCCCGCTTTGCCCTGGGACGGTGTTATCACGAATTGGGCGACTATGCCCACGCTTATATATCTTATACCCTGGCCCGCCAGTTGCGCCCCAACGCCGCCGAGCCGATTTATTATCAGGGACTTTTGCATCAGGCCCACGGTGAAACCAAGCAGGCCGCCAAATGCTTTGCCGAAGCCTTGCAGGTCGAGCCGGAATATGTCCACAATACTAAGGCCGTAACTGAAGAACCGGACTTTGCCAGCGCCGAACACGACCCCGGTTGGTATTATCGGCTGGCGGAAGAACTCAAGGCCCAGGGCAACGTCGTCGGGGCGCTGCGGGCTTATCAGGCCCTGCTGCAAGCCAAGCCTACCGAAACCCGCGCCCGCTATTTTATGGCGAATATTTTGGCCCGGCAGCGCGAGTGGGAACGGGCGATTGCCGAATATAAATTGGTTTTGAAAGATGACCCTCAGTTTATCGCGGCGCGCTATAAATTAGGGTTGGCCTATCGCGCCTTGCAACGCCTCAAAGAGAGCTATCATACTTTGGTGCAATGCGCCCGGTTGCAGCCCAACGACGGGGTTATTTTCCTGAGTCTGGGGATTGTGTTGACCGACCTGGGCCAGTTGTTGCTCTCGATCAAGGCTTTCGAGCGAGCCGCCAAGCTAATTCCTAACGAGCCACAGGTGCATTATCGGCTGGGTCGCGCCCTGATTAGCGCCGGTTACGAAACGCGGGCGATGGTTGCCTGGCAACGAGCGGTAGAACTAGATGAGCAGTGGCAAGCCGCCCGCTACGACCTGGGAATCCTTTATCTCAAGCGTGGACGCTATTATGAGGCCGCGGTAGCCTTTGAGTCGGTCTACAAAAGCCAGCCAGAAGATGTTGAAACCGCCTACTTTTTGGCGGTAGCTTACAAGGAAACCGGACGGCTGGACGAGACTATTCAGCTTCTCGAAAAGGTCATTCGGGCCAGACCCGACCACTATATGGCTCATTTCCACCTGGGGGCGACCTATCTGCGGGTCGGCAATGCCAACGACGGGCTTCAGCATATCCGGGAATACGAACAACTCAAGGGGGTGCAAGTCACCAAACGCCCCGCGCCTTTGCCCCGTAGTCCTTTGAATGTCAAAGCCGGGCAGGTGCTGGCGAATGCCGCCGGGCTGTATGACGATAACAGTACTCCGGTGCTAAAAAATTTGGGGCGCTTTAATGCCGCCAACGGTAACAACAATACCAATGGCAACGGCAATGGTCAGCACTCCAATGGCAACGGCAATGGGGCGGCGGAGTTGAAAGGAGCTACCGGGTTCAGTAACTTGCCGTCAGTTCCCAGTAGCCGGGGTTCAAGCCAGAATTAAACTAAGGACAACCGCATTACCGCAAACCTATTGAGTAGTATGACAATATAATGCTATAATACCAATGTGAAATAATCGGTTAAGGTTGTTTCACATTCTTTGATTTTACTCCCTGAAAAGTTTCAACCCGAAACCCAAAACAGCAACAGAAATTCATAAAGCCAAGATGAGCGATTCATACTTACCAGTCATACCCGACCCGCAATCTGACCCTGAACGGTTAATCCAGGCCCTGGAACGACAGGCGATGGCCCTGCAAAGTGAGCAGGAAGAAGAGCCGATGGTGTCGCTCCTGACCTTTGTCCTGGGGGCGGAATGGTTTGCGTTGCCACTGGATAAAGTCAAAGTAGTTTCCCGGTTGCTGGATGTCACCCCGGTGCCGGGGACCAGCATTTATGTGCTGGGAGTTATCAATCACAAAAGCGCGATCTATCCTCTGGTAGATATTCACGATTTGCTGAGTCTTGAACCCCAAATGCCCACCCGCTCTTCCCGTTTTGTCATTATCCAGCACGGCAAATATTTATTTGCAATGCTGGTAGATGCAATGGCCGAAGTCCGCGAGGTCAAGACCCGCGAACTGGAACAGCAAATCCGTAGCAGCAAAGGAATTTCTGAATTTATCAGCAGCGAATTGACCGTGGATAGGCGCTTGCTGGGTCTCCTAAACCTGGATACAATTCTAAACCGGGTAGTCGAAGGGGGCGAAAATGGCGCGATTTAGGGGACGACATGATTAGCCGGGAATATAGCGAAAGTAACCTGAATAGAGCGGAACGAAACGGGCTGGGGCTTTCCAGTGGCCTGCCGACCATGAAAAGCCTGTTTGCCGAGGGGAACGGGCTGGAACTGCGCCTCGAAACCCGGCGCGAAGACCAAATTGAAATTGTGATCGTGATGGCGGGTCATCAGTCCTTCGGGTTGCTACTGAGCCAGGTCTACAATATCCTGCGACCTCAGAACGACGGTATTAATGTGCTGAAGCAGCCTGGTTCTGCGCCGGGGCAGGTCTGGGGAAGTATTGAATATCAAGGGGGCGAATTGCGGGTATTAGAGCTGGCCCGGATGTTGCATCGTCCCCTGGTTGAGCCGATAGACCGTAGTCGCATTCTGCTGACCGGCAAGCTGCTGGCGGATGGGCGGGTCGAGCATCAATATGGCCTGGCGGTAGATGATGTGCTGGCAGTTCAACGGGTCGGGATGGAACAATTACGCCTGTTGCCAGCCTGGATGTGCCAAAAAAAATTGGGCAAACTGGTCTGGGGGACGGCTTTGCTGGAACGCCATAGTCTGGAGCAGCATAGCGCGCTCCATCAATTACAGACCGAGGGGCTTTTGACCCCCCTCCAATTTGCTATCTTTCAGCCGGATAGACCTAAACTTGGCTCGACGGTAGAAGCTTTGAGCGAACTGGGGGTATCGGTTGGAAATGAACTGACAATTATCGGGGCTAACGGGACCAAAGAAAAATTAAAACCGGCTATTCAGGAATCAGAGTTCCAGCCTTTAATTTTACTGGATTTGGCAGCCCTGATTCCGGTGGCCTATAGTTAGTCTAGTGCCAAAAAATGAAGGTCAAACCGGAATGGGTCAGCCGTTTCCAGAGCGAGGCTATCGCCCACCTGGAAATGATGACCGCCGCAATCCCGACCCTGATGCAGACCGGAAGCAGTCTTGAGCCACTTGCCAAAGAGCAGGATGGCGATTATCAAATCTTGCGCCAGTGCTTTATCAAGGCTCACTCTATCAAGGGGACGGCGGCGATGCTAAAATTGATAGATATTGCGACCCTGGCGGCGGAACTGGAAATTATGTGGAGTGGGTTGCTACAGGACGCGACCCGCCGCGAGGCGGCGCTGTATCAGCAGGCTGCCGTCAAAATCGCCGATTTATTGGGGTTGCTTGTAGCAATCGAGCCGGACGAAGATACGACCTTGCCGATAAAATAGCTGAACTAAAACGGGACTGATAATCAATGCTTTCATCCGATGAGATGCGCGGGCGTTTAATCCAAAAGTTCTGGGCCGAAACTAATCGGAACTTGCGGGCTTTACGTACCAAGCTGACCGACCTGCAACAGCCGAACAATCACGAGACTATCCAGGCGATGTTTCTGGCGGCGCATACTATCAAAGGCAATCTGGGGATGATGCAATTGTTGGAGCTGGATTTATTGGAGCTGAACAGTCCCGCCAGCGACCTGGAAGGCTTGCTACTAAGCCTGCGCGACCAGGAAATTAGCTTTAATGGGTCAGTTGAACAAACTTTGGAAAATTATCTGGTTCAGCTTGAGAACCAGTTAGCCAGTTACCAGGGACTTTTAGAAAAATGAGCCTGGAAGAGACTCGTAAAAAGCTACTGAATAAATTCAAGGAAGAGGCCGACATCCATCTCTTGAGTTTGCAGCGCCGTCTGGTAGACCTGGAATTAGACCCCTACAACACTGAATATCTGCGGGAAGTTTTTCGGGCGGCCCACACCATCAAGGGCAGCGCCCGGCTGATGAATTTTATTGAAATCAGCAGTATCGCCCACGAAATGGAGAATTTGTTTGCCGAAATGCGGGAAGGTCGGATGCAGCTTCAACCCGAAACTAACGACCTGCTCTTTGAGGCGGTAGACACTATTAGCACCATGATTGAGGCCGCCCTGCGCGGGGAAAAGACCGTTTCGCTGGATGTGCCGGGCCTGATTAAGCGGCTGGCGGCAATTCTCAAACCCGAAGAGATTCTTCCCCTTTCAGCTTCCCCGACAGGGATGAGCCTTCCCGAAACCGCGCTCGCTGAAACCTCGCTCGAAGCCAAAGCCCTCGAACTCAAACCGGAGCGCCCGCTCGAAAAGGTTGCCGCCGAAGCTGTCGAATCGACCCTACCTCAACCGGTCTGGCGGACGGTTGCCAGCCTCAGCGATAATGTAATTCGGGTGGATGTCGGTAAGCTGGACGAATTGATGAACATTGCCGGGGAACTGGTGCTGGGCAAAATGCAGGCGGAAACCACCCTTAATGAGCTGCGAACCTTGAACGATTTATTGCGGAGTCGCCAGCGCATTCATATTCCTATCCGCAATATGCTCGGTAGCGGGGCGCGAGATGCCACCGAAGTCAGCAATTGGCAGGAAGTCCGCGAGGCTTTGATTGAATTGAACCAGGTAGACCAGCAAATTGAGTTATTGCTAAAAACTACCCTGCGAGAATACGAGGAGCATACCAGTCAACTGGTCAACCGAGTGGACGAGCTTGAAAATAATATCAAGAGCGTGCGGATGTTGCCGCTTGAAACCATCTATCAGGAGTTCACGATTGCCGTCCGCACGATTGCCAAATCCAATGGTCGTGAACTTGCCGAGTTCCGGCAATTGGGCGGTGAAATTGAGCTGGATAAAAAAGTTCTGGAAGGTATCAAAGACCCTTTGGTACACATTATCAATAATGCCCTAACGCACGGGGTCGAAACTCCCCAGGAGCGGCTCGCCAAAGGTAAATCGCGGGGCGGACGGGTCACGATGACGGCCCGCCAGGATGGGGGCTATGTTTCGATTCAAGTCATAGATGATGGGGCGGGGATAGACCCGGACGAAATTCGGCAGGTGGCAATTCGCAAGAAATTCTTGACTGAAGCCAAAGCCTCGGCAATGTCGGACGAAGATGTGATTGGGCTAATTTACGAGCCGGGTTTTAGCACCAGCCCGATTATTACCGATTATGCCGGGCGGGGAGTAGGCATGGATGTCGCCAAAACCAACCTGGAACGGTTGGGCGGGCAGGTAAATATTACCAGTCATAAGGGGCTAGGCTCAACTGTAACTCTGCGCGTGCCGGTCACGCTGGCAACCAGTCGGGCGCTATTGATTCGGGTCGGCGGTATGGTCTATGCGATACTCGCTCCGGCAATCGAGGCTATGCTTTATCTGCAACCCGAAGATATTTTCAGTCGGGAAGGCCGGGATGTGACGGTTTATCGCAAATCGCTTGTGCCGCTAGTCCGGTTGGAGGATTTGCTGGGAGGCGGACGGCGACCCAATCATCCCCTGTTCCAATATCAGACTAACCATAGCGAGAGGCTGGCCCTGGCCGGGCTGACCCTTCCCGCCGGGCCGGATTTGAATGGCAATAGCAACTATTCTAACAGCAACGGGAATGGCAATTATACTAATGGGAATGGTAACGGCCCTTATAGCCCGAATGTTTTTACCGACGATAGTTTGACTGGCTTGACTTTGGCGGACCCCAAAGCCAACCTGCTTATTCGGCAGTTGATGGAAGCCACCCGTGAGCGGGATGCCCGGCAGATGTCTTATAACCGGCTTCCGGCGGTGGTGGTGGGGAGTGGAGGAGATCGGCGGGTTTGCCTTTTGGTGGATGAATTGGTAGACGAAACCGAAATCGTGATAAAAAGCCTCAGCCCATTGCTATCCAAAGCTATTCACGTCAATAGCGCGACTATCATGGGCAATGGGCAGGTGGTAATGATTCTGGATGTGCCAAATTTGATTGCCTCGGCCCGTAATATCAACCGCTCAAGTATTCGTCGTCAGCGCGAAAATCTGACCGAGCATCGGCGTATCCTGGTGGTAGACGACAGTATCACTACCCGCGAACTGGAACGCAGTATTTTGGAAGCGCATGGCTTTACGGTAGAACTGGCGGATGACGGCAATGTCGCGGTCGAGATGCTAAAACGCAACGGCAACAAGTATTATGACCTGGTTATCAGCGATGTCGAAATGCCCAACATGAATGGCTTTGAACTGACCAGCCATATTCGCAACTCGCCGACTTTACGGAGTATGCCGGTGATTATTGTCACCTCGCTCAACAGTGATGAGCAAAAGCGGCGGGGAATCGAAGCCGGAGCTAATGCCTATATCACCAAAGGTGATTTTGAGCAGGCCAACTTGCTGACCACGATTGATTATCTGACCAGCTAGAAGCCGGATAAGGTATAATAAATTTTTGGTTAAAGTCGCTATGAAACTTCTTATTATCTAGCTTATTTTGAATTGGTATAGTATAGTATACGCAGATAGTATAAGCCAGACCGTCAGATTTGTAATTCTGCCAAAGCATATATTAAAGTCTTTGCACCAACGAACTGAGAGCTTTCACTAGCGGTTCAAATCTTTTTTACAAGTTCGCTGGCAGGGTCGGGTGATTTTGGGGGTGGCGGAACACCTGGCTTGAATCGTATCTAAAGGAGTTATCGGGAGATGTCTCATGTCTAAGCGCAAAATTCTGGTAGTGGACGATAGCGCTCTGGTTGCAGAAGCGGTCAAAGCTAAACTGGAAGCTAATAATTACGACGTAGAGTTGGCCTATAGCGGGGAGGAAGCCCTTGACAAAGTGGCCCACGATGTACCCGACCTTTTGATATTGGATGTCTATATGCCGGGCATTGATGGGTTCGAGGTCTGTCGTCGGTTGCGCGAAAAATCGGAAACTCAATCGCTTCCGATAGTTATGTTGAGTTCGCGGGGCAACATCAAAGAAAAGCTGGCAGGTTTTCGAGTAGGGGCCGATGATTATCTGGTAAAAGAATTTGATTTGCTGGACTTGCCATATCGGGTCAAACTGGTTTTCCGCTTGCGTGGCCTGGACGAAGAAACCCCAAGCAGTGGTAATGATACCACCTCCTCGGCTACGGCTCTCAACTGAGCGCCAATTTCTGATTTCACAACATAGTTGACTGGCTAGATTGAGCAATGATGTTAATCATAGCCAGTTTTTGATAGACTACCAAAGAATTGGTTTAAGTCATTTAATTTAGATAATTCAAGCACAAGCAGGCTGTCCAGCAAATTCGCATGGCTACAATCAAGGTTTTGATAGTTGAAGATAGTGGCTTAGTAGCCGAAGTCCTAACCACATCCCTGGAAAGCGACAAGCGGATTCGGGTGGTCGGGGTGGCGAGCAACGGGCGTGAGGCGCTTGAAATGATGCCCAAGCTTGCGCCGGATTTGGTGACGGTGGACATCTGGATGCCAGTCATGGATGGCTTTGCCACCGTCGAATGGATTATGGCCCATCAACCAACCCCGATTCTGGTAATTACCAGCAGCAAGCTCAAACAAGATATAGAAATTTCCTTGCGGATGCTGGCAGCCGGGGCGCTCGATGTCATCGAAAAACCGGCCATGGATAACGAAAACGAGTGGCGCAACCGACAGGCCGAACTGGTTGCCAAAGTTAAATTGCTCTCCGGGGTGCGGGTCATCACCCATGTGCGCGGTAAGGAACTACCGACAGGCGGCAGTCAGAAGGCCGGAGTTGGAACTCAAAAGGAGCTTGCCAGCAATCAGCCTTCAAACCCCAATCCTTCTGGGAAAAAAGAAGCTGCCAGTTTCCCGCTTTCTCCCCAAACCTCAAAGCCCAGTCCCCGCCCGGTAAATTCTAAAACCGCCTTTTTCCCACTTACCTCACACTATCAAATGATAGCAATTGCCAGTTCGACGGGCGGCCCAACCGCGCTCCTTCGGGTTTTACAAAAACTTCCCGCCGAGTTGCCCGCCGGAATTGTAGTGGTACAGCATATTACCGAGGGTTTTACCCAGGGTTTAGTAGATTGGCTACAGCGCGAAACCCCTTTGAAGCTGAAACTGGCGCGGGATGGTGATAGCCCCTTGCCCGGTCAGGTTTTATTTGCGCCCGACAAACGCGATATATTGATAGGCCCGGACTTAAAGTTAGTAACCAGCACCCAGGGCAATCATATTTTGCGCCCCAACGCCGATATTTTCATGGAATCGGTGGCTCATATCTACGGGCGACGAGCCATTGGGGTAATTTTGACCGGCATGGGGCAGGATGGGGCGCTGGGCCTGAAATCCATGTACGATAGCGGAGCTTATACGATTGGGCAGGATGAAGCTACCAGCCTGATTTATGGGATGCCCCGCGCTGCCGCCGAAAGAGGCGGAGTACGGACGGTGTTGCCGCTAGAAAGTATTGCACCTCACTTGATAGACTTATTGCAATTTCCGGCTTCGCCGGAAGCGCGGAACGGTCAGAGGTAAACTATGCCGTCTTCGCCCAGAGAATTACCAGAATTTAGCGTCGAAGATTTCGAGCGGTTTCGCCAGCTTTTGCTGGAAAAATGCGGGATGTACTTTGACGATAATAAACTGGGGGTAATCCGCAATGCGGTACAAGACCGCATGGTGGCGGGCAGTATCGCTGATTACCAGAACTATTACCGGATGTTGACCGAACCGTCCCAAACTCGCGGCCTGGAACTCGATGCAGTACAGTCGGCAACCGGCTATCGCTCGTTGGGGCGCGAATTGCGCCGTCTGATTGAGAGTCTGGCGGTCAACGAGACGGCCTTCTTCCGCAATAAAGAGCATTACCGGGCGATTGGGGAAGAAGTCCTGCCCCGGCTATTTCGTCGTCATGCGGTAGACCGCCGTATTCGCATCTGGAGTGCCGGTTGCTCCACCGGACAAGAGCCTTATTCCCTGGCAATGACGGTGCAGGAGAGCTTGCAAAAGGCCGGATTGAACCCGGCTAACTGGAAAATCGAAATCGTAGCCAGCGACATCAGTGAGCGGGCCTTGCGGGTGGCGCAGAGCGGGCGCTACCGCAGCGATGAGATGCGGGGGATGACCCCGGAACAAATCGCTACCTGGTTTCGCTCTCTCAGCGCCCCTAGCGTAGCTACCGCCCCGCTCGACCCAGCCGATATTATCGGGCCAGGTCGAGTGCCAACTATTCGCCATCGCCCGCAAGTGGCCTTTGAGGTTTCGCCGCAGGTGCGCGAGATGGTCAAGTTTTATTTCTTTAATCTGGTCACGCCGACTTTTCCAGACGATAAATTTCACCACTTTGATTTGATTTTGTGCGAAAATGTGACGATTTATTTCACCCCGGAAATCACCCGTCAGATAATTCACAACCTGGGCAATACCATGAACGACGGCGGGTTCTTGTTTATCGGCTATAGCGAAACCCTCTGGCAGGTGTCTGACCGCTTCAAGCTGATAAACACCCAGGAAACTTTTTATTACCAGAAACCCTTCCCCAACGAAGAACCGACCCGCTATGCCCGTCACCAGCCCTTGACTGGCCCGCTTTCCGACCAAGCGCCCCGGACAGCGCCTTCCGGGATTTTGCCGCAAACTACCGACCAACTCCGTCTCCGCCGAACTGATAATTCGGCCCGAACCGACCCGGTTTTTCGGCGCGTTAGTCCGGCTATCCCCAAAAAGGCCACCGATGACTTGCCGACTCCGACCCGGTCTGGCCCAGTCCCGCTTCCGACCAAAAGTCGCCCGGATGAACTGCTTGTGGCAACCGCCAATCTGGAAACCCGCTCCTGGCGCGAACTTCTGGACGATGGCAAGGAGCTTTTGCGCGACCATCAGTTTGACCGGGCCTTGATTAGTCTGGAACAGGCTCAGGTGCTGAGTTCCCACCAGCCAGAAATTATGTGCGCTCTAGCTGACATCAAGCTCAAGCTAGGTGATTACAAGGGCGCAACTGAGCTATGTCAGCGGGTTATCGGGCTGGATAATCTGTCGGAGGCGGCCCATTTGATGCTGGCAATGATTCATCATCGGGAGGGAAAACTAGACCGAGCGATTGAGGAATTTCGGCGCACGATTTATATCAATATCGACTCGGAGATTGCCCACATGCGGTTGGGTGATATTTACCGCGATATGGGCAAGCGCAATGATGCTCTGCGCGAGTACAAACACGCCCTGTCGCTGCTCAAACAAAAAGGCCCGGAGGAAATCATCGAGGACCTTTCGGTTGGCCTTTTAGTCCAGGCGTGCCAGCTCAATATCAACCGGCTTACGCCCCGCGCCCACCGTCAGTAAAGAGCCACTCCGCAAGATTTAGGTCAGATAGCCATAATCCCGCAGGACTTGTTCGGCCTGAGCCACTTTGGAAGGGTAATCGCTGGCGTAGGTCGCCACGTTCAGAAAAATCATCCAATTACCTTCGCCATCGGTAATTAGCAGGCAAGGTAGCAAATGCTCCTCCATCACCCGCTTGACCTGGGCCACCTCTTCCCGTTTGGTACTATCATAGACCCGCTTCATTTTTTATCCCCAAAATAGCGAAATCTAAAATCGAATATCTGAAATCTAAAATTCCCCTAATCACTGACCTTGAAAATAGCAATATCTGAAATCTGAACTTCCTCTACTTTATTTATATTCGATTTTAGATTATTCGCCGTCAAGGGCCTCGAAAGCAGCGGCAGCAATCTGGGTGGCATCCAACCCGAAATGGTGATAGAGATCGGCCCGACTACCCGATTGCCCAAAATCGTCCACGCCCAGGGCGGTCAACTTTGCCCCGTAGACCCCACCTAGCCAGGCCAGAGCGTGAGAGGCGGCATCGTGGATGGTTACAATCGGCGCACGACGTTCCGAGGGCGGAAATAGTATTTCAAGCTGTCCGTAGTCGCTATGCCCGGCTTCGCGGGCGGTCTTCCAGGTGCGATAAAGCAACCCCGGCCCGGTCAGATTTAGCACTCTCGCCGCGACCCCTTCGGATTGCAATAATTTGGCAGCTTCGAGGGTTTCAGGAACTAGCGCCCCGCACGTCACCAACTGTACTTTATATTCACTATCTTCGGGCGCATCCAATAACTGATAGCCGCCCGCCAGAACCTGTCGCCGCAGTTCAGCCTCGCCTAGCCGTTCCAGGGCCGTCTGGAAGGGCGCTTGCTCGATATTTTTAGTCGAAAGCCGCAGATAGGTCGAATAACCATGCTGCCGGTCACAGCATTGCCGCAAACCTTCCAGCATCAGCCATTCTACTTCCTGCCCGAAACAAGGCTCGTATGATAGCAAATGGGGTAATTCCATGCCCAGCGAGGCCGTCACGGTGGACTGATGTGCGCCACCTTCGGGCGAAAGAGTAATACCCGCCGGAGTCCCCGCGATGATGAATTTAGAGCCGCTATAGAGGCCGTAAATCAGGGCATCCAGCCCCCGGCAGATAAAAGGGTCGTAGACCGTCCCAATTGGGAAAAGCTGTTGTCCGCTCAGTTCAGTCGAAAGTCCCAGCATCCCCAGCAGCATAAACAGATTCATCTCGCTGATGCCCAATTCGAGGTGCTGACCGCCGGGGGCGGGTTGCCATTTCAGGGTACGCGGGGCATCGCCCTCGTAGTTTATCGCGGCTTCCGGCGCAAATACTCCCACCTTGTTGATCCAGCCCGCCAAATTGGTCGAGAAGGAGACATCCGGCGAAGCTGTCACCACTCGTCGCCCGATTTCAGGGACATCCGCCAGCCGACGTACAATCCGTCCGAAAGCCTCCTGAGAAGAGGTTTCGCGGCCCTGCTCGACTTCCAGGCGCATGGGGATAGCTTCGGGCAGGATAACCACCGAGGCGGTTTCGCTTCGGGGGTACATTCGGGCGCGGGCGGTCTGGCACAACTGGCCTTCCGGGGAGGCGGCGGCGAAGGCGGCCCATTCCTCGCCCGGCGCAATGTCGAGTTTCTGGCGCACCTCATCCAGTTGCTTTTCACTCAGCAAAGCCGAGTGATTGAGTCTGTCGCCCGCAATCGGCAACCCCCAGCCCTTGATAGTATAGGCAAAAATTACCGTCGGCATGTCTTTCACCCGGTCAGCCGCCTGAAATGCCCCTAGCAATTCGTTGAGATCATGACCACCCAGGTTCGCCAGCAAATCTGGTAAATCGGCATCGGAAACTTGGGCCAGCAACCGGGTCAGGCTGGCCTCGTCCGGGCCTTGCGCCAAGCGGGGACGCAGGGCCGCGCCATCGAGCCGAATCAAGGTCTGGTATTCCTCGTTGCTCATCTGGTCAATCCGTCGTCGCAACACTTCGCCTTCGGGTTGGGCAAAAATCGCCTGTAACTTGCGACCATATTTTACTTCCAGGACTTGCCAGCCCTCAACCTGAAAATGCTGCTTGAGTCGGGCGGCTTTAATCCCAGGAATAATCCGGTCAAGGCTCTGGCGATTAAGGTCTACAATCCAAAGTACGTTCCCCAGGCCGCGCAAGGCATCTTCGGCGACGGTCTCCCAGACATTGCCCTCGTCCAGTTCGGCATCACCTAACAAGGCCACAAAGCGACGGCTGGTGACTTCGCCCAGTTGGGTGCGGCAATAGAGATGGCTCAGGGCGGCGAAGGCCGGAGCGGATGCCCCCAACCCAACCGAGCCAGTCGAGAAGTCCACCGGGTCGGGGTCTTTGGTGCGGCTGGGATAGGCCTGTAAACCCTTATAGGAGCGCAATTCTTTGAGATAGTGGACGGGCAAATTACCAAGTAAATATTGAATAGCGTGGTAGGCGGGCGAAGCGTGCGGCTTGACAGCTACCCTGTCCCCCGCCTGAAGATAATAAAAGTAGAGCGCGGTCAGAATCGAAACCATCGAGGCCGATGAAGCTTGATGCCCGCCAATTTTACTTTTATCGGGATTGGGACGGATATGATTGGCCTCGTTGATAATATTCGCTGAAAGCCATAATATCCGGCGTTCCACCGCTTCCAGGGTCGCCAACTCTTCCGGCGATAGCACCGACGGGCGGGTTTCGGCCTGGGGCGGTCTAGCAGTACTTTTGGCAAGTCGGGAAAAGCGCCCGTTGGCGGCTCGCCCCGGTTTGCCGTCCCGATTTTTAGGGGTCAGAACTTGTTCGCTTTTCTCCTGAAGTTCCATATCTCGCCCACCTCACTTTATCTTTCGACCAGCCACTGTTGGCGCTCTTGGCCCGAATTATAGCAGTTGTGGCAAATTGGTCAATCCGTTTCCCCGAAAGTCCTTAGTACTAATGCCCGCTCAAAATGACCCAAATTGGCAATATCCCAAAATCGGGCCGGGATTTATAATAAAAATGTAGATATAGCTGTTACCATATTTATATTTACACTTTAACAGCTATTAGCAGGATGGTAGAATATCTTTATACTGGGATGGGTATGAAAATTTTATTGGTAGAGGATAGTCCAACACAGGCCGCGATGACCTCGCAAGAATTATCGCAGATTAGTAACTCCATCAAAATCGAACAAGCCGCAACCGTGCGCGAGGCGAATATGGCAACTTTGCTCCGCCGCTTCGACCTGATTATTCTGGATGTCAGTTTGCCAGATGGCAACGGCCTCGAAGTGTGCCGGGCCTTGAAATCTAATGAAACCACCCAGGCGGTTCCAGTAGTACTGTTCAGCGCCGAAAAACTGAGCGATTTGCGGCGCGATGCCTATAGTGCCGGGGCCGATTATTGCATCACTAAAGGCGATACCGGGGGTATGAGCCTTTGCCTACTAGTTGGCACCCTTTTTCGGCGGGCGGCGCGCAGCTCGATAGCTCAACCCTGAGCGAAATCAGACCTCAAATTGCAACTGGGTAAATTTGGTGTATTCCAGCCCCGCCGCAACTTCCAGTTCGGCAGCGCTCCAATTTGCGGCTTCCAACCTTACTACCCCTTTTTTTTCCAAACTTTCCTCAAACCCCGCGATAATATCAGAAGGGGTAAGCACACGTCCCGCCATTTCATTTAATCCGGCGGCTTTTTGCCCCAAAATATCGCTCAGGTAAACCCGTTCAGCTGAACCTAAATTCAAGATGTGGACAAAGTCGGCGGCAGGCCAATCCAGATATACCCCGGCCTGCAAAAGTATTCCGGCCTTGCGCCGTACTTGCGACAGGCCGACCAACTTCCGACCATCCAGGGCTACCACTTCATAAGGCGAAAGCGTGCCAAAGCAGACCAGCCTTGCCAGGTTTTCAAACGGCCCGGCGCTATCCAAAGCCAATCTTTGGGTGCGGGCTTCGTCCGGCCCTACCAGACGGCTACCGATGCCGAGTCCAGCCAGGGTCGTCACCCAGTTTTCCCCAAACCAGCGATACGCCCCGGTAATTTCGGGGCTGAACAGCCGGGAGTCTGGCGGTAAAGCCACATCCAGACTCAGCAATTTTTCGCCGGAAAGCATCAAAGTGCCGCCACTGGCCCGCCGATAAATAGCTAATTCCGCCGAGGCATTAGTTATGCCAAGTATATCAAGCTTCTGGGAAGCACCCAGCACTACTGCCGGACTGTGGGCCGTGTACCAATAAAGCGCGGGCTGAGTTAGCTGGCTAAACAGGCTCTCACTCAGGGCCAGTTGGCGACCGGTCCCAGCGGTATTATAGGGCAAGCGCCGCCAGACTTCCGGGGTCATATTGTCTCCGGGGAGAGGTTCGCTTTGCGCGATTTTAGCAGCACCCGACTGAGAAATCCCACTCCGATGAGGCCGATAAATAGCGAGGCTAAAAAGAACACTCGGTATGCTCCTAACTCGAATCCCAGAATTTTTAGCGAAAACTGGCTGTGATACATCAAGTCTATCAGGATACCCCATATCATCGGGGCGAGGGCCTGGGAAAGCTGAGTCATCAAAATAGCGATATTTTGGAACATCACCCGGTCATCTTCGGGCGCAAGCATCATAATCGAATGGGTCTGGCTCATATTCAAAGCCCCAATCCAGACCGAACTAAACAGCGTCACCGCGCCTACCAGAATTAGCTGGGCGAGGCCCGGTTCGGCGGCCCCGGTGGAGAACCAGAGCAGCGAGTTAAAACACAGCCCCCCAAAAGCCACTAATTGCAGCGAGTTTGTGCCGCGCCGGTCTATCCAGCGCCCCCAGTAGAGCGAGGTCAGCACCGCCCCGACCACCCCGGTCATCTGGAAATATATTATGCTGTTAGGGGCAATCCCGACCTGTTCGCGCAAATAAATCAGCCCCAGCGAAGGAATCGAGATAAAGGCCAACCCATAAAAACTTTGGATGACTACAAAATTTACAAAACCAGGCCGGGCAAAGCAGCGTTTGAAGCCCGCCAGAAACTTGGAGGACGGAACTTGCGCCGCTAACGGTCTGGTAGCCGACCTGGGCGGTGGTGGCGCAATCCGGGCCATGAAAATTGTGCTACCCAACCCGCCAATCACCCCCAGCACAAAGACCGGCGCGAACTGGGCCAAAGTCGGATTGCTACCCAAGAGCGTCCCAATCGTCAAAAACGCCCCAACCCCACCCAGGTTGGCGCACAAGGTGGCGCGGCTCAAGAAAAGACCGCGCCGGGCCGGGGGTATAATCGCCGTCGTCCAGGGGGTATTGGCGGAAATCCCAAAATTACGCAACAGGTGAAACAGCAGGACCACTATCAAAATGAGCGGGACACGCCAGCCCGCAAAGCCGGGAAAATCGAGCAGGGCCACCCATATCAAAGTGGAACAGACAATCCAGCGGGCTGTCCAGCAGGCGATAGCCATACGGCGGTAGCCGACTCGCTCTACCAACCCCGCCGAGGCCAGTGTGATGGGCATCAGCAAAAGGGGTATCGCCGAAAGCGAGCCGACCACAAAGGCACTCGCCCCGCATTGGCGGATAAACAGGGTCACGGGTGAACCAAAGCTTTGCCACATTATGGCATTGAAAGCCTCGAATATTAGATTGTTTTCAATCCCTTTTGGTAATCTGGCACGGGGGGCAACTGGTGGCCCAATCTCTGGCCCGGCTACCTCTGAATTTACGGCTGAATCAATCTTTTGTTCATTTTTCATAATGCTATTCGGGTAACTTCTCTACCTGCAATCGGTTTGTCTGACCGTCGGAGCTAGTATAACACAATTTCCTCTAATGTTTTTACCAAAATACTATTGACAACTCTCTAAAGTTAGAGTATAATCCAGTTATATTAGATGATTTTCGTAAGTTAGTTTAGAGGTTCGAGCAAAATTGATGACCGAAGAAAAATTGCCCAAAATTGAAATCGTAGTATCGCCAGTCTACGATGTTTTGACCGGACTGGCTCTGGTTGCCCGACATCTGGATTGCGAGGAGGGTGATATTGACCTAGTACGCGGTATCCCCAAAACCGAATTAGTCGAGCAAATTCGGGCCAATATGCGACCTCGCTTGCTGGCTAATCTCGACCTGTTTTTTGATACCGACTGCTACCCCGGCCTGGGCCTGACCTCGGTTATCCAGGAATGGGGGGCAATGGATGTACCGGGCTTCTTGCAGACCCTTTATCAAAAGCCGCTCCCCGAACTCGCCAGGGCGCTATTATCGTTTGGTAAGGTTTACCGGGGAAATCGGTTGCTGGAACATACCGAAAATACCATCGAAGATTTAATGTCCGACCAAGAACTTTTGACCCGGCATATCGAGCAGAATATGGCAGTCTCGCCCGAAAAAGTGGGCGGGTTGGTCGAGATGATTACCAACCCGGAAGTGGCCCGCGATAATATTGCCGAGCTAATCGAATATTTTTGGTACGTGGTGATGTCGCCCGAAGCCGAAAAGCGGGCGCAAATTCAGGAACAAGCCGCCGAGATGGGGCGGAGCAAGATGAATGAGGTCGGCCCGCGCCGCTTCCTGATGGCTGTCACCGATCTTGAGTTGAGCGATGGCAAAAACGGCTACGAAACAGTAATCCTGGCAGCCAGTTCTTATGCTCAGGGAACCGTCGGCAACGAGAATCCGGCGGAAACCACCCTGATTATTGTCTTTGGGCCAGACCTCAAGAGCCTTAAAGCTCTCAAGTTGGCGGACGAAGGGACGACCCCTTTAGACCTGGAAAATCTGGAAAACCTGTACAAAGTGCTGGGCGATAAAACCCGCTTGCTGATTGTGCGGGCGCTGGCGGAACGACCCTATTACGGGCAGGAACTGGCAAAAGAATTTGGGATTACTAACGCGACGGTTTTTTATCATCTTTCGATGCTGATGAAAACCGGGGCAGTCCATCTCGAAAGAATCGAGCATCGGGTTTACTATGTCCTGAATGTCGAGCAACTTCACCGAATTCTAGCCCAGGCCAATTCGTTTTTGCTGGGAGTACCAGGGTAGTTTTGAATTACCCAATCTGAAATCGAAAATCGAAAATCCCTTACTTCTCTGACCTTAGATTTTCGACCTTAGACTTTCGATCTTAGATTTTCGATTTCTGACCGTAAACACGGTTTTTATTTTTGGATATAAGATTAGATAAGTTTATTATATTATATAGTATGTTTCCTCTAAGGTTTACGCAGGTATGAAAGGAGCAATTGATATGCAAAACTATAAGCTGGCCCAGGAGCGCATGCGCCATTATGAGGCCGAGGCAAGCCAGAATAGATTGGTAAAAGCGGCTAAAGCTGGTATACCAGCGACTAAATCAGCTAATGAGAAATCGAAGTTGAGCAATCTACTGACGCTTTGGAAGCGGACTAAGCGCCCGGCAACTGCAACCATGCCCGAAAACCCGATTTGTATTCTGCCTGAAATCCGGCGGATGGAGCTAATTCGGCAAGAATGGGAGGTCTAAATCTGCTATAATAAAGCCGGGCTTACGGCTGGGAAAATTGTCGTTAAACTATAACCCGGACACTTTGTAGCTAATGATTGAGCCGCCGGAAAAAGCAAAAAAGCTCGACCATCCAACCGTAGAACGGCAGGCTACCCCACCTGCCAAAATCCAACGCCCACCCTGGTGGGCCTTAACGGGCGTAGGGCTATTGGTGGTGGCGACGGTGAGCGGTTGGCTCTATGTCGCCTTTTTACGCAATAGCCCCGCTCCTTCCCCCTTACCCACCTCCCCAAATCCTTCCCAAATTACTCGACTGCCCCAATCCCCGAATATTTCTGGCCCTGCCAATACTTCCTCAAGTGTGGCGGTAGTTACCCCGCCAATTGCGGCAACCCCTTTGGCGTTTGGGGTAGTAATTTCCAGAGCCTTGAATGGGCGCGATGCCCCGACTACCGCCGGAGTAGTTACAAAGCCCTTAAAGCGCGGCGATATTCTGGAATTGACCCGACGTAATGGGGGCTGGTATCAAACTACCGAAGGTTACTGGATTTCTGCCTTGTTTATTGAGGTGCGCCTCACTCGCGCTGAGGCCGAAAGCTATGCCCGCGAATTGAAAAACGAAGGCTGAGGGTTGGGAAATCGCAAATCTAAAATCGCAAATCTGAAATCAGGTGAAGGCGCTTTTCAAGCGCAAATCTAGGCTAATACAACATCGTGTGAGAGAAGCTTGATAGGTAAAAGTGAAAGTGAAAGGATGGTTGAAGATGCGCTTTATAGTGTTGGGCGATTTACATTATGCCAACTATTCCAGGTCGGAGGTCGCTGCCAGCCGTGACCGCTTTTTTGAAGCTTTCTTCCGGCAGGTCGCGGCACATCAGGCCGATATAGTCTTTGCGATTGGCGATACGACCAATCGGGGGACTTTGACCGAATTAAAGGGCGAAACCGAAATTGCCCGGCGGGTCGGGCTGGAGTTGGTGCGGATTACTGGCAACCACGACACCGACAGTCTGGATAAAAGCGAACTCGCGCCCTACTTTTTGGGCGGGCGAGCTTCGGCATCCAGTAGCGAACTTTATACCAGCTTTGATTTTGGCCCGGTGCGTTTTATTCTGGCGGATACCTCGCGCTCCAAGTGCAGCAGTATTGATTGGAGTGGCTTTGTGCCAGAGGAGCAATTAGGCTGGCTGGAAGCCGAAATCGAGCGGTTTAATGCCGAAACCCAGCCTAAATATCTGGCAGTGCTGGGACATCACCCAATGTTCGGGACTACGGACCGCAGTACCGAAGACCGGCTAAATATTGCCAATAGCGAGGCAGTCTACCAGGTTTTCTACAAGCTGACCCGCACGCCTGGGGTTTATATTTGTGGACATAACCACAGCAATAGTTTGGCTGGGCCGGACGCGCAGGGCTGGTATTATATTCAGGCCGGTGCGCCGCTGGTCTGCCTGAGCTATCGGCTACTGACGGTGGACGAAAAGGGTTTTCGGGTGGAAACGGTGGATATGGATTTGAGCGATGCCGCGGTAAAGGCCGATTTTGAGATGACCCGCCAGAATTTTGAGGAAGGTTTTTCGGTCTATCCCCTCGAAGCAATGTATGGGGCCGAAAGCGACCACCGGCTGCTGATACCAGCCTGATTTATAGCTTTTGCGAGGTCAGAAGAAGACAAAATGACTCGCCGTCCATTAATATGAACGGCGAGTCGTGTTCGCCAGGACGAGCTAGAAACGACTTAACCCTCGCGGTAGAAGTCCACCACCGAGCGTTTCTCTTCTTGACTCTCCATTACTTCGATAAAGCTGACCCGATTCCAGGGGAAGAGAACTTGTTTTACCCCGCGCTCGATATAGCTGACCGGTTTGCCATCTTTTTTGCGGATATTGGTGCAAACAAAGTAGTTGGCGCTGGGATCGGGCAAATCTTCCATATCGGCCACAATCGCATCCTCGTTCACAACGTGCAATATTACAGTTTTTGCCACGACATTACTCCTTTATATATAGCGGGACTAAAATCCTTCGGCTTCCATTATCACTTTGACGATAACATTTCCTAACCGTACTTCGTCGCCGTCCTGGATTTCATAGGGCTGACCTCGCATCAGGACTTGACGATTGATAAAGGTGCGGTTGGTGCTACCCAAATCGGTCAGGTAGGGCAGCGTATCGCGGAAGGTAATACAGGCATGGCGGCGGCTGACCCCTAGTTCCAGAGCATTATCGGGGGTCAGGTCAATATCGGGCTGGTCGCCGGTCACTGCGTCCGAGCGCCCAATAATTACATTTTCCTGGTCGGGACATTCCAGCACCCGCCCACTATTGAGGACAATCATTCTGAAATTGGCCCGAATCGGGATCCCCCCCCGCCGCCCGACTACCGGGGCAGGCGCAGGAGCGGCAGGGGGGGCATAGCCAGAAGGGACTGCCGCCGGACGAGCAGGCGGCATCGTAGTTTTAACCGGAGCGCCAGGAGCGCGAACCGGACGCGGCAAACTCGCCGGGGGCTGGGCGACCTGGGTAGCACTGCTGGTAGGTGGTAAATCAAAAGTCGGTTGGGCCGGGGTCTGCAAATCCGAGCCACATTCCGAGCAAAAAAGCGTACCGTTCATTTGTTCCGATCTGCAACTTGGGCAGATAATCATAGTCCAACCCTCGTGCGCCCACTATTCCGCAAAATCAGCGGTCAAGCTGCGCGTGCCATATTTGATCCGTTTTTTACCCTGGCTGGAAGCTGTACCGCGTTGTTCCAGGTTTTTCACTTCCTGCTGCACTTCCATCGCCAAATCCACTTGTCCCATACTCAGGAGGCGGGTCGAAACCGCCGCCAATCGTTTCGTGCCGCTTTTGACATCGCCCTCGGCGATTTCCTGCCAGGCGCGGGCCTGTAACTTGAAGGCCGTAACCTTTTCAATCAGACCCTTGACCTCCGGCTCAATCGCCACTCCTTTGGTAGACTCGGCGAAGGTCAGACCCAGCGATAACTCAATTTGCTTGGTTGAGCCAGACGTTCCAGCATTAGAGAACGTCACGCTAATATTGCCAATATGATGGCTGCCGGGATGGTGGGGGGGGACAATCGTTTCCAGGAGCAACTCGTACTCGCAGCCCTTCCCCAGTGGCCCTAGATTGGCCTCGTATGCCCCGTCGGGAGTTTGCAAATGCACTAGTTCCGAAATATTGGGGACGACCCGGTGAATTTGCTTGAGCCGGGTCTTGGCGACTGGCTCAAAGCGCAAACTGCTGGTCTGGGTCAAAGTGCCGCGCAACTGATTGATTTTCTGCATAAAGATGCGAACAATCTGGTCAGCTGACTCGATATATTCGGAAGAACCGCCGCTTTTGGCGGCGACCGTTTCCAGCAAATCCTCGTTCCAGTCGGTTCCAACTCCCATCGGATGAATCACGATTTTATGGCGGGCGGCTTCCTGCCCAAGCTGAACGCAACGGTCAGCATCGCCATAGGTCTGCCCATCGGTCAACAACAAAATATAGTTAAGGGCAGTAAACTGGGTGGCGGGGCGACACTCGCTGATACCAGCAAACAGCCCGTTTGCCAACTCCGTCCCGCCTTTTGGCTCAATCCCGTCAATCAGTTGCTTGATAGCTTCGCGGCTAGTGACGCGCTGGCAACTCACCACCGTCGTGGCTCGGTCATTGAAGCTGACCAGCGAGAAATAGTCGGCTACCGTCAGTTGGTCAACCACATGGCGGGCAGCAGCTTTGACGGCATAGAGCTTGTCGCCCCGCATCGAACTACTCTGGTCTAGCACCAAACAGACATTCAGGGGAGTACGGGCCGACTCGCGGCTGAAAGTCGAGGTTCGCATATTCAGCAAAAAGTAGACCAGTTGCTCTTCTTGCATAGAAGGGAAAACCTGGAAGGCTGGCACAAAATCCAGCGTCACCGGGTCTTCTAAATGGTCTTCAAATTCTGGCTCATCCGATATATCGGCCCTCATAAGTGAGTTTAGAGGGTCATCATCCTGGAAAAGCGGCCCATCATTGTCCAGAGTGTTCATAATTGCTAACCATTACAACTTCGTTATTAAAACTTCGCTACGACCACCGTTATATTATCAGCGCCCCCGGCTCGATTAGCCGCTTCTACCAGCGCGGTGCTGGCTTCAGTCGGCCCGGAAGCAGTTCGCAAGATTTGTTCAATCTGATGGTCGTCTATCATGTCCCACAACCCATCGCTGCAAAGCATCATATAATTCACATCAGTGAGCGAAATAATTTCCACGTCGGCTTCGATCCGACCTTTTTGGCCCAACGAAAGGTACAAAATGCTGCGTTGGGGACTGTTGGCGGCATCTTCCTCCGAAAGCTGGCCCATATCTACTAAACGCTGCACCATTGAATGATCATGGGTAACTTGTTTCAGGTCGCCACTGCTTTTTTCCAGAATGTACAGCCGACTATCGCCCACATGCCCGATAAAGGCGGTCTGCCCGACCAGGACGGCACAGGTCAAGGTCGTTCCCATCGAGACCCGGCTTTCGTGAGCCTCCTGCAAAATAGCCTGATTGGTATCCTCAACCAGGTTCATCAGCACCTCAGACGGGGTTTCACCATTGTTGCCGGGCTGTCGGCCCTCCATGGTGGGCAAATAAAAATAGCGCAAGACCCCCTCGGTCATCTTGCGAACCGCCAGATTACTGGCAACCTCGCCCCGCTCGTGACCGCCCATTCCGTCGGCTACTGCCAGAAACCCAAAGAATAGCTCCTGTCCTCCATCCGGGCGCGGCACAGTTCCCAGAAACGCCCCGGCGCTATCTTCGTTATTGTCGCGCTGCTTGCCCACATCACTCAGGTAGGTTGCCGTCACCTTTTGACAGGTCAAAGAGTGCGGTTCGGCTCCGCCCGGATTGCCATTGGGGGTATTGCTGCCGTTTTCAAAAGGATTTATCCCACCGTTGGTATAAAATGCCAAAGGCACGGTTGCATCCAACCGCTCATCGGCGGTTTTCAAAGGGGGTTCAGGGATTGCCAATACTACCGCCGCCGGTTTTACAGCACGAGTTTTCCGGCTTTTGGAAGCTTCCGTTCCATTTTGGACAGTCTTGGTGGGGCGGGAACGCCGCTTCGATTTTCCTTCTTCTAGAGTCAAAACGCCCTTCTCCTCTTTTAGCCTGACTCGAACAGCTTTTGATTTACGCCTAGCGAGCACTCAGGGCATACAGATGATAATCCATCGAGCCAATATATACTATCCCGTTTTCTACCGCCGCCGAAGCTGGTATTGAGTTTTCCGAAGGGTAGTACCACTTGGGAGTTCCTTTGTCGGCATCCAACGCATAGACGTTGGCATCAATCCCCCCAAAATATACCGTCCCGTCCGCAATCCGGGGCGAACTGGTTATCTGGAGGCCGGTATTAAACTTCCAGATTAAAGTACCTTTGCGAACATCCAGACAGTACATGTGACCGTCTACCGAGCCGATATAGACCTTGCCATTGCTGATAGCCGGGGAACTGCTGACGTAGTTATTGGTCTTGAATTGCCAAATCTTCCAGCCAGTGCTGGTATCAATGCAATACAAATGCCCGTCTTGCGACCCGACATAGGCCATATTATCCTGGATAAGGGGCGAACTGCGAACCTCACCCAAAGTTCGGAATTTCCATTTGACGTTACCGTTATTGCCGTCCAGAGCATAGAGATGCCCATCTTCGCTGCCGACATATACAATGCCGGAAACGACTGCCGGAGAGCTACGGACGGCGGCCCAGGTGCGTTGCTTCCAGACCAGTTTGCCAGTACGGGCTTCCACACAATAAATCATTTGGTCATCGCAGCCAAAGAAAATCATCGGGGAATAGTAGCGAGCCGAACTGCGAATCATGCCGCCCGTGCGAAGCGTCCAGACCGGCGTACCTTTGCCATTCTCGTAGGCATAAAGGGTGCTATCCTCCGAGCCGATGACCACTAGCTTATCGGCGATGCAGGGGGTAGTACAAATCCCGGCCTGAGTTGCCGCTTTCCACAGAAAAGCCCCGTTGCGGGCATCCAGGGCATAGAGGTTGGTGTCATAGCAACCGATATAGACCATGCCGTTGTGAACGGTTGGGGCGCTGCGGATTTCTTCTTCACAGGCAAATGTCCAGACCAGATTAGTCATGGGCAAATCGGCGGGGGCAACGATTGCCTCAATTTCGCTCCCGATTTGATGGCGGCTGCGGTTGGGCAGACCTGGGACGGCGGCAGCGTTTGAACGCGGTGCAGTCGGGTTGACCCCGCTCAAGCCGTTAGCCCGCGCCGCCCCGATTAAACCAGTCCCAGCCCCAATATTATCCATCGAAATATCACCCAGATTGCGGGTGCCACCGCCGACTATCGGGGTGTTGGGCCGTGAAGCACTGCTCGAAGCGGGGGCCGCCTGGCCCATAGCCTTCAGCAAGGCATCCCGAAATTCTTCGACGGTCAGCCAACGTTTATTACTATCAAATTCGAGGGCTTTCATCACCGCTTGCTCGGCTTGAATCGAAACCGCTGGATTGAGGGTGCGCGGCATTCGCTCGTGGAAAGTAAAAGGTACTTCTACTCGCGGGTCACTGTTGGTCAGCAATTGATGCAGGGTTGCGCCCAGGGCGTAGATGTCCCCGGCGGGCAAGGCCAGTCCTTTATACTGTTCGGGCGGGGAATAACCTTCGGTGCCAATCATCGTGCCTTTTTTGTCTTCCTGGAAAGTCTTGACAATTCCGAAATCAATTAGAACCAGACTGCCGTCCCCCCGTAGCATGACGTTAGAAGGCTTCATATCGCGGAAGACAATCGGCTTGGGCTTGTAGTTGTGCAAATAGGCCAGCACTTCGCACAGGGCCACCCCCCATTCCAGGACGGTTCGCTCGTCCAGGGGTGCGCCGGTTTCTTCCAGAATGGTTTCGAGGTTTTTACCTTCGATAAATTCCAGTACCAGATAGCTGCGGTCATTAGCCGCAAAGAAATCATAAATCTTGGGGATAGCAGTGTGGTTCAAAAGAGCCAAATAATTGGCTTCTTCTTCAAACCGCTTGAACTTATCGGCCCGCATCGCGGGGTCGGTGGAAACATCAAACATTTCTTTGATAGCGCACACCCGCACCGTGTGGGTGAAACGGGTATCGCGGGCGCGGTAAACCGTACTCATTCCACCATAGCCGATAACCTGCTCGATTTCGTAACGGCTGCCCAGCAAATTCCCCCGCGAGAGGGTATTGCCCGCACCGAGGCTATTGCGGAGAGCTTCCAGGGAGGTGGTTTCATCCTCGCGCTTGGCGGCGGCCCGTTTAGAATCATCTCCCGGATTCCCTAATTGGGAAGTTCCAATTTTCTTTATTATCATTGTCTAGCGCCTGTAAATCCGATTGGCTTCCTGAACCGTAGTACGAAAAGTAAGGACAAGCGGTTGGAAGAATTCTGAATAATTGGTTGATAATGGCGATATTTGGTGCTAACCGGCTACGACTGTAGGAACAACTTATTTGCACTGATTATAAGGCTTATTTATATGCAATGCAAGAGTGGGTTACAAGTTTCGGTTCAGGTGCCGGGTCGCTCGTCGAGTAAGATAAAAGTACTAAGATAGTTTCCAGAGGGTGTTGCGAATCCCCAGTTCAGTTTCACAATTAGCACATTTACTGATACTAAGGCCATCCGGGTGAGCATCCCCTCGCCGGTCAATGATTAGTTTATGACAGTTAAAACAGTAGGTATTACTATTGACGGTATTATCGAACATGGCGGCGGCGGTTTCATCCAGGTCAGTCGTTTTTACGCCCCGCAGGTAGACATAGTTAAGGCCACAATTTTCGCCAATCTGTTTGACCCGGCGTAGCTCGGCCTCCGAGTCGGGAACGGCGCAAGCCAGATGCCAGGCGATATTTTCGCCCAACACCGTTTTGATCCAGGTCGCCAGGCGGGTCATTTCCTCATCGCTATCGTTGACCCCTGGCACTAGATTGGTTGTAATCTCGACATGAGCTTTATACTGGGTTTGGGCGCGGCTGGCAAGTTGCAACACCTTCTGATAGCGGGTCTGTCCGGTGAAAATCTTGAAGGTCTGTTCGCTAAAAGCGTTGACCTCGGCCATATAGCCATCAATATAGAAGCCAATCGGGTCTAAAGCATCGGGGTTAGCATAACCGTTGGTGACAATGGCGGTAAACATGCCGTTGGCCCGGATAGTTTTACAGGCATCTACCAGAAATTCATAGTACATGGTCGGCTCGTTGTAGGCGAAAACCACTCCCCGGCAACGCTGGTCAATCGCAAACTTGGAGATGCGTTCCATTGGTAGAGTGCGGGCGGTGCTGGCATCCGGCAACTCGACATAGGTTTCACTGCCCATAGCCGAAGGGAAGTTTATGCCATAACCCCCCAAACTAAAAACTTTGACACCGGGAAAGAAATGGTAAAAGCCACGCGACTCAATAAGTTCCAAATCGGCTTTGCTCACCAGGCCATAATTCAGAGCCACCAATTGTCCGCCCCGATTAGCCCGCATCTTGCAAATCCCGACTTTTTCGGGCGCAATTTCGCACCGATACTCGCAGACTCCGCACCGCTTCACGCCGTCGGCTAAATCTTCGACAATCGTTACCGGCCGGATAGCTTCGGCTAGTTTGTTGGTTGGGTCATTCGACATTGGATCTTCTACTCTTGACTTGATTGAGGTTGACTACCCGCCCAGACTAAATAAAATATTCTTTATTTAAGTTGCTATATTATGTCGTACTGCGGCCCAGATGTCAATTATTTAGCGGGTTAGCTTTCAACTAGCTGAGTAGCTGAGTAGCTAAAAGCCCGTCACAACAAAAGAGCCAGCTTTCTGAAGGCGAAAGCTGGCTCTTCGACATTAAACGTTTCTAGTTGCCCCGTAACCAGGTCATGAACCGCGACCACCAGCCTACCGACTGAGGACGAGCGACTTCGCTGGTTTGTACCAATACTTCCCGCCGCGACGAGGTGGAAGGCGAACCGCTTAAAGCAGGGTTAGCCATCGAGGGCCGTAATTGCACTGGGGTATTGGAGGTCAGAGCCGGGGCAGACTGGGCTACGGCGGGAGAAGCTACAAACCGGCGGCTATTCAGGTCGGCGGAATAGGGCGAGCGGGTAATTTTCACGTTTAGTTCCGAGGCCGAAGTTCCGCCCGCCGCCATCGGCAGCAACTCGTAATGGAAGCGTTCTGCCCCCTGTACCAGCGCTTCCGGCAAACGATTCCAGGTTTCGCTGCCTTTAATCAGGAAGAAAACCTGCTGTTTGTTCATCAAGTTCTGCACCAGTTGTTTGCTCTGCGACTCGCTGGAAACGAACACCAGATTCACCGCCAGCCGCAAATCGTGCAGCCCACTGATTAGACCCGGCAATCCGACTTCGGTATCTACCGGCATCATCACGTCCGAAATAATCGTCAGGCGCTCAAGGCCCGAATCTTTCAGCCAGGTCAAGGCGTGGCGAGGCGAACCGGCTTCTAGTACCGTAAAATCAGCCTGAATATTATTTGGGTCTACGGCGCTATTTTCTTCAATCTGATGGAAATAGGTCAGGCGCGGTTCGCTGCGTTCCCCCAGATTGTAAATCGCGCAAGAACGTTGCTGAGAGCTGCAATTCAGCATAATATGGCGGGCCAGCAGGGAACGAAGCTGAACGTTGTCATCAATTATTAAAATAAAATGGGTCTGTTGCCGGGTTCTTCTGCCGCCAGCTAACGAACTGGATTGTGACATGTTTTTCTTACCCCACTACGATAATCCAAAGTAACCAGATAATAATCCCAATAACCAAAGAAGGTTTGCCTTAGCGTCTAACAAATCCTTAAAGTAAGGCTATTTTAGCACACTTTTTGAGGTGTGGCTATGACTACTTTCACAGATTCTTATGAGATTTTGAGACTAATTTTAACCCGCAACCGGGGCTAAGTCCAATGAAAAACGGCGTGGTCCGGTGGGTTCATTTTGGAGTTGGTCGGTTGGCTCAACCGTAACTACCAGCTCGGCATAGTTTACCACCAGAAAACTGGGAGGGAAATCGTTTTGGCGGATTACGAAAGTTCGCCCGCCAGTCCGCACATCCGGCATCAAAGCCAACCGCTCGTAACCACTGGGACGCTGGGGGGTAGCTTTGCGTAACAACCACATTACGTAGCTTTGGTTGGCGGGCAAGGGATCGAGTTTGCCATAACTAAAGCCCCACTTCAAGCGTCCGGCACTATATAGGACTACCCGACCAAAAGGCGCATTATCTTCCGACTTGAAAGGCAAAATCTGGAGATTGGACTCACTGAGTAAAGTTGCAAAGTCGGCTTCGGTTTGGGCATTGGCGGTCTGATTAAAAGTTTGCAAAGCCGCTTTAAGCTGGTCGTTACGAGCATTGGCCTCGAACAGGAAATAAATCAGGGCGATTACTATCGGCAGAAAGATTACCAGCATGGCAATCGCACTGGCCCCGCCCCGCCCAATATTACCCGATGTACCGGCTGAACCAGGGCCGCGTTCGCTTTCCGGGCTATCGTCTTCGGCGATTTTGCGACCCAAACCATCCCTGGGTTGGGCTGACGGCGGCTTGCGACGGCTACCTAGCCCGGAAGCCATCGGCAATAGCTCCTCAACCTGGATAGGCGCGGTTTCCAGTCCTTCGCTATTTTCTGATTTATCCTGCATCTCCATAAGCTGCATCTTAGCTTAGTTGGGCGTAATACGTCAAGCTGACTTTGTTCCTACTTTTTTAGAATCGGCTCGCCAAGCCATTGACAACTTTACATAAGCGTCGGATAATGTTAGGGTAGTTCACTTCTTATTGAGAGGTTCGTGTCGAACATCCAAGACCCCATTGCGTTCTCAAGCGCGGCAAATGGGGTTTTCATTTGCCCTTTTTTAGTCTAAGCGTCCCATATAATACCGTAGAATTAAGATGCCTCGCAAAGTATTAGATTTCGGGCAAGCCAGCTAACCACCTGGGCAACCGTTTGACTTTTCAGCCAGGAGTGTTAAAATCTTCACGGATAGCCTTGTTTACTATAATGCCGATAGCCCAAATAAGTTACGATTTGTATAACCCAGGTAACAATTTGTAATCTGCCTTTTCCCAAAACGAGTAGCCAGCATTTAAAAGCCAAAGGGAAAGCAGATTAATGTTATCGGTCAAGCAAAGGAGTATTTGCATGGATGGTAGTAGTTTGGGAAGCAACCCGGCCCTACAGGAGCAACCAGGATGAAATCTAAGGTTTAGTTTATCGCTCATCTGCTCCTGTCCAACCTCCGCCAGTTATGGCATTTAACCCGCCAGGGTGTCTTCCCGGATATTACTCCCGAATTTTCAGCACATTTTTCAAATTAAACGGTTTAACCTGGTTTTGGTGCGCCTTCGATTGCCCGCTATTGGCGGTTTCGGAAAGCACTCTCGCCAGGTTAAATAAACCGTCTAGCTTATTGCGGGTAGCACTTGCCGGAGTATAGTGTGAAAACAACAGGAGTAAAGCGATGCCAACCCTTCTTTTCTTCAGCCAGTTGATTAACCAGCCAATCCGGGATCGCGGCGGGGAAAAAATAGCCGTTCTTAAGGATTTGATTGTCCGAATAGACCCGGAAGTGGGCAAAAGCGAAGATACCTATCCCCCTCTCGCTGGATTGCTGGCCCAGACCTCCGGGCGCGAGTTCTGGATTCCGATTAGTAAAGTGGAAGCCTTTGACCGACAAGGCCCGAAGCTCTTTAGCTCAACCCTCAGCCTGGACCGCTTCGAGCGGCGCGACGGCGAAATTTTGCTGGGTAAAGATTTGCTGGACAAACAATTGGTGGATGTCGAGGGTCGCCGGGTAATTCGGGTCAACGACCTGGCTCTCAGTAGCAGTCAGCACGAACCACCGGGGCTGTTAAGACTGCTGGGAGTGGATGTCGCTTTTCAGGCGATTCTGCGGCGTATCTTCTCGTTTGGAAAAACTTTGCCGGTGCGGACTATCAACCGGAACGAAAATCTGTTGGATTGGGCCGATGTCGAATATTTTGCTACCAGCGCCCCGGCGGTGCGCCTAAATGTCTCGCACGAGCGGTTGGCGAAATTGCATCCAGTGGATTTAGCCCGGATTTTGGATGATTTGTCGTATGTCCAGGGCGCGGAAATCGTCAATGCCCTGGACGATGAAACTGCCGCCGATATTCTGGAAGAGATGCAGCCCGACGATGCCGCCGATATTCTGGAAGGCTTGAGTGAAGACCGCGCCGCCGATATTCTGGATGAGATGCAGCCTGACGATGCCGCCGACCTGATTGCCGAGGTGGACGACGAAAAAGCCCAGGCCCTTCTCAGCCTTATGCAGCGAGAAGAGTCGCAGGAGTTACGGGAATTGCTGTCGTATGATGCCGATAGCGCAGGCGGGATTATGAATAACGATTTTCTGATGCTGTCCGCCGACCTGACCGCTTCCGAGGCGTTGCGCCATATTCGGGCGATGGAGGAACAGCCTGAATTTGTAGATTATCTCTATGTGGTCGCGCCGGGAACGGAACGATTAGTAGGGGTAGCCGCTTTGCGGGATATAGTTTTCAACCCGATACGTAGCAAACCAATAATCGAGCTGTGTATTCTCGATTTTATTAGCGTCTATACCGACACTCAGGCCGAGGATGCGGCGGCGCTGATGGCGGACTACGGTTTCCGGGCTATGCCGGTTACAAATGAGGCGGGCGAGATTCAGGGTATTATTACCTTTGATGATGCTTTAGATTTAATTCTACCGGCAGATTTGCGGCGGCGGGTTCCCAAGATTTTCCGTTTCCACCGAGGCATGGCAACCGCAATGGCCCGCGCCAGCTAACCCAATTTTAGATTTCAGATTTTAGATTCCCCAACAGGAGGGCCGTGAGGTGCGTGAAGAAAACCCGAAAATGGTAATAATCCCCCCAATCGCACCTACCGTCGAACTCGACCATGAGGAAGCCGCTAAAAAGCGAGTGGGTCGTCGCCGACCCGGTTTTCTGTTTTACCTGACGATTTTAGGGCCGGGGCTGATTGCCGCCAATGCCGGGAATGATGCCGGGGGCATCGCCACCTATAGCACTATGGGTTCTCAGTTCGGCTTTCAGATGTTGTGGGTGATGGTCATCATGGGGATTGGGGTCGCAGTGGTGCAGGAAATGTGCGCCCGCATGGGCGCGGCTACCGGCAAGGGCTTGAGCGACCTCATCCGCGAGAATTTCTCGATTCGGTTGACGGCCTTTGTGATGCTGGCCTTTCTGGTCGCCAACGCTGGGGTGATTGTCTCGGAGTTTATCGGAATTGCCGCCGCCCTCTCGATTTTTGGAATACCGCCCTGGATTGGTGCGCCCGTTGCCGGGCTATTGGTCTGGTTCTTGATTGCACGCGGCTCGTATAGTCGGGTGGAAAAGGTCTTTTTAGGTCTGACCGTCGCGTTTTTCGCCTATATCGTGGCGGCGTTTCTGGCAAAACCCAATTGGGGCGATGTGTTGAAAAATACTTTTGTGCCATCGGTGCAATTTACCGGCGATTATATCCAGCTTTTGATTGCCGCTGTCGGGACAACTATCAGCCCCTACATGCAGATTTATGTCCAAAGTGCGGTGGTTGAGCGCGGCGTAACTATGCGCGACTACAAGTATCAGCGTTTGGATGTTTTTTCCGGCTCGGCCTTTTCGATTGGGATTGCCTATTTTATTATTGTAGCCACCGGCGCGACCATTTTCCAAAGCAGCGGCGGCAAAGGTGTTCCGCTTGGTTCGGCGGCAGACGCGGCCCAGGCCCTCGCGCCCTTTTTGGGCGATTTCGCCAAGTAAGTCTTTGGGTTAGGCTTGCTGGGGGCATCATGTCTGGCAGCGGGGGTTTGGCCTCTTACTACCTGCTATTCCGTGACCGAGGCGCTGGGCCTGGAAAACGGGGTCAGCAAGAGCTGGAAGGAAGCCCCGGCCTTCTGGATTATGTTCACCGTGCTAATTATCATTGGGGTAATTATCGCCATGATACCCGGTCTGCCGGTGGTGGATATTCTGGTCAATCTCTATCTGCTGAACGGTTTGCTACTGCCGATAATTCTGTTTTCGATTCTCAAGTTGGTCAACAATCGCGGGGTAATGGGCCAGTACACTAACGGCAAAATTTATAATGCCGTCGCCTATAGCCTGGCAACCGTCGTTAGCTTGCTCTCGCTTTTTTACCTTACCACCAAATTGCTGGGTCTGGTCGGCATTAGTATTTTGGGGTAAGATCATGTGGTCAGGGAACGGGAAATTTTTACACACATAGACAGAGTATTTAGGATGTAATGGAAAGGGCGATTTTAGATTTTTGTCTGAAACGGTCATAGGTCGGTAAAGTCAGTGGGAGTTTAAGAATATTTATGTCAAGTTTTCAATTTGTTTTAGCTGTTAAATATCGCGTAATTTTCAGTATCCTGCTTATTGTGGCCTTATCTTTAGTTTCAACCGAAGCTGAGGCGGTTGTCCCGGCGGTGCCTGCGCCCTATAGCTGGACTATCGCCTACGATGCTGCCTCCGAAATGGCGGCTCCCAACTCTTCCAAAGTGTTGTGCCTAAATGGTCTAGCTACCTTTAGTCCTACCTACGATTCATCCCTCAAGGCAGCTACTATAGATTCCACCCCGGCTAATAGTAACCAACGGGGCTGCAAAATTGACAGCAGCCTTACTCCGATTTTGGACAGCACGGCCTATTTCAGTCTCAACTTTACTGCCAAACTCATTTCGGAAAGCCACACCTCTGCTAATAACCGGGCTGGGTTCAGTATCATTTTGCTAGGAAGCAACCATGTGGGGATAGAACTGGGGTTTTGGACTAACCTTGTTTGGGCGCAAAACCAAAATTTTGGAAATACCGGTAGTCCTCGTGGGGAAGAGGTAACCTTTAATACCAGTGCCGCTTTTGTAGATTATCGGCTGCAAATTAGAAACAACGCCTACTATTTATATGCTAATGATAGCCAGATTTTGACCGGGAGCTTACGGGACTACACCGGCAACGGCTTTGATATTATTTACGGACAAAGTAATTACACTTTTATCGGCGATGATACGACCTCGGCTCAGGCTAAAGTGGCTTTTTCGGCCCTTTCGATTGAGGCCAGCGTCATTTACGAATATGTAACCGATGCCGGAGATACGGTGCAGGCCGCTCCCGCCTTGCCAGTTACGCTAAGACAAGCGGTAGCTAATGCCCCTACCAGCGGGGCAATTATTACTTTTGATTCTAGCGTCGGAACTATGGGCAATCCGGTTAGCCTTAGTTCTTCTCTGACACTCAACCCAAAGCTAAGATTACAGGCCGATTGTGCTAATCCGGTCAAAATTCAAGGTGGGGCGTTGCTGTTGGGCGGTCAAAATTTGCTCAAAGGACTGGACATAAGCGTACCGACTGCCGCTGGCCCTGGCATTCTCAATAATTCGCCGCTACCGCCGAAAACCGGCAATTTGCTGACATGTATGCGGGTCAAAATAACCTGAGCTTGACATCATTTGATATAATACATTCATCTAAGCAGATAAAATCCTATTTTGAGATAAGTGAGGGAACAGCATGTGGTACGGGCTGGATTTTGGCACGAGTAATTCCGCCATCTCGGTTCTGCCTGCCGGGGCGGAGCAGGTACAGGTGTTGCCGGTTGACCCTGGGCAACCGCGACCCGAAATTATGGGGACGTTGATTTATATCCGGCGCGATGGACAGACCGAAATCGGCGGGGCAGCCAGTCAAGGCTATTACCGCGACAACGTAGGACGCGAGTCGGTGCGGCGACGAGTACGCACCGGCACAACCGTCAAAAGTTATATCACTGGGGTCGGCGAAGTCACCGAGGAGGTCATCGCCGATATGGATGTGAACCAACCGGGGCGCTTCTTTCAGGCCATCAAATCTTTTCTAGCCGACGAAAATTATGCCGGAACCGATGTTTGGGGCAATTTTATGACGATAGAAGAGCTGGTGGCACTCTATTTACGGACGATGCGTGAGCGGGCCGAGGCCCACACCGGGCATGCGGCAGAAGGGGTAGTGATGGGTCGCCCGGTCTATTTCTCGCCGGATGGCAAAGGCGACGAACTGGCCCAACAACGCCTCAAAACCGCCGCCGAACTCGCCGGGTTCAAAACCGTTCACTTTCAATATGAGCCAGTCGCGGCGGCCTTGCACTATGAGCTGGAAATGGCGGAACACGAGGAAAATGTGCTGGTTTTCGACTTTGGCGGCGGGACGCTGGACACGACTATCGTCCGGGTCAATCGGCAGCGTTCCACCCTGGGAGACCGTCGCAGCGACATTCTGGCAACCAATGGGCGGGTTATCGGTGGCAATACCCTCGACGAAGAGATTATGGAGCAAAAGCTCTTCAAGCACTTTGGCGAGGACACCCGCTATAGCGAACAGGGTTTACATCTGCCCCATTATATTTTCGGAATGCTACGGCACTGGTACACTATTCCCAATCTGCAATCGCAGGATATTTACAGTTTTCTGGACGATGTGAGCCGCCTGAGCGATGGACGCAAGCAGATAAAAGCTTTGAAATGCTTGATAAGTAAGAACTACGGTTTTTCGCTCTTTCAGGAAATTGAGCGGGCCAAAGTTACTCTGTCCAAAGATTGGGAAACTCGAATCAACTTCTATCAGGAGGCGATTGCGATAGACGAATACTTCAGTCGGGTCAACTTCGAGGCGATTATTGCCGGACATTTGCGGCGCATGGAAACCTGTGTAGACGAAACCCTGACGGCAGCCGGGCTAGAACCCGCCCAAATCGGGGCGGTACTGCGAACTGGCGGCAGCAGCTATATTCCCGCCGTTCAGAAAATGCTGGAAACCAAGTTTGGGCGCAAAAGTTTGCGCTTTCAAGATGCTTTCTCGAATGTTGCCAGTGGGCTGGGAGTGGCGGCGGCGCGGGGGATTTACTCCGACTGATTGTAACTATTCAGCCCTGTCATTCTGAACGAAGCGAAGAATCTTTATCCTTCGCTTCGCTCACACCCCATAAAGGGGCGTGACAAATTCAAGGCGGGCTGAACTGTTACAACTGATTTATTTTATCAGGTCGGCGGGCGCGTCCACTTTAATCGTCGAGTCATTAAAGCCACTATAATCATAAAGAGCGATATAGCGCAAGGTGTCGCTACCGGCGGTCAGATTAGCGGTTAGTTGATAGCGCAGCGGCAGGCCATCGGCCTCGCTGACCCACAGGGCCAATTGCACCGGCGCTTTATCGGCAACAAAGGCCAGGTAAATATTGGTCGCCGAAAGCGCCCCCAGACCTTCCGGCTGTCCGGCTGAGGGTAGCCAGCGCCCGGCAGCTTCTTCCCAGGTGAGTTTAAGGGCCGAAACCCCGTTAATCGTTTCCTTGCCGGGTTGCTGAAAATTCCCGGCCTGGGTCAATCTGCCAGCATCCGGGAACGGGCCAACCGCGCCCGGTTCTTGCTTGCGCCAGACTACCAGTTCTAGCGTGCGTTGATAGAGTTGCTTGTCGCGCCCATAAAGCTCGATTTGCTTCTGGTCGCCCCCAAATCTGAGGGTGACAAGCTGACGGAAAGCCGGGCGCTGCCACGCGCCATCGCCGTTAGCCTCAAAGTGGGTCAGGCTATTGCCGCTTTTTAGGTCGCCTTGTTGTTGCAGCTTGTAACGGAAACTGCCCGCCTCATTCGCCAGTTTTGCCAACGCCTTCTGAACCTGTTCACGGGCCGATAGCGAACCCGGCCCGGTGGTCGCTGCTGGCTGAATCGGCGCAACCGGAGTAACGGTAGCCCCACTCGCTGGAGGCGGGGCGGCAGTCGTGACCGGATTGCTTGTGGTCGTAGCCGTCGGCCCTGGCCCAGTTGTTACGATAACGGTATTAGTTGTAGCACTCGGTGGGACAGGCGAAAGGATGGGGGGAGTGGTAGCGGTTGCATCCGAAGTGGCGGTAGGGCTATCGCCGCAACCTGCCAGCAGCAACAAAAGAACCAGCCCAACCCCAAAAGTGTTATTAAGATAGGCCGCCGCCCAAAACCTGTTCCAAAGCGCCCCTTTATTGCTCAAAACGAATTTCCCTGCTTCTTTTAGTGAAATCTAAAATCGGAAATCTGAAATCGAAAATCTAAGGCGGAAGAGAGTGGTGATTTACGATTTTCGATTAAAATCAAAAGGACGAGACTGCAATTTTCGATTTCCGATTTTAGATTTCAGATTTTCGATCCTACTCGCGGACAATCTGGCGGTAGTAGCAGCTTTTGTGACCAGTATGACAGGCCGCTTTGCCCGCCAATTTGACCTTGACCAACAGGCTATTCTCCTCACAGTTTATAAAAAGGGATTGGACTAGCAAAAAATCGCCACTGGTTTCGCCCTTGAGCCAGAGTCTCTGGCGACTACGGCTGTAAAAGTGAACCATGCCGGTCTGCAAAGTCAAGTCAAAAGCTTCCCGGTTCATGAAAGCGACTAACAGAACCTCGCCGCTTTCGTCCTTCTGAATGACGGCGGGCAGCAACCCTTCCCGGTCAAAATGTACCGCCAGTTCCTCAATTTCGCCGCCCGCTTCCCACGCTCTTATCTGCCTACTCTCAATGTCAGTCACAAAATACCTTTCTGGGAGTCACAAAATCTAAAATCTAAAATCGGAAGTAACAATTCAGGGTATTTTGACCTTTTGCGGCAAAATTGTGAGATTTTAGCTAACCCCCTCTCCTTTTTGAGATTGGCGGCAGTGTTCTCTTAGATATTTGATTTTAGATTTTAGATTTTAGATCTATCTCCCCCGATAGTTGGTCTATGAATTGGCGGGCGGTGCGCCCGGAGAGTCCGCTATGGCTTAATTCCCAGCGCAGGGCGCGGCGGTGCAATTCCTCGGCGGTCATTTCGATACCGGCCTGACGTGCCAAACCGTCTACAATTTCCAGATATTGCTTCTGGTTGGGCGAGATGAAAGTAATTATCAGGCCAAAGCGGTCAGAGAGCGAAAGCTTCTCCTCGACGGTATCCCAGGCATTGACCTCATCGTCCCCCATGCGGGCGTTATCGCTGAACTGCTCTTTAATCAAATGGCGGCGATTGCTGGTGGCATAAATCAGCAGATTGGCGGGCCGGGCTTCCAGACTACCTTCCAGCAACGCCTTCAAATCCTTGTAATAAACTTCTTCGGCCTCAAACGAGAGGTCGTCCACAAACAAAATAAACTTTTCGGACCGCTCGCGTAGGGCGGCGGCAATCAACTGGTAGTCGCCCAATTCGCTTTTGTGGACTTCCACCAGCCGCAGACCCTGGGCCACGAAGTGCGGCAATAGAGCTTTGACCGTCGAGCTTTTGCCCGTACCCCGTGCGCCATATAGCAAGACGTGATTGGCACTCAGCCCGGCGACAAACTGAGCGGTGTTGGCGATAACGGCGGCCCGCTCGCGCTCGTAGCCGACCAGATTCTCAAAGCGTTGGTCATCCAGATAGCGCACTGGCTCGAAATAGCCGCCCCGTTGCCCCGGTTCGCTATGACGCACCCACCGAAAAGCCGAGTGGCGGCTAAAGTCGCTGTTATCATAGCTGCGGTAATAGCGCATCAGTAGCCCCAGCAACCCGGCCCAATCTGCGGTTGAATCGAGCAATTGCTTAAAATTGGTGCGGGGCGGGCTGGGTGCGCCCTGGTTGGTCAAGCCGGTAAAGCCCCGCCAGGCTGGTAAATCGGGGTTGCTGGTCAGGTCGCGCACTCGCACCGTCAGGGCCGGGCCATCTAGTGCATAGAGCTTTTGCAAGCGTTCCAGGTCGGAGGTCGGGGCGGAACCCAAACCCAGGGTTTCGGCAGGTAGCAATTTGTCCAGTTCCTCGACGGTTTGGGGCTTGGCAAGCGGGCGAGTCGCCGAAGCGGGCATAGCGCGAGTCCGCACTTTTCGGGCAATCAGATTATCGGTGTCCAATAAGCGGTCTAACAGGTGATTTTGCCAGGCATCCCCAACTACCTGACCGGGATAAAGGGCCGCTTCCTCAACCAACCGCCGAAAGAGGCGGGCATAAACCCGCCCAATGTCCGAAGCATCCGGCTCAGTCTGGGAAAGCGACCAGAGCAACTGGCAAAAAAGCTGCCCAGTTTCATCTTCCAGCACTTCCCCCAAAATGAGCAGTTGCTGAGAATAAGTATAAAGTTTGGCGTAGTCGTTCATATACCTTCGTTCTTGAGCATGGTTTAAGCTTGATTATCGGTCTTTGAAGCCGGGTCAGGAGATTATCAGGGTCGGGGGGTATTTTACCAAACTCGCGGGTTTAGCGCCAATCGGAGGCATAAGGAAGTTTTGAGTTTTGAATTAAAATGCCAATTCATAACCGCATTTTTCTCCGTCTTCCGTCTTCCGTCTTGCATTTTACTGACCACTGACCACTGATAACTGACCACTTTACCAGGAAAGCAAGCCGCCAAAAGTCACAAAGCTGACAGAGGCTGGTATAATAGCCGGGTCTGAATACTGCTAAATCAGCCGGGGCAATTAGAGAAAGCCACAAGAAAGGTACATTATGAATTATCGGAAGCTGGGCCGTACTGGATTAAAAGTGTCGGCGATATGTCTGGGGACAATGCAATGGGGCTGGACTACCGACGAACAAACCGCCTTCAAGGTTATGGATGCCTTTATCGAGGCCGGAGGCAATTTTCTGGATACCGCCGATGTCTATTCGCGCTGGGTCGAGGGCAATCCGGGCGGGGTATCGGAAGAAATTATAGGCCGCTGGATGAAAGCGCGGGGCAATCGGAGTCAGTTGGTGGTAGCCACCAAAGTTTTCGGGCAGATGGGCGATTTACCCAATGACAAGGGTATTTCCCGTAAACATATTATGGACGCGATAGATGCTTCGTTGCGCCGTCTGCAAACCGAGTATGTAGACCTGTATCAGGCCCACCGCGCCGAAGATGAAACCCCGATTGACGAAACCTTGCGGGCTTTTGACGACCTGCAACGGGCCGGAAAGGTGCGCTATGTCGGCGCTTCCAATTATAGCGCCTGGCAACTAATGGAAGCCTTGTGGAGTTCCGAGTGCAACAGTACGACCCGCTACGACTCGTTGCAACCCCAGTACAGCCTGGTAGCCCGGAGCGAATACGAGCGCGAGCTGAAAAAAGTCTGCGATAAATACGGCATCGGGGTCATTCCCTATAGTCCCCTGGCAGCAGGCTTTTTGACCGGCAAATATAACCGCGACAAAATGGCGGAGAGCAAGCGAGCCGATGGCATCAAGAATGCCTATGCCAACGAAACTGGCTGGCGGGTACTGGATGTCGTGCGGGAAGTAGCTACCGAAACCAGCAGCACCCCGACGGCGGTTTCATTGGCCTGGATGCTAGCGCAACCGGCGATTAGCAGCCCGATTATCGGGGCGAATTCGCCCGAACAGTTGCAAGCCAGCCTCGCCGCGCCCGACCTCAAGCTTTCGGAGCAACAACTCGCCCGGCTGACCGAGGTTTCTAGCTGGAAGTAAGCTTGACTAATCGGGGGTCAAACCGCTATCATCCTGCCAGACTTAAACCGCTAAAGCTATAGCGAAACTTTAGGGGGTGGGATACGTAAAGCTAAAAAGCTAGTTTAGGCTTAGTTGCTATTTTTGAAATATAAGTCCAAAATTTACATAGGATTTGACCTCTTTATTATATTGCTCTTTATTGGCTTTTAGGTTAGCTAATTGATGAGGGGCAAGCAAGACCGGGCAAGGAGTAGAAATATGGCAGACAAGATAGATTTTGGGAAGGTTGGCAGTCAGACTACCATCGAAAAATATGGCAAGGTCGCGGCGGGGGTTGGGCTGGCAACGGCGGCGGCAGTCGGGGCGGCTTGGGCCAATAGTCGCAGCCGTCAGACCCAGCGCAGCGGCCCACCCAACTTGATTGATTGGGAAAAGGTTCGCAATACTGCCTATCGCATGAATGCCGGGTCGGAGGTGGATAGCGAGTGGCGACAAAAATGGAATGGCTACTATTCCGAAATGGTCGCTAAAGCCGTCCCGATTATCGAGGAGTACGCGCATACCCCCTTTCCGCGCCATCTCAACACCGTCAAAGCGGTCAGCCGCACCGATTGGGTGGATGCCAATATTGCGTCCTTCAAGCAGCTTTTCGAGCCAATCGAAGCCCTCAACCGCGATGCTGCCCTGAAGTCGAGTGCCTTTACCCAGGCCATAATGGGTGGGGTCAATCAGACCCTCATCAGTGCCGAAATGGGGATTTTGCTGGGCTATCTGGCCCGGCGGGTGCTAGGGCAGTACGACCTGAGTTTGTTGGGCAAAGAGCCAGTGTCTAACGGCAAGGTTTACTTTGTCGAGCCAAATATCAATGGCATCGTCAATATGCTGGGGGTCAATGGCGATGATTTCCGGCTATGGATTGCGCTACACGAAACCACCCACGCTTTTGAATTCGAGTCGCATCCCTGGGTGCGCCAGCACTTTAACGGGATTTTGGAGCGATATTTCAGCTTTATCTCCAAAGACCTGGGCAACATGGGGCGCAACGGCGGGTTAGGAGGCTTCCTGCAACGCATCCGCGAAAATAGCGAGCGGGGCGGAGCATGGATTGAGCGGGTGATGACCCCGGAACAACACGATTTATTTCAGGAGATTCAGGCCTTGATGAGCATTGTAGAAGGCTACAGCAACCACATGATGAACGCGATTGGGGTCAAACTGCTGCCTAATTATGAGCAAATCAAGCAGCGCATGGAGCAGCGCCAGAAGAAACGCTCGGTGATTGACCAGATGTTTGTCAAGCTGACCGGGCTGGACATCAAGCTGGAACAGTATCGCCAGGGTGAAATCTTCGTGGATACGGTGGTCGAAAAGAAGGGAATTGACTTCGCCAATCTGATGTGGGCCGAGGCCAAATACCTGCCGACTCTGGAAGAAGTGCGGCAACCTGACCGCTGGATAGGCCGGGTGGAGCGGATGCAAGCGGCCTGATGAGCTACTTTGACCCCAACCAATCGCCGCCGCGTCAGGCCGGGCGCACCATCCCTCGTACCGGGAATGGCGCGGCCCGGCCTAGCCGTCCGACTCAAAAACCACGTCGGGGATTTTCCGGCTGGGCGCTGTTCTGGATGTTTATTCTGGGATTGCTGACGGCGGCTCTGGCAGGCGCGGTGGCACTTTTCTTCCTGTTTTTCAATGGCTCAAACCCCAATGGGCCACTAAACCGGCCTCCGGCTCAGGTCGGCACGCCCGATTTCAATGCCACTATCAGTCAAACCTACTTGAATACCGAGCTTTCCAACCAGTTAAAAGCCGCCCCTTTTAAGTCCGGGCCACTCGAAGTCCGCGACATTGTGCTAAAAATCCAGGGTAATTCCCAAATTGAAATGGATTTACGGGTCGGCTATCAGTCGTTCAACTTCGACATTTCGATAAACGAGGAGATTTCGACCCAAAACGGTCAAATCAATTTGCGGGCGGTAGGGAAACCGGCGGTGCAGGGCAGTTTACTACCTTCTGAAATCAATACCGTCGTGGAACTAATCAATAACAAATATATCGAGCCGCAGCTCAATCGAGAAATATCTCAAATCCAGGTCAATGGTCGCCCGGTCAAGCTTTTGGAAATTACCACTATCCCCGGCTTTATCCAGGTTAAGGCCAACGTCGGAAAATAATTCTGCCAGCTTTTGAACTTGCTTTTGAAGCTCAAAAAAAGTATAATTCAGTTTCAGGATAAAATCGGACTGAGTAAGGCTTGACCTGCTTGTAATTTGGCAGCTAGTTTAGGGATAATCCCAAAGCAGTCTTCAACCCTCAGCCCACTTTGTAAATAGAAATCAGTCCGAAGGGAGTTAAGAACTTAAATGGGCGCTTTACCCAAACAGAAAATCAGCCGCTCCAAGCAGGGCCGCCGTCGTTCCCATCAGGCGTTGGTTGCTCCGCAATTGGTAGCCTGTTCCAACTGTGGCGCGATGCGAAAGCCACATACGGTCTGCGACACTTGTGGCTATTACAAGGATGAGCAAATCATCGAAGTTCGCCAGAAAGCTGACCGCACCAAGTAATTTCTAGCGAAGACTCTGGCGGCTGCCCTTTATCGGTGCAGCCGCTCTTTGTGCCATCCCGGTTTTAACGAACTGCTCAAGTTAAGTTAAGGAGTTTGGATTGTGACCAGCACCGCCTGGGTTTTCCCCGGACAGGGTTCACAGGTTGTTGGAATGGGTCGCAGCCTGGCCCAAAAATTCCCCGAAGTTGCCACCCTTTATGCTCAAGCTGACCGCATCCTGGGCTTTTCGCTTTCCCAGCTTTGTTTTGAAGGCCCGGAAGCCGATTTAACCCGCACCGATAACGCCCAACCTGCCCTTTTGATAACCAGTCTGGCTCATCTTCAGGTGTTGCAAAGTCAAGCGCCCGCCAAGCTAGGCGACCCACCTCTATTCGTGGCTGGACACAGCCTGGGCGAATATACCGCGCTGGTAGCGGCGGGGGCGCTTTCGCTGGAAGAAGGGTTGCGGCTGGTGCGTGAGCGAGGTCGCTTGATGAATCTGGCAGGCCAGGGCGAAAGCGGGGCAGGGAGTGGTATGGTCGCGGTCATTGGGGCAGACGAACCGCTATTGGAGCAGTTGGCCCAGGATAGTGGGGTCGAAATCGCCAATTATAATTCACCCGGTCAGACCGCCGTCAGTGGTACAACCGAAGCCTTGACCCGCTTCACCGAGGCCGCCAAAGCCGCCGGAGTCAAGCGGGTCATTCCTCTGCCAGTCAGCGCAGCTTTCCATAGCAGCCTGATGCGCCCGATGGCCCACGAATTAGGTCAGATAATTGCTCAAACCGTCTTTACCCCGGCTCGCTTTCCGGTAGTATCCAACGTCACGGCCCAGCCTCTACCTCTGGACGATTATACCGCCCTCAAGCAGGAGCTTATCAGCCAAACCTATAGCCCGGTTCGCTGGATTGAGTCGGTACGGACGATGTATGCCGGGGGCGCAACCCGCTTCATCGAAATCGGCACCGGCAAAGTACTCTCCGGGCTAATTAAACGAATCGAGAAGGGCGCAGAAACCCTCACCTCGGACGAGTTGTTAGAGAAGATTTAGGTTTAACAGGGAGAAACAGTCAGAAAGTTTTGAGGTTTGAGGTTTGAGGTTTGAATTAAATTGCCAAACGTCGCGCTACATTTTCTCAGCACTCACCACTTAAAACTTTTCTGACCACTGACCACTTTAATCGTAAATGGAGTAATTGCATGAGTCTGGCGGGGAAAGTAGCGATAGTAACCGGAGGGTCACGCGGGATTGGACGGGCTGCCGCTGTGCTGTTGGCAGCACGTGGTGCGAAAGTCGTCATCAATTACAACAAGAGCGCCGAGGAAGCTAATTCAGCGGTAGCCGAGATTGATGCGGCGGGCGGGATTGGTCAGGCAATTCAGGCCGATGTCGCTATTGCGGCGGATGCTCAACGGCTGATTGAGGAAACCGTCAAAGCCTACGGACGGCTGGATATTCTGGTGAACAATGCCGGAATTACTCGCGATACCCTGATGATGCGAATGAGCGAAAACGATTGGGACGCGGTGTTAGACACCAACCTCAAAGGGGCGTATTTGTGCGCCAAAGCCGCCCTGCGCCCGATGCTCAAGGCCAAAGGCGGGCGGATTATCAATATCAGTTCGGTATCGGGGCAGGCCGGAAGCGGTGGGCAGGCCAACTATAGCGCCGCCAAAGCCGGACTAATCGGCTTCACCAAAGCGCTGGCCCGCGAGGTCGGCAGTCGCTCGATTACGGTCAATGCTGTTGCTCCCGGTTTTATCGCCACCGATATGACCAACGTATTGGCGGAGGAATTTAAGCAAAAAGCCCTGGCCCAAATTCCTTTAGAGCGGTTTGGCAAACCGGAGGACATCGCCGAAGCTATCGCCTTTTTCGCCAGCGATGCCGCCGCCTACATCACCGGACAAGTCCTGGCGGTGGACGGCGGAATGTATATGATGTGATCACCAGCAGGCAAATTAGGTGCTAATAATAGGGGTCGGGCAATGCAACCTTTACTTGACGCAGTAAAACAGATAAAGCAAACGATACAGACTTACAAATCCGAGTTAATGAACAATGAAAGTTTAACTCGCTATGCCTTAGTAGATGTATTGTTAAATGCACTTGGTTGGGATGTTCATGACCCTGGCAAGGTTTTTCCTGAGTATAATAAAGTGGTCGGAGGCCGAGCGGATTACGCATTGTTAAATTCCGAAAATAAGCCAGTGGCTATACTGGAAGCCAAAAAACTTAGTAATCTGAATACAAATGACCTGATACAAGTAACGAACTATGCCTTTCACAGCGGAATAAAGTATGCCTTAGCTACGGACGGCGATAGATGGATTGTTACCGATGCTTTTAAACAAGTGCCATTTTCTGAAAAGGAAATAATGAGTTTTAGTGTTAAAAACGAACCTGAGAATTTATTGTTGGCAAAACTGGTTAGTTTGATGCCTACAAATTTATCTGAACCAGACAAAGCTTTTTTTCCTGTAATTCATTTAAGTGGAATGAGTAGTCCCACGCCGTCAACTATTTCTAATTCGAGCTATTCGGCTGCTGCGACTCCTGTTCCCAAGCTTCCTCTCTCACCAAAGTTATCACCTAGTGTGACGATACAACCAGCTAATGAAGTGCCATCGGCGCATATTATTACAAATTGGACACCATTAAGTAAAGTTATTAAAGCGAGTAAGCGCCCAACTGCATTAAAGTTCCCAAATGGAGCTACTGCATCAATAGTCAATTACAGCAATATTCTTAAAGAAGTTGCTGAATGGCTTATAAATACACAAAAATTACCAATCCCACCTATTGAGGACTTTGCTCAGAAAAAAAGATATTTGATAAATACGACTGCAATCCATAAAGGTGGTGCTTTATTCACAGGTAATGCAAAGCTTTCAAATGGATGGTTCTTAGAAACAAATTATAGCTCCGAGAATTCTATCAAAAATGCCCTTTGGCTTTTGCAAAAGGCAGGAGAGAATCCTGATCATTATTATTTTCAGTGAAAAAGAAAAATAGCAAATGTTCAAAAAAGTTCTGATTGCGAATAGAGGCGAAATAGCCTTGCGGGTGGTGCGGGCTTGCCGGGATTTGGGGGTGGCAACCGTCGTGACCTATAGCGAGGCTGACCGCGATTCGCTGGCGGT